>DASRCU010000092.1:0-35684 GCA_035652955.1 Verrucomicrobiia bacterium | reverse complement strand
CGGACTGCTCAAATGATGCGTGAAATTGCGCAGGTTGATGACGTAAACGCCCAGCAGACCGAACAGCATGACCGACTGGCCCCATTGCGTGGTGTCGCGCCAGAACATCCGCAAATCCTTCACCGCCAGCGCGCGGGTGTCAGGTTGGAGCCAGAAGAAAATCCTGAACAAATTTTCGAGTCCGGCGAGGTTCATTCGGGAGCGCCGGCGGCGGCTGGAGAAACCGTTTGCCGCGCGGCTTTGCACCGCCGAAGCCGTGTCGTAAAACACCCCGCCGAATCGGGTCAAAGCCAGCGCGCCGAAAAACAAGGTATGACTCAACAGCACCAGGGCAAAAAACATCGCCCCCCGCAACACGCCTTCCGCCCATTGCAAAACCGCCGACGAAAGCCAGAAACTGGGCAGGAACGGAAACAAGGTGAACCGCGTCTTGGCCAGCATCGCGTCCAGCGCCTCAATCGTGCGCCGGTCCAGCACGTTGCTGTCCAGCGGCGGCGTCTTCCACCAAAACACCGCGGCCGCCAGCAACGCCAGCGCCACGCCTAGCAGCGTTATCTGAAAGCTGCGCCGGTCCAGCCAGCGCCCCATTCCAATTGCCAGCGCCGCGCCCAGCACCCCCGGCAGCACGATGAACACGCCGATCAGCACCAGCGTGGCAAGGTAAAAATGCCACGGCACGCCGCGCACCAGGCCATAGGCCACCAGTAACGGCGCAATCAAAAACAGAAACGCCCACGACGCCAACAACACCGATTCGATGAACTTCCAGCGAAAAATGGTTTGCGTCGAAACCGGCAGCGCCAGCAGAAAGGTCGTTTCCCGATTGCGAAACAAGTTGGTGTAGCTGATGATCAGATTGCTCAACAGCAGCAGTCCGAACAGAAACGCAAAGAGGGTGTAGAGCAGCCGTTCCGTGAGGGCCGCGCCCAGGCCGGGAAACTTGGCAATGAATTGCAGCCCCTCGTAGAACAATTCAAAAGACAGAACCAGATAACCGCTGACGAAGGTCAGAATAACCGCCGTCAACAGCCGCGACTGGTTTCGCAGCCCCAGCAGCCGGCGCCAGGCGTGCAGGGCGTTGACACGCAGCAACAACCACAGCGGAGGGAGCGGTTTGCGGTTCACAAATTCCATCCTAGCTCACCGGGCGCGCCGGCGCAACGTACGCCGCCCGCCGTCATGGGATTTTGACCTGGAAGGCGCTGGCCGCAGCGAGCCGTTCCAGGCCGGCCGGATAAAATTTTTCCCGATATTCGTCGGTTTCCAGCAGGTGCTGCGTCAAATCCTTCCCGTCGCGGCGGATGATGAATTTCAATTCCTCCAGGTTGTCCGACCAGCGGAAACCGTTGAAAAATTCCGCCCCGGCGAATTGTGTCTTGTACAGCGCCGTCCGCGAATAACACGTGCCCAGGTAAAGAAACCTCACGCCGCGTTCGGCAAACAACGTCACCGCGGAGGTCATCATAAACATGCCCAGATTCCGCGCGTAATAGTTCAGGTCGTAAAAGGCGTAGTAGTAAAAGGCCAGCGACGTGCCTTCCAGATAGAGAGTGGCCACGCCGACTTCCTTGGCGGCCTCGGTGTCAGTGAACACCAGCAGATGCGAAATGATGGGCGCGGAAAACAGTCCGTCAAGCCGCTCGAACGTCATCACGTCCTTGCCGAACTTGATGTCGGCATAGGTCTTGAAAAATTCGCGGCGCGCCGGCGTGTAATCGAAGTCGGCCCGGGCGACCAGCTTGACCTCAATGCCCCTCCCTTTGCGCAGGATGCGGCGGTTTTCGGATGACGGCTTGAACTTGGCCAAATTGACCCGCACCTGTCGGCACAGATAAAAGCGGTCCAGGTAACGCGAGGAAGGCAAGAAGCCGGCGTTGAAAACATCCGCCGGCGTTTCCCCCGCCTCCGGCACGGCCCAGACGGCGTAGGGAAACTGGTAATGTTCGTAATCGGAATTTTGTTCGGAAAAAAGCAGTTTCATTTTCCCGGGAGTCAATATGAATTCCGCCGGGGCGGCGGGCAAAACAATTCCGGCTCCGCTTCAGCCGCGTCCGGACGAATTCAATTCGTTTTCATTGACATTTTTCCGGCGCAACCGGAGCCGCCAGTTGGTCAGCACGTCATAGGTCACGGAATTTTTCAGGCGGGCGATGTCGCGGGCGGTGATTTCCTCGGTTCCCTGCCGCCCCATGATCACGGCTTCGTCCCACATTTGGGCCTGGGGAATATCGGTGATGTCCACCATCAGGGCGTCCATGGCGATGCCCCCGACAATGGGCGCCCGCCGGCCATGAATGAGCACCCAACCCTCGTTGCGCACCCGCGGAAAACCATCGCCGTAACCAATCGGCAGCACGGCAATGCGCCGGTCGCTCGGCGCGGTGTAACGCATCCCGTAACCCACCACTTCGCCGCGCCGGACTTTTTGAATAGCCGCAATTTTCGCCTTGACGGACATCACCGGTTCGATACCGGGGATACGCCGGCAAACCAGCGAGGGAAACACGCCGTAAATCAAAATCCCCACCCGCACCATGTCCAGGTGCGCCTGCGGCAGGTCCAGAAAGCCGCCGCTGTTGCAGGTGTGCCGCAGGGGAACGGAAATTTTTTTCTCTTCCAGCGCGCGGAGAATCTCGTTAAAACGCGAGAGTTGAAGATGGGCAAAAGTCTTGTCCGCCTCGTCCGACTGCGCGAAATGCGTCATCACGCCTTCCAGCCGCAGGCTCTTCTGCGCCAGGATCAATTCGATCAACGGCAACGCTTCATCCCAGCGTACGCCGTAGCGGCTCATGCCGGTGTTGATTTTCAGATGCACCGGCACCTGTTTGCCGAACGTCGCCGCCACACGCGCCAGGGCGCAAACATTGTGCGGCTCGTTCACGCAAACCGTCAGGTCATGCGCCACGCACCATTCCAGTTCGATCTCCTGTCGTTCGCCGAGCAGCAGCAGCGGCGCTTTGATGCCGGCGTCGCGCAGGCTCATGGCTTCTTCCAACGTGCTCAAGCCAAAGCCCCACGCGCCTTCTTCGAGCGCAATGCGCGCCACATCCAACGCCCCGTGCCCGTAGGCCTCATCCTTGACCACCGCCAGCAGTTTGACCGGCGCCGGCAGCTCGCCACGGATCCGGCGCAGATTGTTGCGCAACCGCCCCAGGTCAATCTCCGTCCACGCCGGCCGCGGCGGAAGATTCAGCAAGTCAAAATTCATACACTTCCGGGCAATGGTTTAACCATGAATCAGGTCCAATGACACAAAAAAAACGCGCCGTTCCATTTGGAGTGCGCCGAGGCGCGGCTTGCCGGACCGTTTTCAGGCAAAGGGAGAAAGTGAATGAGCCGCGTGGGCCGGGCGGGTTCCGAAAAACTTTGAGCGAAAGCTGGCGAAGCTTTTCTTGCGCCCAAACCACCAGCTTCAACGCCGGAGAACAGGTGTTGGTGGATAATCAGAATCAATTCGTCAGCGGTGAGAGAAACCCGTGGCTCAAATAACCGTGTGCCGAATGCAGTTCCAACCCTTCGTAACCAGCAGCCAGAGCGCGCCGCGCAGCGCCACAAAACCGTTTTGCACCTAGACAATGTCCGTTAACATCGCGCGCGCCGCCTTGTTTAATTTTCCGCCCGGATTGACGGGACGATAATATATCCGCAGCAAAAGCCAGCCGATGGCAAGCGCCGCCGGGCAGCAAGGACATCATAGCGGATGCCGAAATCGCCATGCAAGTGGATCAAAACCGGTCGAAACGGTCCGCCCGATTTGTGTCTGGTTTGTCATCAACCGGTCCGGGGGCCCCGTGAAATCTATTTCCGGCCGGCCGCTGCCGCCGTGCGGTCCAACCGCACCATGCCGGCCAACTCTTCCGGGGGGATACACGCCGCGACTGGCGATGTCTCCGTTGACCAGTTCGATAGGTTGCTCTCATGGATGATTTGTTATGTGTTGCGCCGGCGGAAACGAAAATAAATAAATCGTTGCTCGGACTGCCACGGCGTAATGTGCGTCTCCCGGCGACTTTCTTGGAGCAGGAATTCCTCGCCCAACTCCGCACAAATGGACTGTTCATCGTAACGCACCACCTCAAGACCGCTGCACTGAGGGGGACCATCCAGCGCGAATGTAGAGATGATCGCCGTGCCGTCCGGAGCCAGTGTCCGGCGCAATGTGGCAACATAACGGCGTCGTTCTTCGGCCGCTGTCAGAAAATGAAAAACCGCGCGGTCGTGCCAAAGGCCAAAACGCCGCGGCGGCTCGAAGGTTGTTACGTCCGCCTCGAACCACTCGACCAAATCCGCCCGAGGACCGAGGCGCGAGCGGCTGTGGCGGAGCGCCGTGCGGGACCAGTCCAGCACCGCCAGGCGCGTGTAACCAGCATCAAGCAGAAAATCAACCAGCGTAGAGGTTCCGCCACCGACATCAAGGATGCCTGCGTCCCGGTCCAAACCCGCGGCTTTAATCAGTGCCAACGATGTGTCGGGACGGCGCTGATACCAACTTACATCCTGCGGGTCTTTGGTTTGGTAAATCCGATTCCAATGTTCCTGCCGGTTCAATATGTGGTCATTCGGTTTCTCATTTTCATTGGGGGACACTCATATTTCAGCTCGTTTCTTTCTTTGTAGTCTGGAGCTTGTGTTCTGGTTTCTTTTCCGAATTCGGAAGGGAACTCGCAAGTCAGTTATTTATCTCTCAGCTTTCAACGTCGCGGAATGGAAGGGAAACCATTTTCTGTGGCTGGTTAGGGCGGTACCAGCTTTTGAAATTCCGGGTTTTGGCGCAAGGTATTAAAGTGCGGGTCCTGACGCGCCTCGCCGAGCAAGTCGTTAGCGGCGGGGTTGGTTTTGAGGCGGGCGGCGTTCAGTTCGAGAGCGATGCGTAAATTATCAAGCGCTTCGGTGCTTTGGCCGAGCATGGCCTGGATGGCAGCCAGATTGTAACGGGCTTCCGGCACATCGGGGCCAATGGCGACCAAACGCTGAATGACGCTTTCCAGTTTAGGCAGGTCGGCGGGTTGAGAGTAGATTTGAGTGTAAAAGCGGACAACTTGCTCGGCGTCGGCGTAAGGAATGGAGGGATTGGTCAGGGCCTGATTGAAGTATCCCAGGGCGCGATCGGTCTGTTGCATTTGCAAGCAGGCGCTGCCGAGCAGGATGAGGTTTTGGTAATTAGTAGGATGAAGCCGCGCTTCGTCTTCCATTTCTTTCAGGCGAGCGGTGATTTGCTGGTTGTAGGCATTTTGCTGGGCAACCTGTTTTTGGATTTCCTGAATTTGGTGAACAAGGTCACTGATTTGGGAATTATAGGGGTCCAGTTGATGGCAGGTTTGGGCGACCATCAGGGCGTCGTCAAAGCGCTGGAACTGGATGAGAAAATTGACGTAGCGGACAACGGCCTCCGGGCTGTAAGGGCAGAAGGCAAATGCCTGTTTGAAGGCAAAGTCGGCTTCGTCATACAATTGCTTGATCTCCGCTTCGGTCTTGGGGCGATAGCGCAGGTATTGGGGATCGGTCGCGCCGTTGGGCATTAACAACCGCAGCCGCCAGGCGTACATCCCGGCTTGAGAACTGCGCAGTTTGGAAAAGGCTTTTTGCGCATCGTCGTCGCGCAGGAATTTGCGGTCGCCCTGGAAACCGCTGTAATCGTTCCGCAAATAGACCTTTTCCACAAAATTGGTGATTTGCTGGACAGTGGTGTCATAGGTAATCCAGTTGCCGATGAGCCGCCGGGAGTATTGGGTCCAGAATTCATGGTCGCGTTTGAACACCAGCTCGGGCAGGGTCTCGATCGGATGGCGGTGAATTTGCATGATGATGCCGAAGGGGGTCTCGTAAGGATACATCCATTCAAGCGGGAAGCTCTCTTCCACGTAAAATTCATTGCTCGGATTGTGATCGAAAATGACGCGGCACAAGAGGCCGTTGATCATCATGACCGCCACCTGACCGGAGACCTGCACGCGTCCATTGGCATCCACTTGTACGTCTTCGCCAGGCAGCAGCCGGCCTTCCTGCTGACGGCGATAAACGTCCTCGGTGTATTCCTGGAAACAATTTGCCGAGTCTTCCGGCGAGGGAATATAAATTTCCTTGGGCGGATAGACCCCTTCCTTCCGCCAGCGGGCTTCGATTCGGGCGCCACGTTCGGTGAGCGGCACATCAAGCAGGCGATAGGCGAGATTGGCTGACCAGCGCACCAGGGAATTGTCCTGGACATGCAGGAGCCCGGCGATGTATTTGATGAATTCGCGGAAAAACGGCGGGTCTTGTTGGGCGCTGCGGAAGTATTGGGCGCGCAGATAGTCCAGATAGGTGCCGTCGGCCAGTGCATTTTGGGTGATGAGGTAGCAGTCGCGGCGGTCAAAATCGGGGTCCATCGGTTTATCCTTCGGCGGCACGAAACTTTCGCAGAAGATCATGTAAGTGGGGCAGAACCGGCCCGGGTCGGTGCCGCCAAAGATGATGGCATTGCGGGCCATTTCAGGGTAGATCAAATTATTGGTGCGCATCATTTCGGCGCGCAATTGGGAATTATAAGTCAATTTTCCGTCCGGCCCGACAAATGGCGGTGTGAACATGTCGTGTCCAAACCAATAGCCGAACCAATGGTTGCGTTGTTCGCATTTCGCCCAATGCGAAACGGCCGAGGACAACGGCATGACCAGGAATAACCCCAGGGAAATGACCATTGGCGCCCGCTGGCGATAAAGCAACAGACCGCCAATGAAGGCTGCAACCACCGCCACGACCATCAATCCCGCCACCACCGGCAGACTGTATTGGCCCGGCGCCAAAATACGGGGCACCGCTTCATAGACCTGCCGGATGCTCAACTGGTCCTTGCCAAAAAATGCCAGTCCCGCCGCAGCCGCCAAACAGAGGAACGCCGTGGCTGTGAAGACCCAGAATAGCAACGGATCGTTTTGGCCCGCCACCGTGCCGGTTGCTTCCCCGCCCGCAGCGCGGGTTTTCAGGAACCATTGCGCCGCCAGCGCCGTGAGCACAAATGCCGCCGTCATGAAGAGGAACAACAACAGCGTTTGCCGATAATCCAGCGAGCCCATGCCGCCGTAAAACGTTTTACCCACGCCATCGTAAAGCATGACCAACGCCGGCAGCAGGGTTACCAGCCCCATCAGCAGCGCCACCCGACGAAAGCTGCCGTAATGCGTGGCCATGTAGGCGGACAATAACGCCAGGCCGTAGCCGATCAACACTGCCACAATCGCGTGTGACGCAGTGAAAAACACCTTATTCTCATCCGCCGTCTGCCGGTCCGGCGTGGTATTCATGAGAATGACCAGCAGAATGCCAACAAAAAAGTAAATGGCGGTGAGGCTGATCAGCCAGCACCGCTCGCGTTTCTGCATCTTGAAATAAAACAGAAACGGCACCAGCGCCAGGAACAGACAGACCCAGTTGAACGAATTGGCCAGACCGTTGATCAACAAACCCAGTTGCATGAGGAAGCGCATGGGGTCGGCGATAATGTTCGTCGGGTTGGCCTTTTCATATTGCCCGCGGGAAATGGCATGGAAAAATCCCTCCACGGTGCGCGGATAACCCCATTGCATGGGTGGATCGGTCATGCCGGCAATCGGCTCGTAAAAATAAAACGACACGCCCAGCATCCAGAGCAGGAGACAAATCAACACCGCCAGCCAGCCGCGTTCCTGCTGCCAGGTGTTGCGCGCCAGCACCACAAATGCCGCCAGCGAAAGCAACGCCAAAAATACAACGCCTGACCCGGCAATGGGCACGGTGCTGAGAAACAGGAAAAAACCCGTTATCGCCCCGTCCCGACAAAATTCCGGAAAACTTTCGCGGGTGGCGATGGCCGCCCAGACATAAGCGGCGATGGACGCCACACCCACCAGAAAGAAAATGGTCAACAACACCGGGCTGAGTCCGATCAGACCGGGAATAGAGCCGGATCGCATTAAAATCACACCGCCCAGAAACACGATGCTGTTGCCCAGGAAAAAGGTGCGACCCAGTTTGAGATCGGTGACGGCGATGGCGATTTCCAGGCCCATCGCCGCACAAAGCATCGTTTGATGAATGGTGGCGCACAGTCCAAAGAAAAACATGGCTGTGTAGAGATAACGCTTCTGGTGCGGCGCATAAATCCAGCGCATCACGCACAACGCCACCAGCATCAGCCAGGGCACGTCGAACAACGCGATGCGATTGATGACCACCGCCTCCTTCCACATGAAATTGTCGAAGCCCAGCAGCCACCCCGCCGTCACACCGCAGACCAGGCAGATCGCGCTCTCCCATTTCCGGTCCATGGATTTCAATTCCTCGATGCCTTCGATCAACATGCTGCTGCCGCGCGAGACCATGAAGCCTACCAGACCGCAGGCCATGGCCGCCGCGAACGATTCGCCCACCTCCACCCGCCAGGTGACGCTGCCTATCGGCAACAGTTTCGTCCAAAGCCACGAATAAATGGACCAAAAGGGATAGCCCGGCGGGTGGGGAATGCCCGCATAAAACGACGCCGTGCACAACTCGCCCGAATCTTCCAGCGTCAAATCCGGCGCCAGCATGAACAAATACACCCCCCACACCACCCCGAAGCAAATGATCAGGACCAGCCAGTCAATGGCTCGAAACAACGGCGGTACGCGCCCGGAAACAGACGCCGGTGGCGCCGCAGCGGAGGAGGATTTGGCGGACGCGGGCGCCCGGTCCTTGTGAACCTTCGATTTTTCCATGAATGTCAGTTGGTTGACTTGCGCAATGACTTAAAGTCATTTAGAAAAGTCGAATTGCCCGAATTTGTCCACTTCAAAATGGCCGGTCGCGGCGCATTCTGCCCCCACTCCGTAAACGCCGATGCGCCAAGCAGATTGTTTTCATTGCTGGAAATGATCACCGCCGGGGACATCGCCGGCCCTGCGCGAAAGACGGCGTTTCCCGAATTCAGACACAAAAACGTCACCCACACACACGCCACTGCCGGCGCCAGCCAGCCGACCAGCCGCGCCGTCTGCGCCGCCAGACGGGCCGGCACGCCAAACAGCCGCCATTCAAGCGCGGGCGATGGCCGGCGCGGCCGCCAGGAACGCAGCCGATGCTCCAGCCTCTTCAGTTCGTTCTCGCTCATTATCCATAGCCTCCAGACGAAGTTTGATTTTTTGCAGGCCGTAACGCCAGCGGCCCGCCGCGGTATGGGGCGAAATTTCCAACAGCCCGCCGATTTCTTCAAACGTGCAATCATGCCAGATTTTCAGCACGATGACTTCGCGTTGTTCGACCGGCAATTCCGCCAGACAGCACATGGCCGCCCGTTCCAGGGCACTTTCCTCGGGCGATCTTTCAAACCAGCGCCGCGACTCCCACTCCCGCGTCAACCGGCGCCAGAGCGAGCGGCGATAATTCAACGCCCGATTCCGGAAACTGCGCAGACAATAATGCTCCGGCTCGCGCGGTGGCCGCGGCATTCGCAACAACGCCAAAAACGTCTCCTGCAACACGTCCTCGGCTTCGCCGTGACTCAAACCCAATGCCCGGCCGTAAAGAATCAATTCCGCAGCCTGGCGTTCATAAAGTTGTTGGCGCCAGTCCAAACCTGTTTGGCCATTCACCATCCAATCCATAGACACCGCCAGCGAGAAATTTGTATAAAAATTAAATGGCCGGCGGAAAATCGGAAGGCTCACTGAATGTTTCCCCCGAACGTGCACCGCGTTGAATTCCTCCCCGGAAGCCGGGATGCCTCTCGTCGTCGTCCCTCGATCGAATCCGCCCGCCAACAATCCGTTGGACCGCGTGAATTAAAAACAGACCAGCCAGCGGCGGCGGACTGCGGTGCGGTTTTTGAATACGCTCCTTAATTCCCCCGAACTTTTCTGGAGTTAAAGCCGGCGGAAAATTTGGCGACCCTACCGGGAATCGAACCCGGGCTTTCGCCGTGAAAGGGCGATGTCCTAACCGCTAGACGATAGGGTCGTCAGGCGGGGATGAATATAGCCCATCGCCGCTTCGTGTCACGCAAATAATGCGGAAATTTGCAATACGCCGCCCGCCGCGTTCCGGACGCACGCCGGATCATTCATTGCTTCAGAATAAAGAATACGGCACTGTTGGTCATGCTGTTGGTATAAGGACTGGTTGCCCCGGGAACGGCCGTCCAGTTGGTCAGCGGCAATGCCACATTGGTGGAAGTTAGAAGTGTGCCGCCATTACTCCAGGTCAAAACCAGTTGACCATTCGCCAGTCGAGGCGCGCCAAATTCAGGCGCGGCCGGCAGCACAGTCAGAATCGCGTTCGAACTGGTGACGCTGCTGACTAAATTACTGACCGAGACTTTGTATAGGTCGCCGTTGTTCGCCAGGGTTACCGGCGGCGTGGTATAACTGGCATTGGTGGCGCCAGCTATGACCACATTGTTGGAATACCATTGATACACAGGCGCAGAACCGGTCGCCGTCACCCGGAACGTTGCCGGCGAACCTGTTAATTGTGTGACATTCTGCGGCTGGTCAGTAATGCTGATTGGCGCTTGCACCGTAAGAGTCGCCACGGCGCTGGTTACGCTTCCATACATTCCGGTGACCACCACTTTGTATTGGTCGCCATCATTGGCCAAAGCCGCCGGCGGCGTCGTGTAATCGCGCGCATCGGCTCCCGAAATACTTACGTTGTTACTTAGCCATTGATAAGTGTAAGGTCCCGGTCCGACTGCCGTGACGAGGAAAAGAGCCGAATGCCCCACAGCCACCGCCTGACTGGCCGGCGGCATCTGGATGGTCGGTGCGTCAGTTGCCTCCGCCCAAAGGATGGCGTTGGTGAACAGTTGGTAACCGGTTGTATTCAGGTTGGCCGGGGAATTGTCATCCAGAAAGATCATCACCCGACGATGTGGTGCCGTAAGAGGGCCGCCATTGGCGCCGGTCAACGTGTCGCCTTTCTGGCAGGCGGTAAAGACAGCGTCATTCGCGTTGCCCGACGCCAGAGCAATCACCGTCATCCCCGCCGCCTGGGCCGACAAAGGCGAGTAACATTGCGCCTGGGCGGAGTTAAACACCGTTGTCACTCCGCTCAAACCCAGGCTCAAGTCATTGTAAATCGCCGAGGAACCTTGAGTATTCACGAAGTTAATGGTTGCGGAACTGATGGTGCCACCGCCGGCTGATGCCAGGTTCAGCTTTTGAGGCGCGCCGTTTTCCCACGTCACCAAAGGCACAGCCACGTTGGCCATCCGGCTCAGCGGGCTTCCGAGATCGGTGGATGTGCCGGTGGACGACCAGAGGACGATAGATTTGCCTTCACCGTCTTCCGCCTGAGCCGTGGGATTGGCCTCCACGGTTACGTTGAAGCCCAGGGCCAGTAGCGTGTTATAGGCAAAGGTATCGGAAGTCTGAAGCGGCGCGTTGGGTGAACCGGGTGGAACGTTGGCGTCGCTGCCGACGAGTAACAGTGCCTGCTTGTTAGTTGGCATGGCGGTGTCGCCAAAATGACTGAAAATGGCCGTCGTATAAAGAGAGTTGGTGCGGGAACTCACGCATAGTCCCACTAAGTTGGTTCGGGGCCAGTTGACGGACAGAGTATCGCGCGCCACCAAAGCCCAGTTCGTGCCATCGCCACTAGTCAAGGCGTAAAGTTTGTTACCAACCAATTTCAAACGCAACCAAATGCCTGGAATTTGAGTAGCAGCGCTGGCCGGACCCAGCGCCGGCGGCGTGGGATTGTTCGGCCAGATTGTCGTTGGGCCATCTTGCATGGAGCGATAATTCACTTCAATTTTGTTCTGACCGTTGCCGGTGCCATCCATCGCCGGCATCGAAGGTGGATCAGCTACAATGCTGTAGTTGAGGCTGCCTGGCGTGAGATTTTGCCGCAACATCAGACCGGCTCGAGACAAGGCATCCGCCACGGTCAACCCATCCACGCGCACTCCCACATCAAAATCGCCGATCCGACGCTCATACAGGTAGGTCATGCCATCCTGATTGTTTCCCACATTTAGACCGCTGGCTTGTACTTGAAAAACGCCATCAGTAACCATGACAGCAATACCTGGATAATTCAGATTAAACGTCACATTGGTTAAGGCAGAATTGGTTTGAACAACATAGGGCTCCAGAGGACTGGTATTGGTTGCCACGCCAATATCACTGACTGTCAACTGCGGGTAAAGCACGTTGCCGCTGGCAGATGTGTCAGCGGCAATAACCTCGCCCGCCGTGTCCTGAACGTTGTTAATGTGAACCGTGAATGTGCTGCCACACAAGGTTCCATTGAGGCTCAGCCGCACTGTTTTCCCGTCCGACAGCAACTTCGCTCCGGTTACAGTCGTTCCCGGGCAGCCAACGACGGTATAATTTGTCGGGTTGTCTGCTGTAATCGGGTCCATTTCCCGATTAAACAGGATGCCAATATTGTTACCACCAAAACTGCTGGCCGAGATCACCGCCGGTGGATTGGGCAGCTCAGTGACAATCGCATTGGTCACCAGAGTTAAAAACGGGATCGTTTCCACCGGACTTGCCGCGCTGACGGCCACTGAATAATTGAAATTGGTTTCGGGCGCCGAGTAGAATGTAAAGACGGGTGTGCGGTACGCCGCGTTGGTGGCGCCGACTATAGCCACATTATTAGAATACCATTGGTAGCGAAGAGCGGAGGCCGGCAATACAACCGCTTCGGATTCAGAAGCCGTGCCGAGATTCAAAACGGCCGTGGCTTTGATGCTTAAGGTGACCGAGTTACCAGCCAACACGGTAACGTTACTCAGACCCATCGCCACAATGCTGGAGAGGTCGGGGTCCGCATAAATGGCAATATTGGTTCCGGAGATATTCCAGGCATTCGTCGGCGCGCCGCCGTTGGCAGGAGCCGTGCCCACTGGCCAGGCGCCGCCGGCGGCATTGGTGAGTGTGTTGGCGTCGGTTTGCGAGGCATAATCCGTGTTCACCAGCGTGCCATTATCGAAACCTATAGGATACGGATTGCCCCAGGTAAATTCCAGCCAACTGGTGCCGTTGCCCTGTTGCTCCAAAGCTTCCACATAATAGTATTGCCCGCTGATCATAGTGACAGGCGTGGAGTCGGCAAAGCCGATCCATCCAAATAAATCACTGGTGTAGGTGGTGCCAAAGGTCCATGTCGGGCCGGGCGCTGCATAGCCGATGTTGGCATCGGCTACAAACATTTCGTTTTCCCGCCTGTCGTCGGTACTGGCAAACATTGCCGTCCCGTCATTGCCCCGGATATAGAATGTGTAGGAACCGTTGACTGGCGGCGTAACCAGCCCGCTAATCCGCGCTCCAAAATCAAATAGGTTCACGCCGGAGTTGGTAATGTCGCCGTTGGGATATCCCGAATAAGTGATTAACTCCACCTGATCCGGGAAGTCCGGCGTGAAGTATTGCGCAGGGCTCCCCCCATAAGGATTGTAATGAAAACGCGGATTGCCAATCAGATTCGTAACATCGCCGTTGTAAGGCCCGGCGCCATTCGGGTAACTGGGACCGTCCCAGCGTTCATACTTCAGGTAACCCCGGACCAACATCCAACCGGTGACCACGCGCGACCTCCCTCCAGGCACCGTTGTGTTGTTGATCGTGTTGCCGGCCAGATCCAACAGATTGGTGACGGTAAGATGGTATTCAACGCCCGGCGAAAGCGGATTGCAAATTGTCAAAACCACGTTGGTGTAAAGACCAAAAGGATTGGCTGTTGCCATGGCAGCGCAAACCGCCAGATTGGTGTTGCCAAAGGCAAGATTGTAGTTGGCCGGATTCTGCAATGAATTCGGATCCATGCCCTTGTTAAAATTGATCACCACGTGCGTGAAGCTTGAATCGGCGCTGGCGCCGGTCATATAAGGCGGATTGGTATCCACAATTACCGATAAGGTCACTACCGCACTGGTCACGCTGTGACCGGTGCTGATGTCTCCCACCCAGGCAATGCAGCGATACTTTGCGCCATTGTCGTTGGCAATGGAAAGCACCGGCGTAACATAGAGATTGGTATTCCCGCTGCCATCCCAAATATTGTTGAAAACTGTGGGACTGCCCGGTTCGGCGCGCTGCCATTGATATACCAGGTCACTGGAAAGCGCCGTTCCGCCAACTACTTTGGCAGCAAAAACCAATGGGAATGGAGCGTCCTGCGCAGCCACAACATTGGTTGGGAGGTTCTGGGTAATGCTCACCACAGCGCCCGGAAAGGTCAGTGGGCCAAAGTTTCGGAAGTCCGCCTCGCTATATCGTCCGTCATTATTGCCGGCCGAGGCAACCAACCCAACGAATTCCGTCGGCGGAAAATTGTTGGTATCCGCGGTGATCGAACCAATCAACGTCCAATTGATCCCATCAGGGGAGGCAAAGCCACTGAAGTAAGGGCCGACCCTCCGGATGCGAATCCAATTGTTGCCATAAGTTGGAGCCGAGCCTGTCCAATTGGCCGGCACGTGGCCATTGAGCGGCACACTGCCAGCACCCCAACTGATTACATTACCACCTTCATTGGTTCGCGCCGCAGTTTCGTACGTGTTGGCGCCTGCCGATGGCGCTGGAAAAACAACTTCCGAAATGGCCGGACTTAAGGCGTCAGAACTTGCAGAGCGAATCATGATGCCACTTTTGGCGTGATTGGCTGTGGGTGTTTCCCAAACTAAATCCGCCACCACATCAAAGTTGCCGTCTTGCTGCAGGTAAGCCCAATGACCGTGGTCAGGATTACTGCTGCCGATCGCCATAATGTCCGAACCGCCGGCAACAACCTCCATTAAATTCGCAGCGCCGCCAAAGGTCTCGCCTGTTGCCAGTGGGTCGCTTCCCGGAAAACCCAGATCTGCACCTGTCAGACCGGCCACTACTCCGACCAGATTCGTTTGCCCTACCGGAATGCCTGTCCGACTGAACACACCGGGACCGACAGTAACCTGGAAAGCGCCCGATATGGATGTGCCCAAAGTCAGGGTTACCGTTGTCAGATAAGACGGTTTGTAGTTAAACACTGGATCTCCGTAATTGGCGATATTTGTTCGCACCGTGGCACTGAGTATGGAGGCTGTGCCTCCATTAACCTGGTAGTTTGCCGGATTACCGGCCGAAGCCACGTCCACATAGCCGCTAAAAAGGACGTCCACAGAACGGCCATCCACGCTCCCGGCGGAAAGTGCTTCGATGCCATTGGTGTCCCTGGTGATCGTCAGGATCGCATTGGAGCTGATGGTACTGCTGAACAGATTGCTCACTGCAACCCAATAAACGACGTTGCCACCCATAGCCAAACCACCCTCAGGCGGAGGATTGGAATACAGGGTTAACGGTGTGGTGTAACTGGCATTGGTCGCGCCGGCGATCGGCACATTGTTGGAATACCATTGATAAAAATAAGGCGGCGCGCCCGTGACACCCACGTTGAAACTCGCATAGACGTTTTCAGGAACGGTCTGACTGGCCGGCTGCACCGCTATGCCCACAGGGCCAACAGCAACCGGCGTTGTGACATGCACGCCGTTGATCACAAAGTCCACGTTATCCAGAAAACAATCCGAATGCGCCCCCGCGCCGTCGGTACTGGTGAAGGCCATTGGCTGATTGGCGCGCGGCATGGTAAAATTGGGGATCAGCAGATTGGTTCCCAGGTCGGCGCCGGCAAGAGAGATAAAATCAATGTTGGTAACTCCGACCCAGGCATTGCTGCAAGTCACACTCAATATGGCATTGGTAATTGTCGGGCTGTTGGTTACGTTAATGGTTATGACCACGTGAGTGTAGTTTGTAGAAAACCCGATTTGGGTTGGATCATTAGTGTAGCCGGGCCAGGTATTTGTCAGATTTCCAGTAAAGTAATCCAGGAAGGCATTGGTGGCTATCGGCACATTGGCGCCGGGCCCGGCTGTGCCGCCGTATTGGATATTGATTCCCGGCGTATTGGGAGGGCTGTTATACAAACGCCAGACCACGTCCAGTCCCTGTCCCCAGGAGGAAGAGCCGCCGCTGTACTGATCCACTCCATTGGGATCCAAACCTGGGCCCCAGTGAAAAAGGAATCCATTGCCGCCTTCATGACTCGCATCCGTCATCAGGTTGGTGCCGGCATTTCCGCCCGAGCCGTTGCCATAAAAAAGGTCAAAGGCGACAATCAGGTTGGTGATGGGTTGGCCAAAGGCCAGGTCGCCAATGTGCCATTGCCCGAAGGCTTGCCCTGCGGGAACGTCTGCGCGGGCATTGGTTGGAGCCAGCCAGTGTGTGCTGCCTGTCACTGCCGAGAGAATCAACATGCCGCTGTTATCAACGCCGCCAACGTGGGACACGGATAGGTATGGATTTCGTCCGTTGCCGGCTGTATCGAGGGCGTTTGAGGAAAGCCAGGTGCCGGACGGAACCAAACCATCATCGAAGGTGTAGGTTGCGGCGTTGGGATTGCCCCCGTACCAGAAATTGATTGTCGTTGGATTGGGACTGATGAAATTGAGAGCAGAATCTTTGACATTGTTGATAGTGAGGGTGTAGTTATTGGTAAATTGCAAGGAAGCGCCCAAGTTCAATTGAACAGTTACCTGATCGGAATCCAACGTCGCTCCGGCAATCGGCATGCCAGTGCCGGTGATGGTATTGGTGAGCCTGTAGTTCTCGACCGCCGTGGCGCTGGCTGCATCCATGGCAGCAGAATATACCACGTAAATGGCGTTAGGGTTGCCGCGCGGATCGGCGGACAACACGGTGGTCTGGGCCTTAGCGGGTTGGCTGCAAAAGCCGGCCAAAAACAAGAAAACAAGTAAGGTTATGTGGGGATTGATGGTTTTCATAAACCGGGGACTGACTGTTGGTTTTATTGTCATCAAGCGATTTTGAGAAATTTACTTTAGACGGCGCGGCGGCATTACTGCTTTTCCCGGCAAGCTACGGATGCTGTTGAAAGCTGCCTGGATTATTTTGCTTTGCTCAATTGACGCACTCAACATGGCTAATCACCCAGCAGGATCTTATTGATTGGAACGGCATATTTGGACCGAGCGGTCGGATTCAACCCGCCGCCCACGCACCACATGTTCTCCGGCCAGGCAGTAACTCCGAATGGATCAAAGCGAACACTGCCGTCGGCAAAGACATCATTGGAGCCGCCGGCATGGCTGGGTACGCCGTTATGCGAATGACGGGCGAACTGGACTTTGTTGACCAGATTGTTGACCGATCCGGCCGAATTTTCAAAGAGGTCCATCCAGAAGTCGCCGCATGTCCCCGGCGGATTACCCGAATGTCGCTTTTCACCCATCACCACCGTAGCTGACGGCAGTTTGAGGAGACTTTCCTTCATGCTGAAGGGTGATCGCGGGCTGCCGGGCGGCGTGCCGGCCGGAAGATAAAAGTCATTCCAGCCATTCATGATATAACTTCGATAGGCGTTTTCCGCATTTCGGGCGGCCGGGTTCGCGTAGGGCCCTGCGCCGGGTCCATTGTTCGCCGGCGCGGTTGGATAGGTTGTCTTTTCTGTGGGACAGGCCAGAAGGTTGGTATTCAGATAATAATTCAGCAATTCCGCCGGCCAATGAACGTCATCCGAACATACGGGAAACTGGCTCTGGTTGTCATCTGCGTACATTTTGACAGCCAGTTCCAGTTGCCGGAGATTGTTCAGACAGGCGGTCTTTTGGGCGGTCTCTTTGGCCCGGCTCAGGGCGGGCAGCAGCAGGGCAGCCAGGATGGCAATGATGGCGATCACGACCAGTAATTCAATCAAAGTAAAACCAACACCCTTGCGCTGGAGGCCGGGATACTTATTTCTCCGGTCAATGAGGCGGCAAGCCAAACCGGGCTGGTTGCGGACGCTCTGACCCGGCCTGATGTTTGTTGTGAAGCCGGCCAACATAAATCATCGAGATTGACGGTGACAGCTTAACCGCCTGAAGGAATGATATTCAACGGCGCCGTGTTGCAAAAACTTGCATTTTTTTTATACTTTTTGTTTCAGCCGCCCGTCTGCGTCGGCATGAGGATTTCGGCTGATCTTCACGGTTCCGAATAGCAACGCGGTTGACAGAAAAGAAAAAAGTATAAATCTTGAGTCGTTGATTGCACGGAGCGGACACCGATTGGACTTGTCATTGAACAGAGGACCGCCCAGGCCTATGCGCTCCAAACGAGTTGCCCTGTTGATCGAAGCCACCAATGCCTATGCGCGCGGATTGCTCCACGGCATCGCCCGTTTCAATCACGAGCATCCCCGCTGGGTTATTTACTTTGAGCCGCACGGGCTGGGGGAACCGCTGCCGCGGTGGCTGAAGAATTGGGACGGCGACGGGATTCTGGCGCGTTTGGCCAACCGCCGGACGGCTCGGGCCGTACTTGGCCTGGGCGTGCCCCTGGTTGAATTGCGCAGAATTATTACCATTCCTGGCGTTCCTTCCATCGGGCCGGATAATCAGAAGGTGGCTGCTTTGGCATTCGAACATTTTCGCGAGCGCGGGTTCCAGCATTTTGGGCTTTACGAAGTTCTCCGGAATGTGGATCGCCCGTTAAATGAGCGGTCGGATGCGTTTTTGAGGCAGGTCAGGGCATCGGGATTTTTCTGCCACGTTTTCAAACCGGAGCGGAGCGGCTCGCTGGAGTCGGAACAAATGCGGCTGGCCCAATGGCTTCGGCGCTTGCCCAAACCGGTGGGGGTGCTGACGTGTAATGACAACTATGGTTTGCAGGTGTTGCGGGCCAGCCTGCGGGCGGGCGTTATGGTTCCTGAGGAAGTCGCGGTGCTGAGTGCCGGCAATGACGATTGCCTCTGTGACCTTTGCCATCCGCCGCTGAGCAGCGTGGATCTCGCCCCGGAATTGATTGGCTACGAAGCAGCGGCGCTGCTGGATCGCATGATGTCCGGTAAACGCCCTCCCTCGCAGCGCCTTGAAGTGGCGCCGAAGGGGATTGTCACGCGCCTTTCCACAGATGTTCTGGCCACTCCCGACCCGGCGGTAGCCCGCACAGTGGCATTCATCCGAGAGAATGCCTGCGGCGATCTCCGCGTCGGGGATGTACTACGCCACGTGGGTCTGTCCCGGTCGGCACTTGAGCCAAAAATGAAAACGGTTTTGGGACGAACCATTCACCGCGAAATACGTCGTGTGCAACTGGAACGAGTTCGAAGCCTGCTTTCCAGCACCGACGTGCCCATCAAACAGATTGCCACCCGGACAGGGTTTCGCAACGTGCAGTATCTGGCTCGGGTGTTTCGGAAAGAGACCGGCCATACCCTGGCCGGTTATCGGAAACGGATGCGTTGGCAATCGGCCTAACCCGGCCAGAAACGGATGCCGGAATAATTTCGAGAGTTCTGACCATTCAACCCAACAGAAGTGCCCGTCAATTCCAGCGGACAATGTAAGTTACTGAAAAACTTCAATCGTGGTGGTGCCGGTAGTCTGAAGGAGAACGCTCCGATTCGCTTCATTGTAACTCCAATTGTTGTCCGGCCATCCATTAAGAAGGATTTTCTCAGGCCGGGTTTGGCTGTAAATACGGGTGGTGGATTTCCCCAGCGGCGATTGAATAATGCACTTCAGATGCGAAGGGGAAATGCGTTCGGCATCCAGTACAAACCCATCGGTCGCGGCCACGTAGATTGAACCCAGTCCGGCTGCGGGATCAGCGCCCATTTCCAAGGCGAGGGTCGCACCCTTTTTCAGCCTTTGAGCGGAAATCATGTAACAAGGATACACCTTGCCATCCAGCCGGATGGATCGGACATAAATGTTTTTGTCACTGTTGCCGGCAGTGGTGATGGTAATGTTCCCAGTGCCGCTGTGGATAACAGCTCCCGCGATGGAAGGTGAGGAGATGATAAATTGTCCCGGCGGCGCCGGAATGGGGTACAGACCGAGCATCGAGCAGAGCAACCAGCCGGCGTTGCTGGTGTAATGATCGTTCCAGCCTTCATGCGGTGCCCTGGCTTTGACGCCTTCGTACATCACACCTTCTTGAAACAAGGGAACCCATGCATGGCGAATGAGCTTTTGCGCCGCATCCGCGGCACCGGCGTAATAGAGCAGGTATGGGTCAAGGTATTGATAATCGTTAAACCAGCAATAATTCAGGCAGTAATCCTGCACGCGGCAGATGAAATCCTGCTGACCGGGCAGGGCAAGTAATCCAAACGGATCGTGGGGAACATCGAACGACCAATCTTTCGAAGTCCCTTCAAACAGCCCCCACGGGTTCGGATTCCACGTCCAGTTGGTTTCCGACATTGGCCCCCAATGTCCATCCGCCATTTTCAAGCGGAAGATTTTGTTCCTCGCGTCCCAAAGGTTGGTGTAACTTTTACTTAACCGCAAATAAACCGGCTCGCGTTCTGAATCATGATTGGCAGCCGCCAGCAACGCCAGTGAAAAGGCGGCGGTTGAGTATTCCAACGTCCGCGAACAGGCAAAGCCATTATCTCCATCGGGAAGCAGATAACCTCGTTCATACAAGCTGGCAGGAACACAATTCGTATTGTCGAAGTTCTGCTTCAAAGCTTCATACAACGCGGAATAGTTTCCCGAAATGCCGCTGCTCCAGGCGGTGGCTGCCACAATTGGAGAGTATCTTAAGTTGAACTTGCTGCCCTGCCATCCGGTGTATAAACAGGCGTCTCCACTTACAAAACCATCGCGTTTGTATCTGGCCAGATAAGTATCTAAAACCCGGGACATGATTTCAGGATAGGCCAGCATCAGAAAAGGGTAAGTGGCATGGCTGTTGTCGAAAGCGCAACTCTGATATCCGCCCACAAATTGCCAGTAAGTGGAAGACGAAACCGCTATCGGATGGGCGCAATAAGCGGCGTAACAGGAGCCATCGTCAGCATTGATGATGTTGGCCAGAATGGTATAAAGCGCGGTATAAGCCAGGCGCTTGCTGTTTTCCGTGCCGGAAACTTCGATGCGGCTTAAAATTTTGTCCCACGCTTCATGACAGCGACTGTGGATTTCCGCAAAGCCGGTAAATTCGGTAGCCAGAAATTTTTTCGCCGTGTCCAGGCCGGTGAACGACTCCGCCACGGCCACGGTAATGGCGGGAATGTCAAACCGGGCGTAGACGCCAAGGTGAACGCCGTTGATGTTTGTGGTTCCCTCGGAAACATGTCCCCCGGTATCAATCGCGCCAAAGGCGGCGCAGGGCACACTGAAGCGCACTACGTAATAGGCATGTTTTCCGCCGGGCACGCCGATACTTGCCTGGAAAGTGCTGGAGTCCAGCCAGCGAATGCGCCGCTCGGTCCACCGGTTCAATCCCCACCAGCTTTCCACATTGGTCCGGCTGAAATCAAAAACGAGATACTTGCGCTCGCTTCCTTCGGGAAATTTTACGGCGAAAACCGAAACATGAGGTGAGACGGTCATCCTCACCGTGGTCGCGCCGGAGGGTTTGTCAGCGCGATATTTTACCGTCAACACGGAAGGATCTCCCGTGATGGAGGAGCGCCAGTCCTCGACGGGGCTTTTCACGGTAACCGACTTCACGCAGGGATAGATTCGCGGGACTCTGGTCATCACATCCGCCAGTTCTCCCGAGGCGGTGGACCAGATGCCCACGGTGCCCAGAGGGTATCTGATGAATCCGTTCCGATTTTGAACGGTGTTGCAGTATTTCAAAGGGTCCGCCGCCGCGATGGGGGAGGCGAACAATATGCCGAGAACCGGCAACCAGAGAATCGAGTTGCGGAAGATCATGGGACGATGGGTTTTTGGGGGATTAAACAGGGAATCATTGGGCAACAAACGAGTTGCACATTGTGAAGCGGCATTCGGGAAATTTCAGAAACGGCGGTATTTGGCGAACACTTCGAGGGGGTCATTGCCCGCCTGGAAATCGTGCCGCGCGGAATTTTCGATGCCGGCGATCCGCTCGGCTTCCTGCAAGACGGCCAGCGTCAGGTCTTTGGGCACCACGATCACGCCGTCCAGATCGCCGAAGATGAAGTCGCCGGGATGAACGACGACCGTTTCGACTGTTTCGCCGGACATCAGGATGGGCACTTGACATTCCAAAGTGATGACGCGGCCGAAGGCCTCCACCGGCGAACGAAAACGGGCGAACAGGGGGAACCCCATGCTGATGACCATGCCGCTGTCGCGCGTACCGCCGTCCACCACCGCGCCCACCGCGCCGTGGGCGCGCGCCGTCGTGGCGGTCAACTCACCATAGAGCGCGACGTTGAAGCGGGTTGTGCCGGCGTCGCGCACTTCGACGCAGGGATGAGTCATTTTTTTGATCATGGCCAGGCGCCGGAAGCGCCATTGCTCATCCTTCACGGCGGTGGTGGTGCCTTTGACGGTGAAGGCCGGTCCGGCCACTTTCATATCCAGCGTCAACGGCATGATCTGATGGGAGAGCGCCTGGTTGGGAAAGCCCAGGTGTTCCAACACGTCATAGACCAGGCCGGCGTAAAGGTTTTTGTAGCGTTCGCAGATGGCCGCGATTTCGGTTAAAGCCGGCGAAATGTGCGGGGCTTCGGCGTTGTCGGCTGCCGCGGGGGCGGTGTTGCCTTGGTTTTGGTTCACGGAACCGTCGGGTGTTGTTTTCATAAAAAGGGTCGGGAATTTTTCAGAGCTTGCGCAGCAGCAACCCGCCGTCCACGTAAATCGTGGCGCCGGTGATGTAATCGGCCTCCGGCGAGGCGAGAAAAACCACGGCGCCTACGCAATCGTCCGGGTTGCCGATGCGACCGGCCGGGATGTGCGCCACCAGCCGCGCGCGTGCGGCGGGGCGGGAGAGCGAGGCGCGGTTCATGTCGGTGAGAATCGCGCCGGGCGATACGGTGTTGACGGCGATCCGGTGTTCGGCCAGCTCCAGGGCCAGCGACCTGGTGAGCATCGCCAGGCCGCCCTTGCTGATGCTGTAAGCCGATCGCAGGTTCAACGGCACAGAGTCGTGGCAACTGGAAATGTTGATGATGCGCCCGCCGCGCCCGGCGCGGACCATTTCGCGGGCCACGCGCTGGCTCAAAAAATAAACGCCCTTGAGATTCACGCCGAGTGTGTGGTCGAACTGCGCTTCGGTGGTGGTCAGAAACGATTCGCGGTATTCCACGCCGGCATTGTTCACCAGAATGTCGAGTCGCCCAAAATTTTCCAGCGCGGCGGCAACAAGCCGCTCGTGCTGACTCAGATCTTGCACGTCGGCCGGAACGATGATGGCGCGTCCGCCGCTTCGTCGGATTCCCTCGGCGACTTGTTCTGCTTCCAGCGCCGAGCGGGAGTAGTTCACGATGACGGCCGCCCCTTCACGGGCCAATCCTTTCGCCAGCGCGGCGCCAATGCCGCGGCTGGCGCCGGTGACGATGGCCGCCTGCCCCGCCAGTCGCCCTTTCTGGCGGGGGTGACACTGGCCGGAATTTTGCCCTGAAATTTTTTTCATTTCGGCGATTTCTCTTTCAGGAGGAAAAACAGGATCAGCGACGCCAGTACGTAAGCCGAGCCGGCCACAAAAAACAGCGTCATGTAACCGTACCGCGCGTTCGAGCTGTGCTCCAACAAATACCCTGCCAGCCCCGCCATGGCGATGCCGCCGAATTGGCCGGCGCCCGCCCCCAATCCCAGCACGGTGCCCACGACGTTTTCCGGGAACACGTCGGACATCAGCGCGGCGGTGTTAATAAACCACACGTAACAAATAAACGCCATCATCGCGACCAAGGCGAGGGCCGCGCCCGGCGTGCCCACCAAGCCCGTCAACATCCCCAGCGGCGCGAGCGCGCCGGTCACGTAGAGACAAAATTTGCGCGCACGCGGCGGCGCCCATCCCCCGCGGATGAGCCGGTCGGACGCCACCCCGCCCAACACGCCGCCCAGGCCGCCGAATAAAAACGGGATCCAGCCGAAAAACGCCATTTGCCTCAGATCAAACTTCCAGACCTCCGCCAGATATTTCGGCGTCCATGCCAGATAAAAAACCCAGATCGGATCGGTCAGCAGTCGCGCCAGGGTGAGGCCCCAGACTTTTCTGTCCCGGAGCAGATCAAAAAACGTTTCGGACTTTGAGGTTTCGGCAGAGGAGGTTTTTGCAGCCCAGCCCGCGGCATTCACCGCTACCGACGGCAGCCGGTAGGCGAGCAGCCACACGACCAGCCAGATGACACCGAGAAGGCCCGGCACAACAAAGGCCGTCTGCCAGCCGAAGTGCAGCGCCAGAAACGCAATCATCGGGACCGAGAGCAGGCTGCCGACGGAACTGCCCGCCGACCAGATGGCAATGGGCAGACCGCGTTCTTCTCTGGCAAACCACCGCGCCGATGCACGCAACGCCGCCGGGTAATTCCCCGGTTCGCCCACGCCCAGCAGGAAGCGGACCAGACCCAGGCTCCACACCCCGCGGGCCAGCGCGTGGAGCATGGTGCACACCGACCACCAGCCGATGCAGAAGGCCATGCCGATTTTTTCGCCGACGCGGTCCACGAACCGGCCGCCGGCGACATACATCACGGCGTAGGAAAACTGAAAGGCCATAATGATGTTTCCGTAATCGGCCTGTGTCAAGTCGAATTTCTCCTTCAGCACCGGCGCCAGGATGGCCAGGGTGTTGCGGCTGATGAGATTCAAAATCGTCGAAAGCGTCAGCCAGCCGATGATGAACCAGCGCAAGCGCCGCTCGACCGCCGTCAATGATTCGGCGAAGCTTTTTGCCCGCTGTTTGTCCGGCGCCGGCGCCGGGAGCGGTTCAATTTCCAGTTGCCGGGTTTCGTTCATGGCGTTTCCGTTTCACTCGCGCGGGATGTTCAACGCGTCCATCAGTCCCATGAGGTAACCGTCGGCGAACAGGCGGCCGAGGGTGCCGTAACCGGGCTGGTCGTTTGCTTCGCCCGCCAGCGTCGGCACATGGTCGCACCGCAACGGTCCGGTGAATCCGGCCTGGTGGCAGACGCGCAGGGTTTCCACCAACTCCGCCGCCGCTTCGTCGTGAAAAATTTCCTGGAACGATTCGGCCGTGCCGCGCACGTCGCGCAGGTGCAGGAAAAACAGCCGTTTTTGCTTCGCGAAATGACGAATCCATCCGGGGAGATCGCCTTTGGCGCCGGGCATCAGCTTGAAATTTGCCCGGCAGAAGGTGACGCCGTTGCTGGGGCTGGGCGCCAGTTGATAAGCCCAGTCGAACGATTCCGGCGTGCCGAAAATCCGGGCCACGCCGCGCAACGACGGCAGCGGCGGGTCATCCGGATGCAGCGCCATTTGCACGCCGGCCTCTTCGGCCACGGGCATGACTTGTCGGATAAAGTAAGAGAAATTCTCGCGGATTTTTTCGGCCGGCACTTCGCCAGCTTCGGTCAGTTCGGCGGGCAGTTCCCGCACATCGAACCGCGACACCCGCGCGCCGCCGCGTGCCGGCACGTCCGTCCGGCTGCGGCACCAGCCGATTTGCGCCATGAAATTGTAGCACAACAGCCGGATGCCCAGTTGGGCCATGTTCCGGAGCATCCGGCAAAAGCGTTCGATATCCTCGTCGCGGCCGGGCAGGCCGAGCTTGATGCGGCTCAGGTCGAACGGATCGCCTTCCAGTCCGTAAAGGACCAGGCCCGCCTCCGCCAGGGTGCGTTGGATTTGGCGCAGCGCATCCAAATCCCACGGCGGGTTGAGCCCCGTCCGTTCGGGTTTGCAGTTGACGACGGCATGACGGAGGCCCATCTGCCGGGCAAGCTGCCAGAGCCGGTGCGGTCGGGGCGGAAGATATTCGGCGAGGATCATGGGTGGCGTCGGTTCAGGGGATTTCAATTTGCACTTTGATAGCGCGGCTCTGGTCTGCCGCGCGGCACAGAGCGTCGGCGATTTTTTCCAGCGGGAAAACGTCGCTGACGAGCGGTTGCAAATTTACGCGACCGCTGGCGACCATTTGAATCGCCTCGTCGAATACGTGGCCGTAGCGGAACGAGCCGATGAACTGGATTTCGCGATTCATCACCAGATTGGCCGGCAGGGGGACGTCCGCGGTGCCCAGCGTGCCGATCTGCACCACGGTGCCCCCGGGCCGCACGAAATCAAAGGCCAGGCGGAAGGCCGACGGCGACCCGGAAGCTTCAAAGATGAAATCAAATCCGTCGCCAGCCATTTGGCGGGTCCGGGCGGGCCAATCCGGCGTCGTCGGATCGAGCGCGGCCTCCGCGCCCAGTTTCAATGCCACTTGCCGTCGCGCGGCCGCCGGCTCGCTCAACGCCACGGGCGCTGCACCGAATGCCCGCGCGGTCAGGGCCACCAGCAGACCAATCGGTCCGCCGCCGAGAACAAGAATTTTTTTGCCGCCGACGCAACCGGCGCGTTTGACGGCGTGCCACGCCACGGCAAATGGCTCCATCAACGCCCCTGCCCCGTCGCTGATCTCCGGCGGCAGGGCATGGCACTGATCGGCGTGAACGGCGATGAATTCCGCAAACGCCCCGTCGGTGGGTGGCACCGTACTGGCGCTGCCGAGCATGGTGATGCGCCGGCACAGATTGATTCGTCCCACTTTGCAATAATCGCAAAAACCGCACGGGCGGGTGGGGTTGACGGTCACGCGCATGCCGGGTTTCAGAGTTGGCACGTCATCGGCGGCGGCCACGACTTCGCCGGTCAATTCGTGCCCCGGCACGAACGGTCGGGTGGGCACGAACGCCGCACAGCGGCCGTGTTCAAAATAGTGCAGGTCCGACCCGCAAATGCCGGCGCGCCGGACTCGCAGCAAAACCATCCCCGACTGCCATTGCGGCCGCGGACGATTTTCGAGCCGGATGTCTCTGCGGGCGTACAGCACAGCAGCCAACATGGAGTGATTCATACCGTTGCGGGATGCGGTCAAGCCGGACGACCGCGCCGCCGTTGTTCACCGCGCTCTTTGAACGCCGGGACGACTTGCCGGGAACCGGTTTTCCGGCCCGGTCGCCTTCTGCGCCCAAAGCCCCGTGCAGGCTCAAACTACTTTTGGCCGCGGCGCCGCCCAAGACGGAAACAGTGTAAAAAATAGCGGATTTTTTATACTTTTTGTTCCTTTCTCAGGCCGGGACAAAGAGAATGCAGGTGGGGGAAGGGATTTCCACCCGCTCCCCGGCAGGAAAGAGCGCTCCCGTTGTTTGATCAATTTGAAAAACGACCGCCTCGTTGGAATCCTGATTCCCCACCAGAAGAAATTGCCCGCGTGGATCCATTCCGAAATGGCGCGGCGTTCGGCCCAGGCTGGGGAAATGTCTCCTGGCAGCCAACGCACCCGTGGCGGGGTCAAGCTGATAAATTCGCACCTGATCCAATCCCAGATCAGGCACCCAGACAAATCTGCCGTCGTGCGACACGGTCACCGAATGGGGATGAGGGGCATTCTGGCGATTCTGACGGACGCCGGAACCGGAGTGTTTCCACAGCGACGAAGTGACTTTTAGACGGCCGTCAGCCGCCGACGGAATGACCGCCACGGTTCCCTCGCCGTAATTGGCGACCAGGAGGTTTGTCCCCGATGGGTCCATGGCCAGGTGACATGGGCCGCGCCCCCCGGAGGAGATTTCCTGAACGAGCGTCAATCCGCCGGTGTGCCAATCAATTTCAAAGACCATGACGGCGCCGTTTCCGCTACCGTGGTAATCCTTCACCTCGCTGACGGCATAGAGATACGGAGCGGTGGGGTGCGTGGTTAGAAACGAAGGGTTGACTGCCGGTGCCGCCAGTCGCGGTTCTGAAATCCGGCCCGTGGCCGAATCAAACCGGGCGGAGTAAATGCCTTTGCTGCCCTGGACGGTGTAAGTGCCAAAATAAACGAGTGGTCGGAAATGGCCCATCAGGAGGCAAAGGTATCCGGCGACCGATTGAATTTTCAAGCATCGCCCGCAACTGACCGCGGTGTTTGGCTGGAAATGGCGGCTTGCCGGCCCGCCGGATCGGTGCTTTGATGGAAGCGATGAGCCTGCCCTACGAAGAAATTCTGGATGGCGAGACGCTTCCGCGTTCGGCGCCCTCCGCGCGACACGAACTGATTTGCGACCGCCTGCACCGCGCGATGACGGCCAGTGTGGCCAATGTGGCTTCGCTGCAACTGCTCGCCCGACGCACTCAAATCCGCGTAGCCCCCGCCACGTTGCTCCGGCCCGACCTGGCGCTGCTGACCGCCGCCACCGGTAAATTGTTCCTGGCCGTCGAAATCGTCAGCCGCGAAGACCACCGTGCCGACACCGTGATCAAAAAGGAGATTTATGAAAAAATCCGCGTGCCGCGACTGTGGATGGTGGACCCGCGCTATGACAACGTGGAGGTGTATCACAGCATGCCGTTTGGCCTGCAGCTCAAAGGCATCCTGGCCGGCGGCGAAGTGTTGACGGAGCAGTTGATTCCGGAATTTCAATTCGTTATCGCGGAGCTGTTTGCAGCCGGCGTCTCCGGTTGAACTTGCAAAATTTTGTTTGAATGCGAATGTTACTTGAGTAGTCTCATCTATGTCATTAACCAAACTGAAACTATGAAAAAAACCAAATGGTTCCTCGCCCTGGCCGCCGGTTTGTTGGCGGCGGCGCTGCCGCTTTGTTCGCTGGCAGCGGATGCAAACAAGGAAGTCACGCTCAGCGGCACGCTGGTGTGCGGCAAGTGTAAATTGCACGAAACCGCCAAGTGCCAGAATGTGCTACAGGTGGAAAAGGACGGCAAGACCGTCAATTATTATCTGACCCAAAACAAGGTCAGCAAGGAATTTCATGAGAACGTCTGCCAGAACGACGGTGAAAAAGTGACCGTCACCGGCAAGGTTTCCGAAAGAGACGGCAAGGAAATGTTGTCGGCCACGAAAATCGAGCCGGCGAAGTAACGATTCCGAAAAGTTGTTGAGGCGTGGAAACGGATCGGCTTCAACGCCTCAATCTTTTTGTAGCGCGAGGTATTGGCGATTGAATTTCACGCAATCGGCGTATTTCACGCCGGTGCCGCCGAAAATATCCAGCGCCGAGCCGATGGTCAGATCAATCCGACCCCGGCCGAGGCGGGTAACGGTTTCCAGATCGCTCAAAGAGGTGGCGCCACCGGCGTAGGTGGTCGGCAGCGGCGTCCATTGAGCGAGCTGTTCCACCAGCCCGTGGTCTATGCCGCGGCACAAACCTTCCACGTCCACGGCATGAATCAGGAATTCCGCGCAATATCTCGCCAGGTCGTTCAAAGTTGCGGCGTTGAGGGTCAAGTCGGTGAATTTTTGCCAGCGGTCGGTGACGACGACGTAATTGCCACCGCGTTTGCGGCAGCTTAAATCCAGGACCAGGCGTTGTTTGCCGACGGTTTTGACCAACTGGTCCAGCCGCGCGCGGTCCAAGCGCCCTTCGCGGAAAACCCAACTGGTTATGATGACATGCGAGGCGCCGGCATCCAGCCAGTGGGACGCATTCTGTGCCGTGATGCCGCCACCAACCTGCAATCCGCCGGGGAACGCCGCCAGTGCCGCGCGCGCTGCCGATTCGTTGCCCGGCCCGAGCATGATGACGTGGCCGCCGGCCAGGCCGTCGCGTTTGTAAAGTTCGGCGAACCACGCGGCCGGTTTTTCGGAAACAAAATTCGTGCGAACTGCGGCGGGATCATCGCTCCACGTGCCGCCGACGATTTGAACCACCCGGCCCTGGCGCAGGTCAATGCACGGACGAAACATGCGGCCAGATTAAGGCGAGGGGGCGGCAGGCGGAAAGCGGAAAGCGGCTCACGCTTTGACGCGGCTCATTTCTTCGTGGACTTGGGCGACGGCCTTCAGCAGCGCGCTCCAATCCGCCTCAGTGGTTTCCCAGCCGCCGCTGAAACGAACAGCGCGCGTGGCTTGCGCCGCATTGAAACCCATCGCGGCCAGCACATGGCTGGGCGCTTCTTTGCCGACCGTGCAGGCCGAACCGGTGGAAACGGCAAAGCCCGCCTTGTCCAGTCTGGCCACCCATTGGAATTTGCGATCGCCTTCGGGCATGAGCGCCAGGACAGTGTTCCACAACCGGCGCTGACCGGCACCCACCAGAGTGGTGCCCGGGACGCTGCGCACCAGTTGACGTTCAAAATTGTCGCGCCACAGACCGCGCAAAAGATGCTGATGTTCGCTCATTTGCTTCTCGCGCACGGTCAGGGCGGCCATCATGGCGGCAATGAGCGGCACGTTTTCCGTGCCGGCGCGCCGGCCGCCTTCCTGCGGCCCGCCCAACAGCAGTGGCGTGAGGCGGCGTTGATGCGGCACTTTCAAAAAGCCCACGCCGCGCGGGCCACCGAATTTGTGCGCCGCGCCGCTGACGTAATCGCATTCGCCCAGTCCCCGGGCAGGCATTTTGCCGAGCCACTGCACGGCGTCGGTGAAGAACGGCACCTGATATTGACGACACATGGCCAGCACTTCGCGCCAGGGTTGAATGACGCCGGTCTCATTGTTGGCGGCCATGACGGCGACGAGGCCGGGCCGCGTGTCAGCCAGCTCGGCCGTGAGCCAGTCCAGGTCAATCACCCCTTCGCGGGTGACAGGAATGAGCCGGGCGCGTTTGCCAAAGTAATGCTGCGCCGATTCCGCCACGCACGGATGTTCAATGGCGGATACCCAGATTTCGGATTTTGAATCCAGCGTCCGGGCGAAATGGTGAATGACGGTGTTGTTGGCCTCGGTGGCGCCACTGGTCCAGACAATATCCAGCGGATGGCAGCCGAGCAGGGCGGCCAGGCCCTCCCGCGCGTCAGCCAGGACCGCCGCGGCGCGCGAACCGGCGCGGTGGAAAGAGGAAGGGTTGCCGCCGAGGTCCTCGGTGACTTTGAGCCAGGCCTCCCGCGCTTCCCGCATGACCGGCGCGGTGGCATTGTAATCAAAGTAAATCACTGGCCTGCCAGCATACGATTTGCGGTCAGCATCGCCAGTTTTTTGTGCGCGGCGGCAAAGGGCAGCGAGGACCATTGCCGCGGTGCCAGCCAGATTCCTCCTTCGGGGCGGCGGCCAGCTTTGAGAGCCAGCGATGGCGGCGCCGGGAATTTCCGCCCACCGGCGGAAACCCAATACGCCTCCAGCGTCATCCGGTAACGGGTAATGGAATGTTTGAAGGTCGCCAGCGGCGTCAGCTTCCGCGGAACAAAGCCAAATTCGTTTCGGAAAATTTCCTCTGCCTGAACCGGCGCACCGTTGACTTCAACGTTGGGGAATTCCCACAAATGCGCGTTCACCACGCCGGCCGGACGCTGTCGCACGAGACATTTTCCGTGGTGCTCGATGACAAATGCCACGAACCGTCGCGGGATGGCTTTGAGGCGTTTTGCGGGACTGGGCCATTCCGCGACGCGATTTTCACCAAAAGCGACACACAGCGTTCGCACGGGGCAAATCTCGCAACGCGGAAGCCGCGGCGTGCAGACCAGCGCGCCCAGCTCCATCAACGATTGGTTCAGGCGGGAGCAACAGTTGGTGCGGCGCGAGGGCCCCGCCGGCGGGGGAAATTTCCCGTTCGAGTTTTCCGCCTGCAGCGCGCGCTGGACGAGTTCTTCGGCCAGCCGCCACAACCGCCGCCGGGTTTCCGGCCGGCGCGGATTTTCCGCGACACCGAAAATCCGCGTCAGCACACGGATGACATTGCCGTCGAGGACCGGCGTCGGCTGGTTGAAGGCGATGCTGCAAATGGCGCCAGCGGTGTAACGGCCGATGCCCGGCAACGCCAACACGTCCTTAAAATTTTTTGGAAACCGGCCGCCGTGTTTTTCCAGAATCACCCGCGCCGCCCGCTGCAGATTTCGCGCGCGGGCGTAATAGCCGAGTCCTTCCCAGAGTTTGTGGATTTGGTTCGAACCGGCCCGGGCCGCTGACTCAATCGTCGGCAGCTCACGCATCCAGCGTTCCCAATACGGCAGGACGGTCCTGACCTGCGTCTGTTGGAGCATGATTTCCGAAACCCAGATGGCGTAAGGGTCGCGCGTGTGTCGCCACGGCAAATCGCGTGCGTGAGCGGCGAACCAGTCCAGCAAGGCGGCCACGAGCCGGTTGAATTTCCGGTCCTGGTTTTTGGGGTTTGAATTTCGGCTCATCGCTTGCGGAGCTTACGTCAACCGCCTACGATTCGGCAACTTTGTGCAGCCGCTGACTCTCTACACCTGCCGGTTGACCGACGCCCAGGCGTCGGCGCTGGAAACCGCCTTGCGCGCCCGGAACTGGAAACCGCGCCCGGTGCCGCACGCGCGCTTTGCCTTCGAGTCCGACCAGTGCCACGTGGTTTTTTACTCAAGCGGCAAACTGGTGGCGCAGGGCAAAGGCACGCGGGACTTCGTGGAGTTCCTGCTGGAGCCGGAAATCCTGAAGCAGGCGCGGCTGGGCTACGAGGCGGTCTTGAATCCCGATTTGCTGCTCCCGCGCATTGGCGTGGACGAGAGCGGCAAGGGTGATTTCTTCGGGCCGCTCTGCGTGGCGGGCGTTTATGTGAACGAAAACGTCGTGCAATCGTGGCGGGGCGCCGGCATCCGCGATTCCAAAAACATTTCCAGCGACCAAAAAATCGCCGAGCTGGCGGAAAAAATCCGCCGCACACCCGGCTGCGTAGCGGAGGTGGTGACGGTGGGCAACGAGGCTTACAACCGGCTCTACGCGAAAATGAAAAATGTCAATGCCATTTTGGCGTGGGGCCACGCGCGAGTGATTGAAAACCTCCTGGCCCGGCGGCACCGCATGAATCCGCCGCCGGTCCGCGCCATCAGCGATCAGTTTGCGGCAAGCCGGAGCGTGATTGAAAAGGCCTTGATGGCGCGAGGCAGGAATTTGGAACTGGTCCAGCGGCACCAGGCGGAGGAGGACCTCGCCGTGGCGGCGGCTTCCATTCTGGCGCGCGAGGCGTTTGTGAAACGGCTCGCGGCTTTGGGCCGACAATTCGGAATGGAATTGCCCAAAGGCGCCGGCGCCGCCGTGGACGCCGCGGCAAAGGAATTTATAACCCGCTTCGGCGCCGAGGCGCTGGGTAAAGTTTCCAAGCTGCATTTTCGGACGGCGCTGCGCGCTCAGGGTCTGCCGGAGCCGCCCCGCTCGGAATGGCCCCGGCGTTGAAATGGCCAAGCCCGCCTACATCGAACTGCCCGGTTGCGAGCCGATTCGGATATTGTTCGAAGACCGGTCGGCGCTGGCGATTGACAAGCCGCGGGGCTGGATGCTCGCACCGGTTGGATGGCAGCGCACGGCCCGCAATCTGCAGGCGGCCATCGAGTCGTCCATTGCCGCCGGCGATTTCTGGGCGCGTTCGCGCGGACTGAAATTCCTCCGCCACGTGCACCGGCTGGACGCGGACACCAGCGGCGTTCTGCTGCTGGCCAAAAGACGGGGCGCCCTGGCCGTTTTTTCCCGTTTGTTCGCCGGTGGTCAGATGGAAAAAATTTATCTGGCCGTCGTCGCCGGCGAACCGAGGCAGACCGAATGGACCTGCTTCCTGAAACTGGCGCCGGATGAAACCCGCCGCGGCCGGGTGAAAGTGGATGCGCGCCGCGGCAAACCGGCGCAGACGCATTTCAAAATTCTGGAGCGCCGCGGAAATTATTCGCTCGTCGAATGCCGGCCAGTCACCGGGCGGACCCATCAAATCCGCGTGCACCTGGCGCAAGCCGGCCTGCCCATCGTTGGCGATCCACTTTATGGCCGGGCGGAAAAAAACCTCCCGCTGGCCTTGCGGGCGGTGCGGCTGGCTTACACGGACCCCTTCACGAAAAAGCGGGTGGACATCCAGGCGCCCAGTGTCGGGTTTTTGCGCGAATTCGGTTTTTGATCGCCATCGGGTTTTCGGAAGTTTCGGAGATTTTGTTTGCCGGCGGGGGTGCCTGTTTTTATTGTCCTGCTGTTTGCCGGCAGTCGTCCGGCAAAAACAAGGCAACAGGGTGTTTCAAATTTACTATGCAAAAACCACTCTCGGGAGCGGAGTTGAATGAACTGGTCGCGGGTTTGCACCGGCTGGCCCGCAATTTGTGGTGGAGCTGGGATCAGGACGCGCAGGATTTGTTCCAGGAATTGTCGCCGCGCGGCTGGCAAAATCTGTTTCACAACGCCGTGGCCATTTTGCGCGAGGTGTCGGATTACGAACTGCGGGTGCATTTGCAGGAGCACGGCTTTCAGAACCGCGCGCGCGCCGTGCTCCGCCGCTTCGAGCAGTACCTGAACGAGCCGAACACCTGGGGCCGCAAACACGCGCCGGAACTGCTGTCACATCCCGTGGCGTATTTCTCCGCCGAGTTCGGCTTTCACGAGTCGTTGCCGATTTCCGCGGGCGGCCTGGGCATTCTGGCGGGGGACCTGGCGAAATCCGCCAGCGACCTGGGGCTGGGTTTAGTGGGCGTGAGCCTGTTCTACCGCGAGGGCTATTTTCAGCAGGCCATTGATGTCAACAACTGGCAGACGGAGTACTACAATCTGGTGCATCCGGAAAACGTGCCGCTGGAACCGGTGCTCAATCCCGAAGGCGGCCGGCTGACAGGCAGCGTGGAAATCAACATGGAAAACGTCGCCTTCCAGGCCTGGCGCGTGAATGTCGGGCGCGTGCCGGTTTTTCTGCTGGACACCAATCTGCCGGAAAACGATCCGCATTTTCGCGACCTGACGGCGCGGGTTTACGGCGGCGACAGCACCACGCGCATCATGCAGGAGATTTTGCTGGGCATTGGCGGTGTGCGGCTGTTGCGCACCCTGGGTATCCAGCCCTCGGTTTTTCACATGAACGAAGGCCACGCGGCGTTTTTGACCCTCGAACTGTTGCGCGAAAAACTGGCCGCCGGGAAAAATTTTTCCGAGGCCGTGGCCGAAACCAGGGCCTGTTGCCACTTCACCACCCACACCCCGGTGGAAGCGGGACACGATCGTTTTTCGCCGGGCATGATGGATTACGCGCTGCACAGTTTCCGCACCCTGCTGCCTGCGCCGTGGGAAGACATCATGGCCCTGGGCCGGGTGAATCCCCAGGACACCAACGAGCCGTTCTGCATGACCGTGCTGGCGCTGAAACTCTCGCGTGCAGCCAACGCCGTGAGCGAATTGCACGGACGGGTCACCCGCCATATGTGGCACGCGCTGTTTTCCGGCGTGCCGGAAGACCAGGTGCCCATCGGTCATATCACCAACGGCATTCATCTGCTGGGTTGGATGAAAGGCACGGTGCGGCAGTTCTGGCGCGAAAAACTGGCCGGCAACGCCACCGCTGAACTGCCGGAAAGCGCCGCCCAATGGAGGGTGCGCGCCGGCGCCGATTGGGCGGCCACGATCCATCAACCCGAATTCTGGCAGCGCATGCTCGACCCGGATTTTCTGACGGACGAGGAATTGTGGGCATTGCGCTACAAATTGCGGCGCGAACTGATTGAATTTGTCCGCCGCCGCCTGCTTCAGCAGAGTCATCAGGTCACGCCGGGCGATTACATCCGGTTCGATCATCTGCTCAATCCCGACGCGCTGACCATCGGGTTTGCCCGGCGGTTCGCCACTTACAAACGCGCGCCGCTGATCTTTGAGCAATTCGACAACATCGTGAAGCTGTGCAGGGATCGGCAGCGTCCCATTCAATTCATTTTTGCCGGCAAGGCCCATCCGCGCGATGACGAAGGCAAAAAGTTCATTCAAAAAATCATTCACCTGAGCAAGCACAGCGAACTGGCTGGCTATCTGGTGTTCGTCGAAAACTACGACATCCACGTTGCCCGTCAGATGGTGGCCGGCTGCGATGTATGGCTGAACAATCCCCGCCGCCCGCTCGAAGCCAGCGGCACCAGCGGCATGAAATGCAGTTGCCACGGCTGCCTGAACCTG
>DASRCU010000091.1:0-13799 GCA_035652955.1 Verrucomicrobiia bacterium | reverse complement strand
AATGGTTGCGGATGAAGGCCATTTCGAACGGGATGCCCGATTCCTCCGAATACCCCAGCGCCGCGCACACGCCGCTGTCGGGCACGGGGATGACCAGGTCGGCCTGCACGCGGTGTTCGCGCGCCAGTTGCCGTCCCATTTCCTTGCGCACGTCGTAAACGCTGCGCCCGGCGATCACGCTGTCGGGCCGCGCGAAATAAACATATTCAAAAATGCAAAACGCCCGGCGCCTGTGTTCGGGAAATGCCGGAATGCTGACCAGGCCGTTTTTGTTGATGATGACGATTTCGCCCGGCGCCACGTCGCGGACGAATTGCGCCTGAATCTGGTCGAAGGCGACCGTTTCGCTGGCCAGCACCCAGGCGCCGTTGACGCGGCCCAGCGAGAGCGGACGGAACCCGAAGGGGTCGCGCGCGCCGATCAATTCCTTCTCGGTGAGAATCACCAGCGAATAAGCGCCCTCGATGCGGCGCATCGTCTGCACCAGGGTATTTTCCACGCCGCCCAAGGACGGCTGGGCGAGCATCATGATGATGATCTCGCTGTCCACGGTGGTTTGGAACACCAGGCCGCGGCGTTCGAGTTCGTCGCGCAACTGCGCGGCGTTGGTCAGATTGCCGTTGTGGGCCACGGCGATCTGGCCGCGGGTGCAGTCCACCGTCAGCGGCTGGGCGTTGCGCAGATGCGATGAGCCGGTGGTGGAATAGCGCGTGTGGCCGATGGCCATGTTGCCCACCAGATCGTGAAGAATGGCTGGATTGAACACCTGCGGCACCAGACCCATGCCGTGATGTTTGAAAAATTTTCCGTCGTGGCAGGTGACAATGCCGGCGCTTTCCTGGCCGCGATGCTGCAGGGCGTAAAGACCATAGTAGGCCAGTTCGGCGGCGTTTGGATGGCCAAAAACGCCGAACACGCCGCAATAGTGTTTGGGATAATTCTGCACGCGTTATGCCACTGGCGGCTTCACCCCCGCTCGCCCGCGCCGGGGCATTGTCGCAGAGAAAAACAGCCGCCGCAAGGCGAAACGTCGGGATCACGCTCTCATGGGCGGTGCTCACCGCGGTCAGTCGCCTGCCGCTGGCGACGCAAACGGCGGCGGGCGCAAATGCGGTTTGAGATTTTCGGCCAGTTCCGCCGGCAAACGCTTCGGTTTTTCGTTCCGCCCGGTGCAGACGTGAAAGGTCTCCGCCTCCAGAATCAATCGGCCGTTCTGATTCAAAATCCGGTGACCGAAGTGGACGCGGATTTTATCCAGGTGCGTCGGCCAGACTTCAATAAGCAGCAAATCATCGTAACGGGCCGGGAACCGGTAGATCAGGCGCGCTTCGATCACCGGAAAGATGCAGTCGCGCTCCTGCCATTGCAGGACGGTCGTGCCAAGCGCACGCAAAAACTCGCCGCGCGCCGCCTCCAGCAAATCCAGGTAACGCGAGTGATAAACATGATTGCCGACAGTGCATTCGGCGTAAGTAACGCGGTGCGGATGGCCGAACATTCCGAACAGCTTACCGCGGCGCCGCTGGCATTCAACGTTTTTCAATCCCGGTCTGTTCCCGGTCGCGGCGGCGGGCATTGCCGGAGCCGGCCGATGACGGCAAGGAGCGGACCGTTCAAAAATCATTTGCACATCCGGCGGGAGCGATTATGTTGACTTTGTCCGGCTGGGCGGCTGAACCGCTTGCCAGACAGGTTTTTTGCAGTATTGTTGTTCATCATGGCCGTAAGCAAAGTCAGTTCGACGGTTCATTTTATCTCGAAACACTCGGCAGTGGGCGGGCACAGCGGCGGGGCCAGCGGACACTGGTCGCCCAACACCGATGTTTACACGACCGACACCGGCCTGGTGGTGAAGGTGGAATTGCCGGGCATGAAGAGTGAGAACCTGGAGATCACCGTGGAGGGCAACCGCTTGCGCATTGCCGGCAACCGCCCCGACGCCTGCCGCGCGCGCAAATGCAGCTTTTTGATGATGCAAATCAGTTACGGCCCGTTTGAGACCGAGCTGGACCTGCCACCCGGTTACGATTTGAGCCAGGCCAAGGCGATTTACGTCAACGGATTTTTGCGGATTGACGTGCCGGCGGCGCATCCGCCAGACTGCAAAGCGACCAAGGTGCCCATTGCCGAGGGCAATTGACCGCGCCTGAATGTCTGAATCTTTTCCGGCGCCGCGGCATCTAATCAATGAATGGACACGATGCAGATATCGCCGGAGACGGAATTTGTCAGCATTCTCGGTGCGGACAAGGCCGAGGGCCGTGAACGCATTTCGTCCCGTTCCCTGCCGGAGATCCTGCCCATTCTGGGATTGTCGGACATCGTGATTTTTCCCGGCGCCGTCGTTCCGCTGCTGGTGGAGACCGGGCCGAGCCTGAAATTGATTGACGACATTGTCGCCGGCGACCGGTTGTTTGGCGCGGTATTGCAACGCCGCGCTGAAATCGCCGAACCGGGGCCGGACGATTTGCATGCGGTCGGCTGCGTCTCGCGCCTGTCCAAGATGGTGAAATTTCCCGACGGCACCGCCCGTGTGCTGGTGGAAGGCCTGTGGCGCATCCGCATCCGGCAGTACCTGCCCCCGGCGCCGTATCTGCGGGCCACTTACGAATTACTGCGGGACGAGACGGAGGATTCCATTGAACTTCAAGCCCTGCTCCGGCACGCGCACCGGCAGTTCGAGGAGATTTCCAAGATGTCCACTGCGCTGCCGGATCAGGTGAAAATCGCCGCGCTCAACACCGAGCATCCCGGCCATTTCGCCGATTTGATCGCCGCCAATCTGAATTTGAGCCTGGAAGACCGCCAGAAACTCCTGGAAACCGTCTCCGTCCGCGAACGCCTGCAAAAGCTCCTGCCGCTGCTCAACCGCGAACAGGAAGTTCTGACGCTCAGTTCCAAAATCCAGAACGACGTCGCCGCTTCCATTGCCAAATCTCAACGCGATTTTTTTCTGCGCGAACAGTTGCGCGCCATTCAACGTGAACTGGGCGACGCCGAGCCGGGCGCCGGCGAACTCAAGGCCCTGCGCGAGAAAATTGATTCCACCCCGCTGCCCGACGAGGCCCGCAAAGCCGCCTTGCAGGAACTGGACCGGCTCCAACAAACGCCCCCCGCCGCCGCCGAATACGCCGTCGCCCGGAATTACCTGGACTGGATTCTGGCCTTGCCCTGGCAACAGGAAACCGAGGACAAACTGGATTTGAAGGCTGCCGAAAAAATTCTCAACGAACAGCATTTCGGCCTGGAAAAAATCAAAGACCGCCTGCTGGAATTCATCGCCGTTATCAAGCGCCGCAAGCAAATCAAAGGCCCCATTCTCTGTCTGGTCGGTCCGCCGGGGGTGGGCAAGACTTCCCTGGGCAAAAGCGTGGCCGACGCCTTGGGCCGCAAATTCGCCCGCATCGCCCTGGGCGGCATGCGCGATGAAGCCGAAATCCGCGGTCACCGCCGCACCTACGTCGGCGCCATGCCCGGCCGCATTATCCAAACGCTCCGCCGCGTCGAAAGCCGCAATCCGGTCATTCTGCTGGACGAACTGGACAAGGTGGGTGCCGATTTCCGCGGCGATCCGGCGGCGGCCTTGCTGGAAGTGCTCGACCCGGCGCAAAACAACACCTTTACCGACCATTACCTGGATTTGCCGTTTGACCTGTCGCGCGTGCTGTTCATCGCCACCGCCAACTGGCTGGACCCCATCCACCCGGCGCTGCGCGACCGTTTGGAAGTCATTGAATTGCCCAGTTACACTGAGACCGAAAAACTCCAAATCGCCAAACGCTACCTGGTGCCGCGCCAGTTGGAAGAGCACGGGCTGACGCGGCAGGACTTGAAAATTACCGACGCCACCCTGCGCAAACTCATCCGCGAATACACCCGCGAAGCCGGCGTCCGTCAGCTCGAACGCGAAATCGCCGCCCTGGCCCGCAAGGCCGCCCGCAAGATCATTTCCCGCAACGGCTCGGCCACACCCATTCATCTCGATGCCGGCGCGCTGGAAAAATTCCTCGGCCACGCCCCGTTTGTTTCCGAAAGCGCCGAGAAAATCACCGAATACGGCATCGCCACCGGCCTGGCCTGGACGCCTGTGGGCGGCGACGTGCTCTTCATTGAAGCCACGCGCATGCGCGGGCGCGGCAACCTCATCCTGACCGGCTCGCTCGGCGAAGTCATGAAGGAAAGCGCGCAAACGGCCGTCAGTTACCTCCGTTCCCAGGCCAAAAAATTGAATCTGGATTTCGACGATTACGGCCGCTACGACCTGCATATTCACGTTCCGGCCGGCGCCACTCCCAAGGATGGTCCCAGCGCGGGCGTGGCCATCGTCGCCGCGCTGGCTTCGCTGCTCTCCCGGCGCCGGGTGAAATCCGACGTGGCCATGACCGGCGAAATCTCCCTGCGCGGCCGCGTACTGCGGGTCGGAGGCATCAAGGAAAAAGTGCTGGCCGCCCAGCGGTTCGGCCTCAAACAGGTCATCCTGCCCGAAGCCAACCAGGCCGACTGGCTGGAGGTGCCGGCCGAAGTCCGCAAAAAAATGAAGGTGCATTTCGTGCGTCAGATCGCCGACGTGCTGCACCTGGTGCTGGAGAAAAAAAAGGCCGCGGGGAAATGAAATCCGTTGCGGCCGCTTTCCAACGCGTCTGGGTCGGGAGCGCGGCGGTTTTATTTTTCGTCCTTGGCGCCGCAGCCCAGACGACCAACCCCTTGTCCGCCGCCGAAATTCAAGGCCGCGAACTGGCGCAAAAAATCCTGGCCCAGCGGCCGACAGAAGGCGTCACCAACACCGGCGTTTTGGAAATCCGCCGCGGGCCGGAGCGGTTTTTCAGAATTCCCATCCGGTTTGAAACGCGGGTTGCCGCCGATCATTGGGTCAGCCTCTTCGAAGCCCTCAACACCAACCGGGCTGCGGTGGATGTGTTGCGAATTATGCATCGCGAGGATTTGCCGAATCAATACGCCGTGGCGCGCGCGGGGCGGCCGGGATTGACTTTTCCGGCCCTGGACGTTTGCCGTGTCAACGCCGTCCAGTCCGAGAGCGAACTGTTTACACCCTTTGCCGATTCGGATTTCTGGCTTTGCGATCTGGGTCTGGAATTTTTTCACTGGCCGGAGCAGAAGATTGTCAAGAAGGAATTCGCGCGCGGCCGCGGCTGCCTGGTATTGGAAAGCACCCGTCCTCATCCGCCGCCGAACGGCTATTCGCGCGTGGATTGCTGGATTGACGAGGAGACACTCGGCATTGTCCAGGCGAGGGCTTATGATGCCCAAGGCCGGCTGCTGAAGGAATTCGAGCCCAAATCGTTCAAAAAGATCAACGGCCAGTGGGAATTGCAAGACATGGAAATCCGCAACGCGCAAACCGGCTCGCGCACCCGTGTGACATTCGCTCTCACGCGGGGCGGTTGACTGCCGCCGGCCCTGTGGCCAGTGCGCCAGCCGCTTTATCGCTTCGGTGTCCGGTGCCGGACCGGCAGCCCGGAGCGGTTTTCACCATAAAAACGATTTTTGCTCGCCGAGCAATTGGTCTCCCTTCCAAAGCGAGACGCGCCAGGCCACCAGGGTGCCGAAGGTTCTGAATTTGTCGCCGCCGAGGGTCAGGGAGGTCCAGTGACGGAAAAATCCCGCCGTGACGTTGGTCTCCAGAATTGCCTGCTGCGGCATGCCGTGTTCGCCGACGCCGCGCAGCTCGGCGCGCAGTTTCAGGCCGGGGCTTGAAACGGGGCGGGCCTTCCACAGCACATCCAGGCGGATGGCGGAAACTGCTTCAGGATGTTGTCGCAATTGGGCCTGATAAGCGTCGCGATCAAAGAGGCTCGGGGAAAGTGCATCGCGCCCCTGGGCATCCAGAAACAGCGGCAGGACTTTGATAACGCGGCCCGAGGCGTCTTCGGCCAAAGTCCCGGCCGCCAACGGGCCGAGCAGGAGCAGAAGCACCAAAGTCCGGCGCAGGAACTGGAGGAAGGCAGGGTTCATTAAAACCGGCTCTTTAGCCGGCGAAATTTCCGCCCGGCGACTGGAATTCTGCGCCGGCTTGCCGCGGAGCAGGTTTCCGGGCGGGCTTTGCCAAAGTTTCCATAAGCTCACTCTGCCCTCACCTCATCTCCATTTTGGGCCGTGCCGGTGAGGACATCAGCCACGGTAAAGTGGTCTGTCTCCGGGCCGCTGACTTTGATTTCGGCAACTTTCAAACCGTTTCGATAAAGGAAAAGCGTCGTGCCGTTCCGGGGCATTTGGCCCGTCGGAAAACTCAAAACAACGAACCGCCCCACCTCATTGTAAAGAACCACCTTGCCTGTTACCGACAGGTCCGGAGTGACAATGGGCTTGGGTTTGGTGGTGGGCGACGGCGTTGCGGCGGCGGCTCCACCGCTGCTGCCGGCGCCGGACGGGCTGGGCACGGGGCCGAATTCAGATTGATGGGAGGCGCAACCGGCAATCCACAGCGCGGCCAGCGGCAGAAAGAGTGACGCAAGCGGTTTCATGCCCTCAATTAAAACCTTCACCGCGCAAACGTCAACCCGAGACCGGTGAATCAGGTCGGACGGTTCGGAAGCAGGCGTGCCCGGGTTTTGCCGCCCGGCAGGCGCTCAGGTTTTTGGCCGCAATCTCTTCCACAGCCAGCCCAGCGGATCGAAAAATTCGTCCACGACGCGTTCCTTGAGCGGGATGATGGCGTTGTCGGTGATGGCGATCTGCTCCGGGCAGACCTTCGTGCAGCATTTGGTGATGTTGCAGTAGCCGATGCCGTAAGCCTGTTTTAATTCCGGCAGGCGATCTTCCGTGTCCAGCGGATGCATTTCCAGTGCGGCGATATGCACGAAAAAGCGCGGGCCGATGAATTCGTCGTGCCGGTGATGGTCGCGCAAGACGTGGCAGACGTCCTGGCACAAAAAACACTCGATGCACTTGCGAAATTCCTGCACGCGGTCCACGTCCGCCTGCGCCATGCGCCAGGTTCCGTCCGGGGCGTCCGGCGGGCGCGGCTTGAACGGTTTGATCTTTTGTTTGACGCGGAAGTTCCAGGAAACATCCGTGGCCAGGTCGCGGATGCGCGGAAAGGCGCGCAACGGTTCAATGGTCACCGGCCGGCTGGTGTCCAGCATGTCCAGGCGCGTCATGCACATCAGCCTCGGCAGGCCGTTGATTTCCGCCGAGCACGAACCGCATTTGCCGGCCTTGCAATTCCAGCGGCAGGCCAGGTCGTGGGCCTGGGTGGCTTGAATTTTGTGGACGACGTCGAGCACGACCATGCCTTCGGAGATTTCTGTCTGGTATTCGACGAAATCTCCGCCGCGGGCGTCTCCCCGCCAGATTTTGAAAACGGCTGTTTTCATTTCGAATTTTTGCGGCCGGTCCTCCGGCCTCACGTTTGCGCGTTGCACCCAAAACCGGCGCCCCGAAATTCACCCGCTGTTCATCCCTGCCGCCTGGCGCGGCGGGTGAGCCGGCGAAACGTTCGTATCGCGTTTGTCACTTCATTTCCTCAATGACCTGCTTCAATTCCGCCGGCATTTCGGGAATCGGTTCGCGCCGGACCTGCATTGAGCCGTCCGCTCCCTTGAAAACGATGGTGTTGTATTTTTGCCCCTGCGGATCTTTGTTGGGGTAATCGTCGCGGAAATGGCCGCCGCGACTTTCCTTGCGGTCCAGCGCCGAGCGGGTAATGGCCTCGGCAACCGTCAACAGATTTTTCAAATCCAGGGACGTGTGCCAGGCGGGATTGTATTCGCGGTGACCGTGCACGGCGACCTCCTGCGCGCGCTGCCGGAGCTTCTGGATTTCTTCGAGTGCGCGGACCATTTCGTCCTCGCGGCGGACGATGCCTACCAGGTTCTGCATCGTTTCCTGCAGGGCGTACTGCACCGCGTAGGGGGCTTCGGCGCCGGGGGATTTCAGGCCGCGTTCAAACGGCTCCAGCGCGGCGCGTTCGGCGGCCTCCACTTCGGCCATATTGATTTTTCCGGCGGCGTGTTCCTTGGCGAATTTTGCGGCGAATTCGCCGGCGCGTTTGCCAAAGACCAGCAGGTCGGAGAGGGAATTGCCGCCGAGACGGTTGGCGCCGTGCAATCCCGCCGCCGCCTCGCCCGCGGCGAAAAGGCCGGGCACGGTGGACATTTGCGTCTCGGCGTCCACGCGGATGCCGCCCATGATGTAATGGGTCGTGGGGCCCACTTCCATGGGTTCTCGGGTGATATCGAGATTGGCGAGCTGCAGGAATTGATGATACATGCTCGGCAATTTCTTTTTGATGTGCTCGGCGGCATTGGGGATTTTTTCCCGGATCCAGGCGATGTCCAGATACACGCCGCCGTGAGGGCTGCCGCGACCTTCGCGCACTTCGCGCACAATGCAGCGCGCCACGTGGTCGCGGGTGAGCAATTCCGGCGGACGTTTTGCATTTTTGTCCCCTTGCGTGTAGCGCCAGCCTTCATCGGGATCGGTGGCCGTCTGATTCCTGTAAAGTTCGGGGATATCGTCGAACATGAACCGCCGGCCGAGCTTGTTCTTCAACACGCCGCCTTCGCCGCGCACACCTTCGGTCACCAAAATGCCCATCACGCTGGGCGGCCAGACCATGCCGGTGGGATGAAATTGAACAAACTCCATGTCCACCAATTCCGCGCCGGCGTGATAGGCCAGCGATTGGCCGTCGCCGGTGTATTCCCAACTGTTGCTGGTGATTTTGTAGGCGCGGCCAATGCCACCGGTGGCCAACACCACGGCTTTGGCCCTGAAAATCTTGAACCGTCCCCGCTCGCGGTCGTAACCGAAGGCGCCCACCACGCGACCGCCATCCCGGAGCAAGGTGACGATGGTGTGTTCCATGAACACTTCAATGCCTTGATGGATGCCGCGGTCCTGCAAGGTGCGGATCAATTCCAAACCGGTGCGGTCTCCGACGTGCGCCAGCCGCGGATAGCGATGGCCACCGAAATTGCGCTGTAAAATCCTCCCGTCCGGCGTGCGGTCGAACACCGCTCCCCAGGCCTCAAGTTCTTTGACGCGCGCCGGCGCTTCCTTGGCGTGAATTTCCGCCATGCGCCAATTGTTGACGTATTGGCCGCCGCGCATCGTGTCGGCAAAATGCACGCGCCAGTTGTCGCGATCATCCACGTTGCCCATCGCCGCCGCCATGCCGCCCTCGGCCATGACCGTGTGCGCCTTGCCCAGCAGCGATTTGCAGATCAGGCCGACTTTGACGCCGGCCGCCGAGGCCTCGATGGCGGCGCGCAGCCCGGCACCGCCCGCGCCGATCACCAGCACGTCGTGTTCAAAGGTTTCGTAATTGGCAGCCACGGCAAAATCTCCGGCTCACAGGTTTAAAAAATTCTCCAATCGTGCCACACGCCCATGGCGCACAGCCGGACATAAACGTCGGTGAATCCCACCCAAAACAGGCTGATCCACGCCCACATCATGTGCCGGCGATTGAGGCAGCTCACACAAGCCCAGCTCCGGGCACAGAGCGGTTTTTTGGACGGCTCATCCAGAAAGCCGCCAATCAAATGCCGCAACGAATGGCAACCGAAGGTGTAAAAAGCCAGGAAAACAACGTTGAGCGTGAGCACCAGCGAACCGACACCGACGCCGAAATGCCGGGCGCCCGCCGCATCTGTGAACCCAAACGAATCCCACGCATCACGCGCCAGAATGAAAATAAAAATCACCGCCAGATACATGAAGTAGCGGTGAACGTTTTGAATCACCAGCGGAAAAAATTTTTCCCCGAGATAACGCTGACGCGGCTCGCCCACCGCACAATTCATTGGATCGGCCCAAAAGGCCTTGTAATACGCGCCGCGATAGTAGTAGCAGGTGAAACGGAATCCCGCCGGTGCCCACAAGACCAGAAAGGCCGGCGAAAAAATCAACCACCCCGGCCACCAACCCGGCTGTCCTCCGAACCAACTGTGTTGAGCGAGTCGGGCCGGGCAGGGGACGGGATGAAAAAGTTGCGGAGAGAAGAAGGGAGACAAATAATCCGCCCCCTGACCGCCGAACCAGTAGGCGCATTGCTCGGCGCCGTTCGCGGCCCGAAACGTCGGATGAAACGCCGCCCACGTGGCATAGACGATAAACGCCGTGAATCCGAGAAAAACCGCCAGCGGCTGAACCCACCAGGCGTCGGGGCGCATCGTTTCGGCAAAACGCCGTTGCGGGGGCAGGGTGTCTGCATAAGCCATAGAAAACTGAATTTTAAGGAAGACCGCAGAGGCGTCAACGGGCACGGCTCAAGTATAAGCCCCGCTATGGCAAATGCTTCAGCAAACTTATTGCCGGACGTCCGCCGGTGCCGCTCGCCATTCATTCAACTCCCGTTCGCCCTCGCCGGCCGGCCGGTGACCCAGCCGTTCCAGGGCTTCCCCTACTAAATACAGCGAGCCAGTGACAACCACCAAGCGGTCGCCGGCGGTTTTTTCCCAGGCGCTGCTCAGGGATTTTTCCGCGACCACGATGGCGGCGGGGTTGGCCGCGCGACAAATGCCGGCCAGATCGCCCGGATCCGCCGTCCGCTCGCTCGCCACCGGAACACAGAAAATTTTTTCCGCCAGCGGCGCCAGCGTCTCGCAAACCGGCTGCCAGTCCTTGTCCCGCAAAATTCCCAGGATCAACGAATGGATTTTCTGGCCGGCGAAGTGTTGGCGCAGGGCCTGGCGCAACGCCAGGGCGCCGGCCACGTTGTGTGCGCCGTCAAGCAAAAATTTCCGTCCGTCCGCCAGCTCCAGTACTTGCAGCCGGCCTGGCCAGTCCACCTGCGCCAGGCCCTGCTGGAGGGCGGTGGCGGAGACCGGAAGGATGTTTTTCAGGGTCTCGACAGTGGCCAGCGCCAGGGCGGCGTTGAGCCTCTGGTGGTCGCCCAGCAACGGCAGCCGGAAAGCTTGCGGATCGAATTGGGATTCCCGGACTTGAATCAGCGGCGCGTTTTTCTCCCGCGCCACGCGCTCGATCACCGCCAGCGGCCCCGGTTCCTGTACCGCGGTCACCACGGGAATGCCCGGTTTGATGATGCCCGCTTTTTCAAAGGCGATTTTTTCCAGGGTGTCGCCCAGCCATTGTTGATGGTCGAAGGCGATGTTGGTGATCACACTGGCCAGCGGCGTGACGATATTGGTGGCATCCAGTCTGCCGCCCAGGCCGGTTTCCCAGATCACCAGGTCGCAGTTTTGCCCGGCGAAAAATTTCAGGGCCATCACGGTGACCACTTCAAAAAATGTCGGGTGGTGGCCGGGAGGAAATTGCCGGAGTAACGGCTGCAGTTCGGCCACCAATCGCACCACGTCGTTTTCCGGGATCCATTGCCGGTTGACCTGAATCCGCTCGCGAAACGAAATCAGATGCGGCGAGGTGAACAGGCCGGTGCGCCATCCCGCCGCGCGGTAAATGCTCTCCAGCATCGCGCAGGTGGAGCCTTTGCCGTTGGTGCCGGCCACGTGAATAAAGCGCAGTCGCGCCTGCGGATTGCCCGCCAGCGCAGCCAGCCGGAAGGTATTGTCCAGCCCGAACTTCACGCCGAACCACCGCAGGCCGTAGAGAAACTGAATGGCTTCGGAATACTTCACGCCCCGACAGCGTGACAAATGCCGACCGGTTTGGCCACTGTCTTCTCGGCCCCGCTTCCGGAGGGGGCCGTCGGAAAAACTTCGTCCTCTTTCGCCAAACCTGGCCCTGCCGGAATCGTGTTTAACCAGTTTTCAAACGCCCTTTGGCGGTGAACTGGTTCTGGATTGCGCGAGGCTTGACAGGCGTGGTCTGCGGGAAGGATACGGCGCGGCGGTGCGTTTTCCTCCAGCCTGCGCGTTTGGCGGCAAGACGCGTCCGGCACCGCCGCCAGCCGCGGAATTGTTTCCACGGGTGTCATGCATCGGCGCCACTGTCGCCGGAGTCGAGCTTCAAGCCCGCCTCATCGTTGACATCCCCGGCAAACATCCGAACTGTGGACCTGTCGGGATTGGTCCGGCCGGAACTTAGGAATCGTCCGGGAAGCAAAATTCTGCCCCAAAGGCGGATCGAAACCGATCTTCGCCTGGCAGTGGATATTTCCGTCAACTTGCCGATAGGCGAGGTGGCAACGCCGGAGGCGGAATTGAACCCGGTCCGGCGCGAACTGAGGTCGGAGGCGTCGGTCCGAACCGAATGAGCCGGATTTTCCCGGCCCGATCGGTCGGTTCAGTCGGCAGCGCCAGTGTTCACTTCAATCTCGTCGTAACCATTGAGGCGGTAGATGATGAGGGAAGCCGCCCAACTGGCCACGAAGACGCCAATGATGGCAAAGCCCACTATGCCGAAGTTGTCGTTCAACGAGCCGATGACATTCCAAAGGACGCCGTGCAGGCTCAGTTTGTCGCCGATCAACCCCAGCGCCTCGATGCCACCCACCAGCAACGCCACCACAACCGAAACGAAGGTGATGGTGAGATTGTAATACAGTTTGCGGATGGGTTTGACGAAGGCCCAGCCGTAGGCGCCCAGCATCAGGATGCTGTCGGTCGTGTCCACCAACGCCATGCCCGCCGCAAACAGCGTCGGGAAAACGAGGATGCTCCAGATGGAAAGGCCCTGCGCGGCCTGCGTCGCCGAGATGCCCAGCAGCCCCACCTCCGTCGCCGTGTCGAATCCCAGGCCGAACAGAAAGCCGACCGGATACATCTGCCAGCCGTGCTCAATCAACCGGAACAGATTGCGGAAAATGCGCCCGAAAAAGCCGCGCCGGCCCAGCAGCAGGTCCAGGTCCTCATCCACAAACCGCCCGCCGCCCTTGACGTGCTGAAACGTGCGGTAAACGGAAATGAGGATGAGGATGTTGGCCAGAGCGATCGCCAGCAGAAAGAAGGCGGAAACCGACGTGCCAATGACACCGCCGACGGCCTTGAACACCTCAAACCGATTCTGAATCGCCAGCGACGTTAAAGCGATCACGAGCGACAGGCCGAACACGATGGTGGAATGGCCCAAAGAAAAGAAGAAGCCGACACTGACCGGCCGTTGGCCCTGCTGCATCAACTTGCGCGTCACGTTGTCAATCGCCGCGATGTGATCGGCGTCCACCGCGTGGCGCAGGCCGAACGCATAGGCCAGAAACGCCGTGCCCAGGAGAACCGGATACTGATGGAAGGCGACCAGCGCCCAGAGCCACGCCCCGGCGTTGAAGCCGATGAGCAGCGCATACAGGGCAATAATCCGGCCCCGGAGACCGCTCCACCGCGCAAGCCGCGCGGCCATCGCGCCGGGGAACGCGGTTCGCCCGGCAATCACTTCATCTGACATTTGCATAAAGCCGCACGCGGATGCTTTTTGGTAATACGATTTTTATATTGCGTAACACGAAATGGTATTGGTAACATCAACGGTGATGAACGTAACATTTGATTCAACCGCCGGTCAAGCGCCGATTTTGCGCCGGGCGGTGATCCTTGTGATGCTCGCCCTGACCGTTGGCGGATGGCTGGCAACCCGCGCCGCCGCGCAGACCGCGGAGACGGTCACCAATCTGGAAGCCGTGGACGCCAACGGCGTGAGCACCTGGACGCCCGCATTTCCCTTCACTCTCACCGGCGTGCTCCTGACCGATCCGACGGAAATGCTCGACAGCACGCCGGATTATCTGGCCTGGAGCAACGGGGCCAATGCCTACCAGTTGGGCGGTCAGTGGCAGGTGTTCGTGCAAACCGTCGCGCCCGGCGACCGCGGCGGCGTGGAATGCTGGATGGGCCAGAACTACGGCAATCTGCCATGGGAGCCGCACGACGGCAGCGACAGTTATTCCAACGAGGCCTGGTCCAACGAGGTTTATCGCGTCA
>DASRCU010000090.1:0-3535 GCA_035652955.1 Verrucomicrobiia bacterium | reverse complement strand
CCCGCCTCTGCCGCGGTCAGAAAAGTTGTTCGGATCAGTCTGCATTTCTCCACCGATGGGCTCCGGTGTCTCAAAGACCTTCCGTTCAAGCGCCGCCTTTTCTCAAGACCACGGGCGAAAAACACGCTCCGAGGCTAACCTTTACACTCGATTCCGCGCCTTCGTTGTGACCGATGGTCTGGAGCATCTCCGCTTCTCGGCGCGGAGGGATTAGCCTTTCAATTTCTTTTCCAAAATCTCGCCGGCGAGGGTGGGGTTGGCCTTGCCCCGGCTTAACTTCATGACCTGACCTTTGAGGAAATTCAGGGCGGCAGTCTTGCCGGATTGGAAGTCTTTGACGGGGCCGGGATGAGCGGCAATGACCTGGTCACAGAATTGTTCAATTGCCGCCGTGTCGCTGACCTGCGCCAGGCCGCGTTTTTGAACGATGGCGGCGGGTGATTGGCCGGTCTCGTACATTTCGGCGAAAACCTGCTGCGCGGCGGAACTGCTGATGGTTTTGGTATCCACCAGGTTGACCAACTCCAAAATCGCTTCCGGTTTGAATTTCAACCGGGCCAACGCCGTCAACGTCCTGTCCGCCGGTTCGAGTCCCGCTGTCGCCGGCTCGGATTTTTCCCGTTCGGCGGTTTCGGCGAGTTTGGCGCGCAAATTATTGATGATCCAGTTGGCCACGGCCTTGGGATTGGGGGATTGCCTGGCGATCTGTTCGTAGTAATTGCCGAGCGCCACGTCGTTTTTGAACACTTCGGCGTCGCCGGCGGGCAGACCATAGTCGCGCATGAAGCGTTGCTTGCGCGCCAGGGGCAATTCCACCACGCGCGAGTGGACTTCGGCGAGCCACGAGGGCACCGGTTCAAAGGGCATCAAATCCGGTTCAGGGAAATAGCGGTAATCGTGGGCGTGTTCCTTGGTGCGCATTTCCTCGGTCACGCCCGCCACGTCGTCCCAACGGCGTGTGGATTGGATCAGCGTTCCGCCATGTTCGAGCACGTGAATCTGGCGGGCGATTTCGTATTCCAGCGCCCGGCGCACGCCCGAAAAGCTGTTCATGTTTTTGATTTCGATTTTCGCGCCGAGTGTGTCCGAACCGGCCGGACGGACGGAGACATTCACGTCGCAGCGAACCATGCCTTTTTCCATGTCGCAATCGCTCACCCCGCCGTGGATCAAAATGTCCTTGAGCGCGTTGAGATAGTCGTAGGCCATGTCCGCGCTGGTGAGGTCCGGCTCGGAAACAATTTCCAGCAGCGGCACCCCGGCGCGATTGAAATCCACGCCGCTGTGGCGCTCGAAATGGAAGCTTTTGCCGACGTCTTCTTCCAGATGGGCGCGCGCGATGCGCACGCGGGCCATCCGGCCGCCACTCTCGAAATCCACATAGCCGTTTACGGCGGAGGGTTGCTCGTATTGAGTGATCTGGTAATTCTTCGGCATGTCCGGATAAAAATAATTTTTCCGATCGAACTTTGCGCGGGAGGGGATGCGACAATTCAGGAGCAGGCCGGCCAGCACCGTCAGGCGCAGGGCTTCTTCATTGGCCACGGGGAGGACGCCGGGCAGGCCGAGACAAACCGGGCAGACATGGGTGTTGGGTTCGGCGCCGAAAACATTGGCGCAGCCGCACCACATTTTGGATCGGGTTTTGAGCTGGACGTGTGTTTCCAGGCCGATGACTGCTGCGTATTCCATGGCACGCCAGTCTAACGGTGAACGGGCGCGGATGCATCTGGATTTTTCAGGCGGCCGCCGGAGGTGCGCCGAGGGGGAGGGCCGCGCGGCGGGCGCGCTGGCGTTTGACCCAGCCGCTGAACGTTTCGAGATAGAGATAAATCACCGGCGTGATGTAGAGCGTCAACAGTTGGGAGACGATCAGACCGCCGACCACTGCCAGACCCAGCGGACGCCGGCCGGCGCCGCCAGCCCCCCAGCCAATGGCAATCGGCAGCGTGGCCATCAACGCCGCCATCGTGGTCATCATGATCGGTCGGAACCGCAGCCGGCAACCTTCGACGATGGCCTCCAGCGGGTTTTTGCCGTGTTCCCGTTGCGCCACGATGGCAAAGTCAATCATCATGATGGCGTTTTTCTTGACGATGCCCACCAGCATGATCAGTCCCACAAAGCCGTAAATGTTCAAATCCAAATGAAACAGCATCAACGTCAGCAACGCGCCCATGCCCGCCGAGGGTAAACCTGACAGGATGGTGAGCGGATGAATGAAACTCTCGTAGAGGCAGCCGAGGATGATGTAAATGACCAGGATGGCGGCGATGAGCAAAAAGCCGAGGCCCTTTTCCGAGGATTGAAATACCCTGGCCGCACCCTGAAAACTGCCCGTGAGGGTGGCGGGCATATGCAATTCCTCCTTGATTTTTTCCAATTGACTCTCGGCGGTGCCGAGCGAGAAACCCGGCGCCAGATTGAACGAAATGGTCACCGCCGGCAACTGGCCCACGTGCGAGATGCTCGTGGGGCCAAGGCTGCGTGTGAGCCGGGCCACGGCGCTCAGGGGAACCAGCAGCGGGACGGTGTTGGAAGAGGTGTTGGCGGCGCTCGGCGTCAGATACAGCCGCGCCAGCGCCTCCGGATCGAGTTGATACTGCGGCAGGACCTCCAACAACACCCACCATTCGGCCACGTCGGCGTAAATGGTCGAAACCTGCCGTTCGCCAAAGGCGTCGTACAGAGCGTTTTCAATCTGTTGCGGGGTGACGCCGAGCGCGGCGGCTTTGTCGCGGTCAATCTCCACATTGACCTGCGGGGCGGCGAGTTGCAGATCGCTGTTGACATCCTGAAAACCGGGTTGCTCTTTCAAACGATCCATCAAAATCGGCGCCCAGTGGAACAATTCATTGACGTCCGTATCCTGCAGACTGTACTGGTAAAGCCCCTTGCTGGCCATTCCGCCGACGTTGACCACGGGGGGAACCTTCAAATAGACGTTCATGCCGGGAATTTGCGCCAGCTTCCGGCGCAGCTCCTGAACGATTTGCGACGCGCTCAACGGGCGCCGGTCTTTCAAGGCCATGAAGAGGCGCCCGTTGTTCAGCGGGCTGCCGCCGATGGAGGAAATGACCCCGGCGATGTTCGGATCGGCCTGGACAATTTTCATTGCCTCCAGTTGATGGGCGCGCATGGCCTCGAAGGAGACATCCTGCGCCGCCTCCGTGGTGCCAATAATGCGCCCGGTGTCTTCGTCGGCAAAAAATCCTTTGGGAATGACGACGAATAAAATGGCCGTCACCACCAGGATGGCGAGCGAAAATATCACCGTCGCCAGGCGATGCCGCAGGACGATTTGCAGCGTGCGCAGATAACCGTTGCGCATCCGGTCGAAAAACCGCTCGAAGAAATTGTAAATCCGGCCGTGCTGTTTCGATTTTTCCGAATGGACGAACCGGCTGCACATCATCGGCGTGAGCGTGAGGGAAACGAAACCGGACGCCAGCACCGCCACTACAATCGTCACCGCAAATTCATGAAGCAACCGTCCCAACAGCCCGCCCATGAACAGCACCGGAATGAACACCGC
>DASRCU010000089.1:0-2102 GCA_035652955.1 Verrucomicrobiia bacterium | reverse complement strand
GGCCATGTACCTTGTGATCACCTCGACGGCTCCTTTCACGGCGGCATACACGGCCACGCCGGCGGGATAAGTGAAGCGCGTCAGGCCGGATGAAATGAAAACAACATGGCCGCCATCAGCCATCAGCGGAATCAGTTTCTGGGTGAGGAAAAAGACGCCCTTGAAATGGACATTCACCAACGAGTCGAATTGCTCCCCGGTAACATCCTTGATCGGCGTTCGCTGTGCCGTCCCGGCATTATTGATGAGGTAATCAAACGTCTTTTGATGCCACTCTTTTTCCAGTACCTGGGCAACTTGCGCCGCGAAAGTGTCAAACGATTCCACATCGGTCACGTCGAGCCTGAGGGCGGCGGCCATTCCTCCGGCCTTCCTGATTTCGGAGACGACGGCTTTGGCCTCCTCGGAATGGCTGTGGTAGGTGAGAATGACACCAACCCCGCGTTTTGCCACGTTCAGCGTAGTGCTTTTGCCAATGCCGCGGTTTCCGCCGGTGATGATTGCAACTTTCATAATTGTTTCTTTCTCGCTACGCTCGGTTGGTGTTATCGTTCACATGGCCTCGTGGTGAGGCCATGGATAGGTTTATAAAACGGAGTTTGTCTCCGGATTAAATAAAATACCGGAGACAATCTCCGTTTGCAAATTTTATTTTGATGGCCGCCAGACGTCCCAAAAAAGCCGACCGCAAGCTGCGGGCTGACGCGCAGCGAAATCGCGAACGCCTCCTGGGCGTGGCGAAGGAGGCGTTTGCGCGCGCGGGCGCCCATGCCAGCCTGGACGACATCGCCAGGCAGTCAGGCGTGGGGCCCGGAACCTTGTATCGCCACTTTCCCACGCGCGACGCCTTGCTGGAGGCGGTCTATCGTGCTGAAGTGGAAAAGCTGGCGGCGGCCGAACAGGAATTCGCCCAGAAACTGCCGCCCGTTGAAGCCTTGCGCGCCTGGATGCTGATGTTCGTAGATTACATCGCGGCAAAGAAGATCATTGCTCCCGCCTTGACCACGCCGGCTGGAGGCCCATCGAAAGTGTTTGAAGCTTCCTACGGGCGGATTTGGAGGGCGATTCGCGCCCTGGTCAAGCGCGCCGTTGACGAAGGCAAAATCCGGGAGGATCTGGACGCCGTGGACCTCTTGCGGGCTTTGATCGGCGTCGCCTACATGTCTGTCACGCCCGACTGGCAGAAAAGCGCCCGGCGCCTGGTGGACATCCTCATCACCGGATCAAAACCGGCCAAATAATCAGGCCGCTTGCCGAAGTAGTCCTGGCAGGGATGAACCACGGATGAACACGGATTCAATTTAACGCGAAGCATTATAATCGCGGAGAAGCAAAGACGGGGGGCGGATGCGAAGAAACAATTACGACACGTATCGAATAATGCCGTCTTTGCCGATGAACCGAGCGTAAGTGAATTGCAGTATATTCAAAACTTTGTCGCCGTAACCTGTGGCAAATCCAACCAGCCGTATCGGTTTGCCATCCTCAACGACAAAGCACGGAGTTCCGCTGATTCCACCATAATCAGTTGAATCTAATTCATTGCTGTCTCACAGGGTTGAAGGTTGAGGGATAAAAAAAGGTTGGCTTGCGGGTTTGGGCCTTGCCACAAGGTAAGGCATGAAAAAGCAAAACCACCAGCCAACCGCCAGCCAGTTCTCCGTTCTCCGCCAGCTTGGCAATCTGATTCCGCCGCACCAGGTGCCCAAGCTGGCCCGCCACACCGGCGTCGAAAATCAATGGCGCGAGTCCTCGCCCTGGAGCCAGGTCGTCAGTTTGCTTTATGCCCAACTGACTCACAGCCTCGGTCTCAACGACGTTTGCGACGCTCTGCGCCTTCACTCCGGCCCGCTCTCGGCTTTGCGCGGCGCCACGCCACCAGCCAAAAACACCTTCTCCTACGCCAACCGCACCCGTGACCCCCAACTGGCCGAACAACTCTTCTGGGCCATGCTGGATCATTTGCAGACCATCCAGCCCGACTTCGGTGGCAACCGCTGCCCGAAATTCGCCTTCCGTTTCAAACGCCTCATCCAGGTCGTGGATGCCACCCCCATCCAGTTGATGGCCCGTTCCCTCGACGGGGCCAAACATCGCCGCCG
>DASRCU010000088.1:0-2500 GCA_035652955.1 Verrucomicrobiia bacterium | reverse complement strand
CCAATACACCGCCCGCCAACCCGTTTCCGGCGCCACCTTCACCGGCTACGCTGATGAACTCTCCAAGTCCTACGCCACCTTCCTGGCTGAACCACTCTCCGTCCATCTGGCGGGCCACGGGGTGGACCTTTCCGGTCTGGTCTGGCAGACCGACAATGGGCTCGGAGTTCCTCGAAAACCAACAGAAACAAGGCTTGCCCGCCACCGTCCGCGCACTCGGTTCGGACCCTCGCTACATCCCGCCCAGGCGTTACACCTGGCAAAGCGATGTCGAAACCGTTCACCGCCTCGTCGAGGACGAGTTCTTTGACCGCGAATCTTTCACCAGTCTGGCTGACTTCTGGCGCAAGGTCACCACCTGCTGGCATTACTTCAATCGGGTGCGCCCTAATCGCCGCAAGGAATGGCAGAGTCCGCTCCAAATCTTAAACGCCAACGCTCCGGCCTTGGCCGGAGCCATCCTTCATTGGGTTCCGCTCAACCTCACCCAACGCCACCACTTTTACTTGCCCAAACCCAACCACCGGGGTCACGATGTCCCCAGCTTTCCCTCAACGATTTGCAGCACTGGTGGCATCTGACACTGGCTAACACCAATTGGAACAACACCGTCAACTATATCAGTCATTTGCTATACAAACGCGGCTATCCAACATTTATCACGGGTTACGACCAGAACACCATCGGGCTGCAACGGGTCTGGGTGACGCTGACGGTGGACGGAACGAATTACGTGCTCGACCCGGCCTTCAAGGTGAGCCAGCCAGTAAGCGGCTTCAATCTGGCGTCCATCATGGGCGTCAACAGCAATTCCTTGATGAGCGTTGCCGGGGCGCCGACACTGCCAACTACGTGACGAACCTGAATGAAGCGGCCTTGAACGGCACATTGGCCGGCTACGTGACCAATTTTTTGAACTGGCTGCAAAACAACGACCCCAACGCCGGCGTGCTGGACATTTTGGGCGGCTGGCAGATAGTGCCGTCCACCAACATGGCCTTGAGCCGGAGTTTGTTGTTCCAACAGGACACGGAGACGTTGCCGGTGCAAACCTGGAATGACGAACCCACCAATTTAATGTCCAGCCTGACCATCCATTCGCGCACACCAACTATCAATGGTGGATGCCGCAGTTGCAGGGCGACCGTTTGACCCTGCTCTATGACACCAATGAGCTGGCGCAGCTTTGGCAGGACGACGCCTTGCTGGCGACCAACCAGACGACGGCCAGCGACACCAACGTCATTTTAAGCGCGGTTCATCCGTATGGCACCTGGGATTCCACCAACAATGTCCTGATTCCGGGCACCTACGCCAACCAAACCACCACCAATGTTTATCAGCGCACCAACACGACCTACTGCCTCATGTATGCCTTCGAGCCGGATTGGGGCTGGTTGCAAAAGCGCCAGCAGCAACTGGACGCCTACCGGCAGCAGGGTTATCCCGACACGTCGCGGCAGGTGATCAGTGAGACACTGGAAATCATGGGGCTGGGCTGGATGTTGCAGACGGCCTGCGCCGACCGGCTGGCCTCCGGGCAATTAAACGTTCTGCCCGAATATATCCATCGCCTTGGCCGCATGGCGCAGGAAGGCGGCAAGGGCTATTACGTGGACGTGTATATGCAGGAATCCGGGGCCTTTCCCAATTCCGGCGTGGACACCAACAGCCTGAACAACGAGAACGCGGCGTTCGATTTGATCAGTTACTTTTGGAGCGCGCTGGAGCACGGCATTATCGAGCAGTTGCAGAGCAGTAACCTGCTGGCGGCCTCGACGGTGAAGATGCTGGAAATCGCCAACACCAATCATCAGGCCGTCTTTCTGGCCAACAGCGCCAACTGGTCCACCGTACAAGGCAGTTTGACCGGCTACAATTTGAGTTATCTGGCCGGCTTCATCAACCAGGGCTATTACCTGTTGCTGCCGCAAAGCGGCACCAGCACCGTCGCCGGGAACGGAACGTGGAAAGGCTACGGCATCGCGGCGCGGCTGCAAAATGCGAATGGGGAACAAATGGGAATGCTCATCGGCGGGGGCTACCATGGCGGCTACGTTGACCTCTCCGGCGCGACGATCAACCCGCCCTACGTCAATCAGTCCGGCGACAGCCAGCCCTTTTCCTTTACCACGGCCTCGCCTTTCACCTTCTACACGACCGCCGGCGACCCGGTGGACATGGCCAACGGCACGTTCCAGATTGAAAACACCGATTTGTCCTTGGGGCAGGCTGAGCCAAAGGGCATCACGCTTTCGCGCTATTACAACGGCACCCGGCGATTTAGCAATCCCTCCGGCATGGCCGACGGCTGGATTCACAATTATTGCGTCACCGCCAACAACATCGCCGCGCCGCAGGCCAGTTTGGGCGGCACCACGCCGGCGCAGGCGGCCTCCATGTTCACGGCCACCGCCGCCGCCATTGCCCTGTATAACGGCGGCCAGCCCGACGCCAAAAACTGGCTGACCAATGACGATTTTGTCAATCTCACCTTCGA
>DASRCU010000087.1:0-3664 GCA_035652955.1 Verrucomicrobiia bacterium | reverse complement strand
GCCGTTCCGGGTGGGGATGGACTCTTTTTGTGCGGCGATGGTTCGTCGGTTTTTTCCTGGCGCCAATGTTGACGGTTTTTTACGGCGCGATGGCCGAACAGCCGCTTTATCTGGACCCGCATCAGCCGCTTGAGGCACGGGTGAACGATTTGCTGTCCCGACTGACACTTGAGGAAAAAATCGCGCTGGTTCACGCCGATTCCCCGTTTTCCACCGCCGCCATTCCGCGGCTGGGCATTCCGGAGCGTTATTTGTCCGACGGCCCGCTGGGGGTGCGGGAGGCGATGGGGCCCAATCTGGAAACGGTCCGACTGGCGCACGATTTCTCCACCACCATGCCCGCGGGCATTTGCCTGGCAGCCACTTGGAATCCCGCCCTGGCACACGCTGAAGGCGAAGCCATCGGCCAGGAAGCCCGCGCCCGAGGCAAGGACATCATGCTGGGACCGGCGGTGAACATTTTCCGCACGCCGCTGGGCGGACGCAACTTTGAATACTTTGGCGAAGACCCTTTCCTGGCCGGGCAAATCGCCGCCGACTACATTCGGGGCGAACAATCGCAGGATGTGGCGTCCTGCGTGAAGCATTTTGCGCTGAACAACCAGGAGTATGAACGCCTGACCATCAACGTGGAAGCCGACGAACGGGCGTTGCGTGAAATTTATCTGCCGGCGTTCAGGGCGGCCGTCGAAGACGGCGGGGTCTGGTGTGTGATGGCAGCTTACAACCAATTCCGGGGCCAGCACTGTTGCGAAAACAATTACCTGCTCAACGGGATTTTGAAAAACGAATGGGGGTTCAAAGGCCTGGTCATGTCCGACTGGGGCGGCGCGCACAGCACCTTCGAGTGCGCCACCAACGGTCTGGACCTGGAAATGGGTACCAGTCGCCCGTGGGATAACTTTTATTTTGCACGGCCCTACCTGGAAGCCATTCAAAAAGGCGAGTTGCCTCTCAGCGGTCTGGATGACAAAGTGCGGCGCAACCTGCGCGTGATGTTTGCCACGCACGTGTTTGATCCAGGCCGCACCAACGGCTCGCTCAACACCCCGGCGCATCAAGCGATTTCGCGTCAGGTGGCCGAGGAAGGTCTGGTGCTGCTGAAAAATGAGGGCGACCTGCTGCCGCTCGAGATTTCGAAAATCAAATCCATCGCCGTCATCGGCCAAAACGCCGTGCGCCATCAGGATTTTGGCGGCGGCAGTTCGGCCGTCCGGTCGTTCTACGAAATCACACCGCTGGAAGGCATCATTGACCGCGCCGGCCAGCACGTCAACGTCACCTTCTCCGAAGGCTATGCCCCCAATGGCGGGACGAATCTGGTGGAACAAGCCGTGGCGGCAGCCAGGGCGGCGGACGTGGTCATTTACGTCGGTGGTCTCAACCACGATTTCGATCGCGAAGGGGGTGATCGCCCCGGCTACCAGTTGCCCTACGGGCAGGACGAATTGATCCAGAAAATCGCCGCCGCCAATCCCAGAACCATTGTCGTCCTCGAAGGCACGCCTGTGGAAATGGATGCCTGGTTGGATCGCGTGCCGGCGGTGTTACAGGCCTGGTATCTGGGCATGGAAGGCGGCCATGCCCTGGCTCACGTGCTTTTTGGTGATGTGAATCCCTCCGGCAAACTGCCCTGCACCATTGCGCGACATCTGGACGATTACGCGCCGCATGCCTTGGACGCCTACCCCGGCGATCACGGCGTGGAAATTTACAAGGAAGGAATCCTGGTAGGCTACCGCTGGTTCGATACCAAACACATTCAACCGCAATTTCCCTTCGGTTATGGCTTGAGCTACACGACATTCAAATACTCGAATCTGCAATTGATCAAAGCAACCGGCGCTTCTCCGGGCGGGACCAGCGCCATCGTGACGGCGCAATTTGACATCGAAAACACCGGCGCGCGCGCCGGCGCCGAAGTTGCCGAACTTTACATTCACGAAGATCACCCCGCCCTGCCCCGGCCGGAACAGGAACTCAAAGGTTTCAAGAAAATCTTTTTGCAACCGGGCGAAAAACAAACCGTCTCCCTTCCGCTGACCCGCAGCGCTTTTGCCTATTACGACCCGGCTCGCCACGGCTGGGTGGCGCAACAAGACCGGTTCAGGATTTTGATCGGCAGTTCCTCGCGCGACATCCGCCTGGACAGCAACTTTGATTTTCCTGAAACCGTGGTGTTCAACTGATCCCGCGGTTCCATCCACAATCAAGCATTGAAACAACGCCGCTAAACGTGCCCTCAATTTGCAGAAGCGGGTGTGGGGCCAATTTCAGGCTGCCGGCTCGATTTCCCGCCCCAAACCGGCAACTGCATTGGACTGGACGACGCGGCTACGGCGCCGAGGACTTGATTTTCTCAGCAAACGGTTAATCGGCAGGTCACCGTTCGGGCCGCAAAAACAATGCATTTTCACATTTTCACAGCTTTACGCAAAAAGTGCTTTGACTTATCAGTTCCGGCGCGTTACAAAGCGCCAATCGCCTGACCCGGAAAGTTCCGCTGGCCGGCGTAACTCAAACATGACATTGCCAAGCCCTATGAAAAATGCGGCTCCTGAAAACAAATCGGTGTTGTCAGTGACCTTATGGCTTCTCCTGCCAGCCCTGGCATTCTTGTGGGGGATCACCGGTTGTAAAACCAATCAAACCGGACAAGCCAGGGAGAAGACATCTCCCGGCCAGACGGTCACCGCCCCGGCGACCTCTCCGCCCGCGGAAATGACCTTGCGTGAAGGCGACGTGGTGCATGTGGCCTTTCCCGCCTCGCCCAGCCTGGACACCACTCAGCAAATCCGGCGGGACGGCAAAATCGTCATGCCCTTGATTGGCGAAGTCACGGCGGCAGGCAAAACCCCCGAAGAACTTCAAAACGAATTGATCAAACGTTACGAACCGCAACTATCCACTAAACAGGTCGTGGTGACGGTGCAGTCTTCGGTCTTCACGGTGTACGTTACCGGGGCGGTGCTGCGGCCGGGACCGATCCAGTCGGATCATCCGTTGACGGCCTTGGAAGCGGTTATGGAAGCCGGCGGTTTTGATCCGGCCAAGGCCAATCTCAAAGCCGTGACCATTGTCCGGGAAGAACCGGATGGAACCCGGAAATTCACTGTCAATCTGAAAAAAGCCATGCAGGGGGAGGCCGGCAAACCGTTCTACCTCAAACCTTCCGACATCGTAAACGTGCCGGAAAAGTTCACCTGGTTTTAAGCCGGCGGACAATTGCCTCGCTCATCGCCAAGCGGCGGGGCGCATTTTGTCGGCGTCGGCGTCATGCGCTTCCGCCGGTGTGTTTCAATTTTCACCGCCAGGGCCGCTGTTCACGGTGAGGGATGCTGTAACTCTTATTTCCCGGCGAAAAATTCTTTGATGGTTCGCGCCACCCGTTCGATTTGGGAGTCAGTCAATTCGGGGTAGATCGGCAGACTCAAGCATTCGCGGGCGGCTTTTTCCGCCACGGGAAAATCACCGGCCTGGTAGCCGAGGTGCGCGCAACATTTTTGCAGATGGAGCGGCAGCGGATAATGGAGGGCGCAGCCGATGCCGGCGGCTTCCAAGTGCCGCTTCAACTCGTCGCGGCGCGGATGGCGCACCACGTAGAGGTGCCAGGCACTTTCGGCACCGGGACTTTCGCGCGGCAATTGCAAGGGAGTGTCAGCCA
>DASRCU010000086.1:0-6490 GCA_035652955.1 Verrucomicrobiia bacterium | reverse complement strand
CGCAGAAAGGCGCGCTCGGCCGTCACCGCCTGAAAGGTGTTGAAATGGTTCAGCCGCTCGACGATTTTCGCAAGGCGTTCATCGTCAGCGCGGATTTCAATTCCGATGGCCCCCTGCCCGACGCACGGCAACATTTCATCCAGCCCCAGCGCCGTGGCCCGTAAACCGTCCGGCACGGCGTCCCCCAGAATCTTCCCGTCTGACTTGATTTCAAAATTCAGGCGCGTCAGGCCGGCCAGGGCCAGCACCGTGGCGTCCCACTCGCCGCGCGCGGCAATTTTTTGCAGGCGTGTCGGCACGTTGCCGCGGATTTCCACCACCCGGATATCCGGTCGGGCGGCGAGCAACTGTTCCCGGCGACGCGTGCTGCTGGTGGCAATGGTCGTACCTGGCGGAAAATCCTTCAGCGCTGCGCCCGGCGGGAAACCGCGCAAGGCCTCCTGACCTGGCGTCCATTCTTCAACTTTTCCGGTTTGCCGTTTCCCGGCCGCGGTTTTCAGAAATTCCGCGTCGCGGTAAATCAACACGTCGCGCGCGTCGGCCCGCTTGGGCGTGGCCGCCAGCGTCAGGCCGGCGGGCAAATCCGTGGGCAAATCCTTCAAGCTGTGAACGGCCAGGTCGGCTTGACCTTTCAACAAGGCGGCTTCGAGTTCCTTGGTAAACAAACCCTTCGGCAGGCCGCCCTGGATTTGGGCCAGGGAAGCCTTCTGCAATTTGTCGCCGGTGGTCTTGATGATCTTCAATTCGAAGCGCAGGCGCGGGAAAAACCGGCGGCACTGTGCGGCGACGAGATTGGCCTGCGCCAGCGCCAGCGCGCTGCCGCGCGTGGCGATGAGGATGGGGCGTTCCATTTCAGTCCGCAGTTTGCGCAGATTTTCGCAGATTGGAAAGATTCAATCCGCGCCCGGCGGCCAGACCGGCCAGGGCGTTTTGACGGAACAGCGCCTCGACGTTTTCCGAAATGATTTTTTCGCAGCGCGCCATTTCCTCGCGGCGCAATTTCAGATAACCATCGGCCACGGTCTGCAAATCGTCAATGTTGTAAAGATACACGTTCTCCAGAAAGTTCACTTCGGGGTCCATATCGCGCGGCACGGCCAGGTCCATGAGCAGCAGCGGGCGGCCCCGGCGCCGCTCCACCACCGGCGCCAATCGGGCGCGATCCAGAATCGGATGCGGGGCGGAAGTGCTGCTGATGACAATGTCCATCCGCTCCAGCTCCTCGGCCCAATGGTCGAACGGCACGGCACGTCCGCCCAATTCTCCGGCCAGTCCCTCGGCGCGCTCCCGGGTGCGGCTGGCAATGACCACCCTTCCGGCGCCGCGCGAACGCAGGGCGCGAGCCACTTTTTCGCCGGTGTCCCCCGCGCCGACAACCAGCACCTCACGCCCGGCCAGCGAACTGAAAATTCTTTCCGCCAGTTCCACAGCCACGCTGGCCACGCTCACGCTGCCGCGCTGGATGTTCGTGTGCGTGCGGACGTGTTTGGCCACATGAAACGCCCGCTGGAAAATCCGATTCAGACGCGCGCCGGTGAAGTGGTTCTTCCGCGCCAGTTCATAAGCCTCCTTGAGCTGGCCGAGAATCTCCGTCTCGCCCGGCACCAGGGAATCCAGACCGCAGGCGACCCGGAACAGATGCCGAAGACTTTCCGGCTCGGCGCGCGCATAAATGACGGCCTCCGGTCCTTTGCCCGGTGCCGTGGCCCCGCCGGATTCCGGCTGTTGTCTGTCTTCCAGCCGGGGAGAATCCGGCGCGGCCTTTGGTTGCGGTTGCCACTGGCAGCCGTCCCCGGCGCCGGCACGTTGCGTCTCCGCACCTCGCCGCAGCAAAAAATCCTTCAGCGCCGCAAACGCCGCGGCCGGTTCCTGCGTTGTCGCCGCATAGATTTCCACCCGATTGCACGTGGAAAGGATCACCGCTTCGGCGGCGACACCGGAATCGCACAGAACTTTGAGCGCGCCGGGAATGTCCGCCTCGGCAAAGGCAAACCGTTCCCGCAAAGCCACGGGCGCCGTGTGATGACTCAAACCGATGACGACCACGCTCATGTCGCAAGAAACTGCCAGCTCGAAAAGCAAAGAGACTTTCCGCGCGGTCCGGAATTCAAACCGCTCCGCGTAAAGGCCGGTGGAGAGAATGTTTTGCCGTTCATGGATGATGCAGGCGCGAAAGCAGATTGGTTCCCCAGAACGTCAGCAGCAGAAAGACAAACGCCCCCACCGCACCGTAAGCGAAGCGCCGGCCGCGTTGCGCGAACATTTGGCGCGCCGCCAGCAGCGCCAGATACACCAGCCAGAGAAAAGCGGACCACACCACTTTGGGATCGTCCCAATAGGCCACCCCCGCCGGCCGCGGCAGGTAACGCCCCGCCTCCAGACCGACGGTGAACAACACAAATCCGGCAAAGACCAGCCGCACCGCAATGGTCTCCAGTCGCTGCACCGGCGGCAGCAACGAGAGCACGGCGCGCAGTTTGTGAAATTTCAAATCGTGCTGCTCAACCAGGAACATGACCGCCGCCACCGCCCCCAGACCGAACGCGCCGTAGGCCAGCAGAATGGTCGCCGCGTGCAGGCTCGTCAGCGCCCCCGAAAATTCCGGTCCCGGCCCGCGCGGCTGGCGATCCAGTTCCGGCATCAACGCAAACACCCCAACCGCGAACAACACCGGCGCCGCAAACGCCCCGATAAAACGCAGCCGACGAAACAAACCCAGGACCAAACAGACCGCCACGATGGTCCAGGTGATAAACGCGGTGGCTTCGTAAAGATTGTTCACCGGACAGTGCGCGATGGAAAAGCCGCGCTGGACCATGGCCACGGTGTGCAGGCCGAACCCCGCCAGCAGCAAAAAATAATTCACGTGGTCGTCCCGCCGAAAACCCCTCCGCCACAGAAAAACCGAATAGACGGTGCTCAAGCCGTAAATCACCACGGCGAGCAAGAAAAAATGCCGGTCAGTCAACCACGTCACGTCATCAGATTAACTCAACGCTGCCGCCGGGAAAAGGGATTTTGGTTTTGCCGGTTCGCAGAGGGCGCGTCGCGCCGCGTTCAATTTATTCTTGCCGCCCGCCCGGTCAGATGCTTTATCTGGGGTTGCAATGACCATTGATTTGTTCAAGCGCGAAATGGCGGCAGCAATCCGTGCCTACGATAAATACATCGTGTGCCTCGACAAGACGCCGGAAGATTTTGAGGCCTCGCTGGCTTCCCTGATGGCCAAGGCCATCAAGGCTTACGAAAATCGCGGCGCCGGCATGAGGCACGGCATCGCGCTGGACAAGCGCGTCACGGTCATCCTCAGCCAGGGCGATGATGAAGCGCACCCGTTGTGCGGCATTTATTTCAACCTTCATTCGCCCTACCAGAAAACGGCTCTCCCCAAAACCGTCAGAGAGTTCAAGGACTGAGGCGCCTCGCGTGGAACGGCCGCCGTCCAACCGCTCCGCCGGCCGCCAACCGGCCGGGGGCCGGAACCTTCAATCCGCCGCAGGAAAACCGGCCCCGCCCCCCGGCGCTCCCCTCCGTCCGCCCCGCGGACGATCGCTGTCAAGAATAAAATGAAATTGGTTTTCATGGGCACCGCCGAGTGGGCCTGCGCCAGCTTGAAAAAACTGGCGGAGAACAAAAACTTTTCCATCGCCGCTGTCGTCACCCCGCCGGACAAACCCCGGGGCCGCCAGTTGAAAAGCCAGCCTTCGCCGGTGAAACAACTGGCCCAGACATTGAACCTGCCCGTGTGGCAGCCCGCCCGGGCGCGCGACTCAAAATTCATCGCCGACCTGCGGGCGCTGGAACCGGAGTTGATTGTCGTTGCCGCTTACGGCCAGATTCTGCCGCCGGCGATTCTGGAACTGCCACCCCTGGGTTGTCTGAACGTCCACGCCTCGTTGTTGCCCAAATATCGCGGGGCCGCGCCCATTCAATGGGCCATTGCCCAGGGCGAAACGGAAACCGGCGTGACGATTATGAAAATGGACGCCGGTCTGGATACCGGACCCATTCTGACCCGGCGCCGCACGCCGATTTTGCCGGAGGATAACGCGCAAACGCTCCACGACCGGTTGGCTCAACTGGGTGCGGATTTGCTGGTGGAAACCATTCCCGGCTACGTCGCGGGCCAAATCCAGGCGCAACCGCAGCCCGCCGAAGGCGCCACGCTCGCGCCCAAAATCAAAAAGGACGACGGCCGGATTGACTGGCGGCGTCCGGCCCGGGAAATTTGGAACCGGTTGCGCGCCTTCACGCCCTGGCCCGGCTCATTCACATTTTTTGAATCAACCGCCGGCACTCAATTATTGAAAATCTGGCAGGCGGACGTCGTCGAGCGTTCGGGAAATGCCGGAGAAATTTTGTCCGCCGACTCCACCGGCATGGTGGTTGCCTGCGGACGGGACGCGCTGCGGATTCGGGAATTGCAATGCGCCGGGGGCAAACGGATGACCACCGGGCAGTTCCTCGCCGGTCATCCGCTCAAGCCCGGACAGAAATTGGGAGAGTAGGCACTCTTCCCTCGCGGCCAACCGGCCGGACCGGCGGGCAGGAAACCTTCACCCCTCCGGCGGCGACACGAATGCCGGCGCGGAAAATCGCGAGATAGATTGGCGCTCCCGCGCTCAATTCATAACCGGCGAATTGGAGAGCACGGCCTGATACCAACCGCGCGAGCGGTTGCAAACATTGCACACCGAGAGCATCACCGGCACTTCCACCAGCACGCCCACCACGCAGGCCAGCGCCGCCGGCGAGCCGGGGCCGAACAGCGTGATGGCCACCGCCACCGCCAGCTCGAAGAAGTTGCTCGCGCCGATCAGCGCGCCGGGCGACGCCACGTTGTGCGGTACCTTGAACCAGCGCATCAGCAGGTAGGTCAGCCCGGAGTTGAAATAGACCTGCACCAGAATCGGTACCGCCAGCAGAATCACCGCGAACCATTTCGTCGTCAGGTTTTCCGCCTGAAACGCGAAAATCAGCGCCAGCGTCAGCAGCAGCGCGAGGACGGTGACGGGATGAAACTTCGGCAGGAAGCTCTTCTCGAACCACTCCTGCCCGCGCGCCTTCAGCAACGCCGTGCGCGTCAGCCAGCCCGCCGCCAAGGGAATCACGATAAAGACCACCACGGAGGTGATGAGCACCTTGGCCGGCACCACCACGTGCGCCACGCCGCACAGAAACATCACGATGGGCGCGAAGGCGACCAGCATGATGAGGTCGTTCAACGCCACCTGCACCAGCGTGTAGGCCGGGTCGCCGTCGGTCAGGTAGCTCCAGACGAACACCATCGCCGTGCAGGGCGCGGCGGCGAGGATGATCAGGCCGGCGGTGTAGTTCCGGGCCAGGTCCGGTTCGATCCAATGGCCGAAGACGTGCTGCACGAACACCCACGCCCAAAACGCCATGCTGAACGGCTTGACGAGCCAGTTCACGAACAGCGTCACCAGCAGTCCTTTGGGGCGCTTGGTCACGCCCACCAGCGAGCCGAAGTCAATTTTCAGCATCATCGGATAAATCATCAGCCAGATCAGCACGGCGATGGGCGCGTTGACATGGGAGCCGCGAACAAATTCCAGATTGCTCAACCCGGCGATCGTTCCGGGCAACAACCTGCCCAGCGTCACGCCGACGACCATGCAGATCAAAACCCAGAGCGAAAGGTAACGCTCGAAGAAGTTCAACCGCTTGCGCGTAGCGGCGGGAACAACGGCGGCCGAGGCAGGCATGGATTGGCTCATGGCATTTCCTTTCAATGACAGCCGCAGCTTGGACCGCAGCCGGAACTCCCGGCGGACGATTCACTCACGGTTTTGCTGCTGGACAAAACGCCAAATCCCCCCAGCACCACGCGGCGAATGGGTTTGCCGGTTTGCGGATGTGTCGTCAGCGGTTTGGTGTTCATGCTCTGTTTGATCTCGAAGTAACGCGGCTTTGCGTCCGGAGTCTGCGGGATAGTTTCGTAAACGTAGAGTTTCATGACGGCGATTGAACAACTGCGGACGGTTTCCGGGCCGTGATCTCCAGACTGGTGATAAAATCGCCTGGCTGCGTGCCGGCAGGCAATTGGGCGGTGATCTTCAAATACAACGGGTCCTGGCCTTGCATCAACGCATCCACGTAACCGGCCTTGGGATTCAACCGCAGGTCCGCCAAGCCGGCATCGCGCGCCATGCGCTCCGTTTCCGACATCAGCACCGCGCCAGCCACGTAGCCCACCAGCGCCTCGACCATTTTCAGCACTTCCGGCGGCAAGGGCTTCAGCAACGCCAGGTCGGACACGGCGACGCGCCCGCCGGGCTTGAGCACACGGGCAATCTCGCGCCAGACCTGCGGTTTGTCGGGCGAAAGATTGAGAACGCAATTGGAAATCACGACGTCCACGGAGTTGTCGGCGACCGGGAGATGTTCAATTTCGCCGAGCCGGAACTCGACGTTGTCCAGTCCGGTGCGTTCGCGGTAAGTGGCGATGTTCTGACGAGCCTTGGCCAGC
>DASRCU010000085.1:0-28786 GCA_035652955.1 Verrucomicrobiia bacterium | reverse complement strand
AACCATTCCCCGGGACGAACGCCCCGAACGCGCCGCCCTGTTGCGCCTGCGAAAGGAGTTCGGCCTGTTCGCCAATTTGCGTCCGGTGAAGCTGCCGCCGGCGCTGGCCCATGCCTGCCCCTTAACGCGGGAACGGCAGGGGACGGGCCTGGACATCCTGGTGGTGCGCGAATTGACCGGCGGTCTGTACTTCGGCCGGCCCAAAACCACCGAAGACCTCGGCGGCGGCCGGTTCCGCGCCATTGACACCATGGTCTACACCACGCCGGAGATTGAACGCATTGCGCACGTGGCGTTTGGCGCGGCGCGGTGGCGGCGCAAAAAAGTCACCAGCATTGACAAGGCCAACGTGCTGGAAAACGGCGTGCTCTGGCGCGAAGTCGTCACGCAGGTCGGCAAGCATTATCCTGACGTGACGCTGGAACATCAATTTGTGGACAACGCGGCGATGCAACTGGTTTTGCGCCCCACTCAATTCGACGTCCTGCTGTGCGAAAACCTCTTCGGCGATATTTTGAGCGACGAGGCGGCGGCGCTGGGCGGTTCCCTGGGCATGCTCCCCAGCGCCAGCCTGGGCGCAGCCAGCGGCGAAAACGTTTTCGGCCTTTACGAACCGGCCGGGGGCTCGGCACCGGACATCGCCGGAAAAAATCTGGCCAACCCCATCGCGCAAATTTTATCCGCCGCCCTGATGCTGCGCCACAGTTTCGGGTTGCACGACGCGGCGGCGGCTATTGAAAAGGCGGTGCAGCGGGCGATCGAAGCGGGAAACCGCACCGGCGATATTTTTAATCCCGCCGAACCCGGCGCGCGCCGGGTCGGCACAAGCGAAATGGGCGACGCCATTGCGGCGGCACTCTGAGAGACGGCGAATGCCGACGGCGCCATCGCGCGGAAATTCGCCTCTCCAAAACATGTTCCTATGAAGCTGGGACTGGGACTTTACCGGCACCAATTGAACCGCGAACATTTTCAATTCGCGCGGCAATGCGGCTGCACGCATCTGGTCGTGCATCTGGTGGATTACTTTCGCTCCTCGCGCAGCAACCGGCCCGGCGATCAGCCCGTCGGCGACGATTCCGGCTGGGGTCTGGCCGGCGACCCGGAAAAGCTCTGGACGCTTGAGGAACTGGCCGCGCTCAAAAAAGAAGTCAACGCCGCCGGACTTGAACTGGAGGCCATTGAAAATTTCGACCCGGCGCATTGGCACGACGTGTTGCTGGACGGCCCGAAAAAATTCCAGCAGATGGAGAATCTCAAAACCCTTGTCCGCAACGTCGGCCGCGCCGGCATCCCCATCCTCGGCTACAACTTTTCCATCGCCGGCGTTGCCGGCCGCGTCAAGGGAAAATTCGCGCGGGGGCAGGCCGAGGCCGTGGGTATGGACGGCCCCTGCGACCGGCCGCTGCCCAACGGCATGGTCTGGAACATGATTTACGACCCGCACGCGCCGCCGGGCAACGTCCCCTCCGCCACCCCCGAACAGCTCTGGTCGCGCCTGAAATTTTTTCTGGACGAACTGATTCCCGTGGCTGAAGAAGCCGGCGTGACGCTGGCGGCGCATCCCGACGATCCCCCGCTGGAATTTCTCCGCGCCCAGCCGCGGCTGGTCTGGCAACCGCAGCTTTACCAGAAGCTTCTGGATTTGAAGCCCAGCCCGCGCAACGCCCTGGAATTTTGCGTGGGCACCATCGCCGAAATGCGCGACGGCGACGTGTACGAGGCGGTGGACACTTACAGCCGCCAGGGCAAACTGGCCTACGTGCACCTGCGTAACGTCCGCGGCAAAGTGCCGTTTTACCAGGAGACGTTCATTGACGAGGGCGACGTGGACGTGCTGCGCGTACTGCGGATTTTGAAGAAGAACGGTTTCCACGGCGTCATCATTCCCGATCACGCGCCGCAAATGACCTGCCCCGCGCCCTGGCACGCGGGCATGGCTTACGCCCTGGGCTTCCTGCAGGCGGGATTGAAAATGGTCGAAAGGGAATGAACTGAAATCGCCGAAAGAACGTTGACACGCCCGCCGAAATGCGGTTTCTGTCGCGCATGACGGACGCGTCGCCTCAATTTCTTTCCCGGCTGGAGGGTCTTCGTCGTTACGTGCCGCTGGCGGCCTGGGCGATGGTCATTCTGGTCATTCTGGCCATCCCGTTCAAAATCCTCAGCTACGGTTACCTGCCGGCGGATGACGCGCTGCGGCACGCGGCGTATGCCGTCAGCGGCAAGACCTGGCCGGAGATCCTGGTGCTGGGGCCGACGTATCATTTTGATCCCAACTGGGGCTGGCATTGGTTCCTGCGGCAGTTTCACCGAGCCTTTCACTGGGATGCCGGCGCCCTGGTGATTTTTGAGGTGGCCTTTCTTTTTTGCGTGGCTCAAGGCGCCATTGCAGCCTGTTTCAAACGGCCGGAGGCGTGGCTGGCGGCGTTTGTTTTGGTGGTGCTTATTTCGGACCTGACCTCGCGTTTTCTGCTGGGCCGGCCGTTTTTATTAAGCGTGACGGCGCTGGGCGTCATTTTGCTGGTGTGGCAGCGGCACGGCGAGACGCCGCCGCCGTGGTGGTATTGTTTCTGGCTGACGCCGTTGTTGGCGCTGGCGGTTTTTCTGCACGGCGTCTGGTATTTGTGGGTGTTGCCACTGGCGGCGTTTTTTCTGGCGCGCCAGTTCCGCTGGTTTGTTTTACTGGGCATCAGTTGGGTGGCCGGAACGTGGATAGGCTCGGCGCTCACGGGGCATCCCCTGGCCAGTATTTTGCAGGCGATTGAACTGGCCCTGAACGCGGTGGGGATGCAAACGGTGCAACTGACGCTGGTCGGCGAATTAAAACCGTCCGGCGGCGAAATCTGGCCGGTGGCGTTCGTCGGCGGGCTGATCGCGTTGCGGCGGCTGGCGGGTTTGAACGCCCCGCCGCTGGCGCGGCATCCTGCCTTCTGGCTGGCGGCCTTGGGCTGGTTGCTGGGCTGCCAGACGTTCCGGTTCTGGGAGGATTGGGGCGCGCCGGCGCTGATGGTTTTGATGGCCGGCGATTTACAGTTGTGGTTCCAGCAGCAATTCGCCTTTGATTCCTTCAAACGGCTGGGGTTGATCGCCGCCACGGTCCTGGCAATGTGGGCGGTCACCACCAACGACGTGGGCAGTCGCTGGACCAATGCCCTTTCCTGGCGGTTTTTGTCCCAAAACGATCCGGAGTTGAAAGGCTGGTTGCCCGGCAAGGGCGGCATTTTTTATGCGGCGGACTCGGAGTTTTTCTTCCAAACCTTTTTCAAAAATCCCACGGCGGACTGGCGCTACGCGCTGGGGTTTGAATCCACGCTGATGACGCCGGACAATTTCAAGACCTGGCAAAACATCCTGTGGAACTTTGGCGATGCGAAGGCCTACCGGCCGTGGGTGGAAAAGATGCGGCCGCAGGATCGGCTGGTCATCGTGGGCGCCGCCGGCGCCAAACCCGACATTCCGCAACTGGAATGGAACCGGCCGGTGGGCAGTTACTGGATCGGCCGCCTGCCGCTCACCAATGCCGCGCCGGCCACGCTGCCGCCGCCGCGATCAGCGCGCTGACAATTCGTCGAATTTTTTCGCCAGGGCAAAATCCTTGTCCGTCAACCCGCCCGCGTCGTGCGTGGTCAGCGTGAGCGTGACCTTGTTCCAGCGGATGTCAATGTCCGGATGATGCCAGGCGGCCTCGGCGGCGTCGGCCACGGCGTTGACGAATTTCATCGCGGCGGGAAAATCCTTGAATTGAAACGTTCGCGAAATCGTTGCGCCGTCCCGCTTCCAGTTTGGAACCGTGGCGAGGGCGGCGAGGATTTGGGCCTCGTCAAATTTTTTTGCCGGCGCCGCCATGCTTTCGAGCGAGGCCAGGCTGGAACGGGAGGCCTCGCGCAACAAGCTCAAACTGGTGGCCGCTGACCACAGCCAGGCCAGCACGACCAGCGCCGCGCCCGTCGCGCCGATCCAGCCGATCGGCCGCAGCGGTTCGTTGCCGTTGATCAAGCCGTAATACTGGATCATTTCCCTGACGAACCAGACCATGAAGATCACGAACCCGACCAACGTCAGCAACAATTGCGCGGCGCCCGCCAGCCAGCGGCGGGCCAGCAATGAGCCCAAGCCGGGCGCCGCCAGCAGATTCAACAGCGTGGCGTTGCGCGCCCGGGCGCGATTAAGCGGTTTGCGATCTGCCGAAGAGGGTTTCATACGCATACATGGTGGCGGCGATGGTCAGCGGCGCGGTGAACAGTTCGCCAACACAACAGGCCAGGAAGCCCGCCACGTTGATGAGGCCGATGACCACGACCAACCCGAAGACCAGCCACCAGTGACGGTGGACTTGTTTCCAACTGGTCTTCATGGCGCTCCAGAAATCCAAGCGTTTATCCACAATCAACGGCAGGGTGAATTGCCAGTTCACCGTCAGGTAAATCGTCGGGATCAGACAGAAACCCAGCACCGGCAACACGCCGAGCAACGCCGGCAGGAGTTGATGCATCTCGGACGACGATCCGCGTTGGACATGTTCCAGCACGGGTTGCACTGTTTCCAAATAAAGAATTTTGAAGGGAAGCATACACAGACCAATTAAAAACGACACGACGAAGCTGCCCAGAAAAAGGTCTTTGAAGGCCGTTTGAAATCCGGTGAAAACATCTCCCGCGGCCGCCGGATACCCGCGGATTCGCCGGATGAACAAATAAAAAACGCCGCCAAACAACGGCCCGTTGACCAGGGCCATCACCGCCTGAACGCCGATATCGTAACTGATCCGAAAGGCCGGCGCGTTGAACAGCGGTTTGGGGATTTGCGCCGCCACCGCGCCGTTCAGCCCGGCCAGCGCGCCGACGACCAACATGGCGAGCAAAAAACCGCCCCACAACGTCCCCAAATTTTCCTTGAACAAGTTCCAGCCGCGATTCACGCAGTTGCCGATGTCCAGTTCATAATCGCCGGAAGTCACTTCGTCGGCACTCGCGGGCGGCGGGGCGCCGGCAGACGGCGGGGCGGTCAACAGATCGGCAAATTCGGGAAATTCCGCCAGCGGGCGCCAGGCGGTGTCCGTTTCCGTGCGCGTCCGGGTTTGCGCGTTGAGGCGGCCTTCCTCGAACCACTGGCGCAGCTCCGCCGCCGTGATGGGACCGTACTCCTTGCCGTCGCCGCCGATGATGAAATAGTGGGTCATAAATCGCTCCCGCGCTGGCCGAGTTCTAGTTTATTGCCGGAAAGGGCGCAAGCGGTTTCGGCGTCAGGCGTTTTTCACATACAATTTGCCGGGCAACTGGGTCACGAGGTGTTTCATCTCCAGGCTTAACAGCGCCACGCTCACCGCCGAGGCGGGCAGCCCGCTGCGGCGAATCACCTCGTCCACACTTCGCTCTTCGCGGTCCAGGGCGTCGAACACCTTTTGTTCGTTGGCCGACAGTTCAATCGCCGGCAGCACGCCGGTTTCCGCCGGCGAGGGCGGCCGGTTGCTGGCCGGGAACAAATATTCGAACTCGCTCAAAACATCCTCCGCGCCTTCGCACAGTTTGGCGCCTTTTTTGATCAGATCGTGGCAGCCTTTGCTCTGCGGCGAATCAATCCGTCCGGGCACGGCAAACACCTGCCGGCCGTATTCGGTAGCCAGGCTGGCTGTGATGAGCGCCCCGCTGTGCAAACCGGCCTCCACCACCACCGTGCCCAGCGTCAGACCGGCGATGATGCGGTTGCGGATGGCGAAGGTCTGACGGTCGCCGTGGCGGTTGAAGGGAAACTGGGTGACGAGCGCGCCGTGAGCCGCGATGCGCTCGAACAAATCCCGATTCTCCGGCGGAAAAACCAGATTGATCCCCGTGCCCAGCACGCAAACGGTGCGGCCCTGGGCCGCCAGCGCGCCCTGATGCGCTGCGCTGTCAATGCCGCGAGCGCCGCCGCTGACCACCGTTACGCCCACGTAGGCCAGTTGATAGGCCAGCTTGCGCGCCGTTTCCAGGCCGTAGGGCGTGGTGCGCCGCGAACCGACCAGGGCCACGGCGTTTTGATCCTTCGCCGTCCATTCGCCCTTGACGTAAAGCACCAGGGGCGGATCGTAAATCTGGCGCAGCAAAGGCGGAAAATTTTCATCCGAAGCCATCAGCACCCGGCAGCCGAACGCGGCGATGCGCTTCATCTCGCCGGCCAGATCCACCGTCTGTTCCCAATTCACAATCGCCTCGGCGAGTTCCTCGCCAATGTTAGGGACGCGCAGTAATTGGGATCGGGAGGCGGCCAGGATTTTCGGCGCTTCCCCAAAATGCTCCAGCAGCAAGCGGGCGCGCACCGGGCCGACGCCGTCAATGAGGTTCAAGGCAATGAACGCTTCGCGGGAATCCATGGACGAATTCAAAAAGGCGACGGCGCCGATGGCAACTGAAAACTTGAAACCGGCCCGCCGAGACGGGAAATTGGGCGCCGTGCCCGATCCGCGCCTGCTCATCCTGATCCCGGCCTACAACGAGGAGCGCCGCATCGAACCGGTGCTGCGCGATTACGCCCGATTTTTCCAGCAGCATTATTCCGGCCCGTTTCAGATTGTGGTGGTGCTCAACGGCTGCACCGACAACACGCTGGACGTCGTGCAACGCGTCGCCGCCGAATTTCCGGCGATTCGCGCGCTGGAATTCAAGCAACCCATCGGCAAGGGTGGCGCGCTCATCGAGGGATTCAAACTGGCCTCGCAGGCCGAACTCATCGGCTACGTGGACGCCGACGGCGCGACGCCTCCGCGCTCGTTGTGGGCCTTGACCCGGCGGGTGGACGAGGCGGACTGCGTGGTCGGGTCGCGCTGGCTGCGCGGCTCGATTTTGCATCAGGAACAAACCACCGTGCGCAAATTTTTCAGCCGCGCCTTTCATCTCATCGTGGAGGCGCTGTTCCTGATGCGGATTCGCGACACGCAATGCCCGTGCAAATTGCTCAAGCGCCCGGTCGTCGAAAAAATCCATCCCACGCTGCGCATCGCCGATCTGGCCTTTGACGTGAACCTGCTGGTATCGGTCAAACGCGCCGGATTCAAAATTCTCGAAGTGCCCATTGAATGGACGGACGTGGCCGGCTCCAAGGTCACTGCCTCGCTGTTCCGTTCCTCGCTGACGATGTTTCTCTCCGTGGTGCGGTTGCGGCTGATTTACTCGCCGTTTTACCGTTGGCTGCGCCCGTTGCGTCCCTTGGAAGGTTGGATTTACCGGAAACTGCGCGCGCCGCAACCGTTGCCCGGCCCCCGTTCCGGATCTTGAAGCCCGCTTCCACCGCCTCCAGCCCTGGATCGGGCAAAAGAAAACCACACGCCCACGCCCAGCAACAGCAGATTGAAGGCGCCCAGAGTTTGCAACGCCACTTCCAGGTGACCGGGGAAGTGGCGCAACATCACCGGCATGGTCAAACCGTAGGCTCCGGCCAGTAACACCAGGGGCGGGACTACTTTGAATTTTCCGCGGGCCATCAAATCGTTCACCAGCACATTGGCCAGCGCCAGCGGAATCATGGCGCCCAGATACCACGGCAGCAGCTTCATGGTTTCGGCCGCATACTGGGCCTTGAAAAACCACTTCACCACCAGCGGCCCTGTGAGACACAAACCCGCCGCGCCGCACACCGCCAGAATCCCCGTGCCGAGCAGCACCAGACCGAGCAGGTTGGTTTTTTCCAAGCGCGCGTGGGCATGCACAATCTTTGGAAACATCACTGTCGCCAGCGGCAACACCAGCCAGAGCAACGCGCGCGACAGCGTCCCGGCCACACCATAGGCCGCCACGGCGTCTCCCGGAAAAAACGCCTTGACATACATCGTGTCCGTGGTGAACAAAAACTGGCAGGCACCGAAGCCCAGCATCAACGGCGCCGCCTGCCGAAACACGGCGCGGCCGTCGAACGATTCTCCCGCCGCCAGCCACAAATCTCGCGAGCGCCACATGGCCATCCCCGCCCACGCCCCCAAGCCCGCCGCCGCACCGAACATCATGCCCGTGGCGCCCGCATGAAACGCCAGCACCATTCCCACCGCCACCGCCACCCGCCCCACACCACCCACAATGGACGCCCACCCCAGCCAGAAAAAATCCTGCCGCCCCTGCAACACACCGGAAAACAGCGGCATCCACAGGTTCATCAACAGCGCCAGTAACGTCACCCACAACGTCGTGGAACTGGCCAATCCCCAGCCGGCCAGGACGCGGTGTTGAAACACAACAAATCCCAAAACCACAACCGCCCACGCCAGAAACGTGAGTCCCCAGCCCTGGCGAATCAACAAGGCCAAAGCCCCCCGCCGGTTCGTTGCCAGCGCCTCGGCCGTTTGCTGTGCAAAGACCATTTGCAACGGCATCGTCGGTATGAGCGCGGTCAGCATCAGCATGGTCACAAAGATGCTGTATTGGTCCGGCGAAATTTTTTTGGACAACAGATGCGGTCCAAATGACAGAACTCCCTGAATGATCGTAGCCGTCATCAGCCAGCCGCTCTGGCGGAAAAACGCCGCGTGCGGCCGGGAATCAATCGTTGGCACCGTTTCCACGGATTCCGGCATGGGCGCCCAAAGAGTGCCGCAGCAGGATGGCCTTTTCAATGCGCTAATGACCGGTCCGCCGAACGGTGGCCGGGTGGCTGGAACGCTGGCGCCGCTAAAACGCTCTTTGACCGTTGAGCGGCCGTGATGGGTCCGGCCGCCGTTCAACGTCTCACGGCAAGGAGCGGAGGAATTTCAGCAGCAAATTTTTCCCCCGTTCCAATTCGGAAAGCGCAATCCATTCCTCCGCGGTGTGCGCCTGGGCGGCGCTGCCCGGGCCAAAGACCACGCTGGGAATGCCGCCGGCCGCCAGCACCGAGGCATCACAAAAAAACGGCACACCCGCCGGCCGCCGCTGGCCGACGCAGTGCATGAATTGCCGGATCAGCGGCCGGCGGAAATCCGTTTCCAACGGTCGGACCGGCGCCGATTTTTTTTCGGTCAGGCGGGCCGGCAGATTCCGCGCGCGGAGCAAACGGCGGATTTCGCGTTTGACGGCGGCGGGCGTTTCGCCCGGCAGCGTCCGGCGATCCACCGTGATGGCGCACCGGTCGGGCACGATGTTCGGCTGCGCACCGCCGGAAATCAGCCCCACGTTGACCGTGGCATGACCGAGCAAGGGGTGTTTTCGCCGCTTCAACCGGGCGGCGTAATCCGTTTCCAACCAATCCACGATGCGCGCCATGGTGTGAATGGCGTTGTGGCCGAGTTGCGGCGTGGCGCCATGTGCCGCGCGGCCGCGTGTTTCCAGTTCCAGCCACAGACTGCCCTTGTGCGCCGTCACCACGCGGAGTTGGGTCGGTTCGCCAACCACGGCCAAATCCGCCCGGAACGGACCTGCAGCCAGCGCTTGCGAACCGGCTTGCGCGTATTCTTCATCCACCAATCCCGCAAAAACAATTTCCGTTCCGGCGGGGCGTGCCTTGGTCTTCGCCAGTTCCGCCAACGCCGACCCCATCGCCGCCACGGAACCTTTGGTGTCGCAGGCGCCGCGGCCGTGGAGCCGACCGTTTTTGCGACGCGGAACGAATTGTGAGTCGGTCCCGCCGACGGTGTCCAGATGCGGCGCCAGCAGGAGAGTCCGTCGAATCTTGCCCGGCGGCGTCAGGCGGATGATCAGATTGGGGCGCTCCGGAAGCACCTCCTGAAATTCCACTTCCAATCCCGCCCGCGCCGCGGTCGCCGCCAGAAATTCGGCCACTTTTTTTTCGCCGGCCCACGGATGGCCGGGCGGCAGAAAAGCCGGGTTGACGCTCGGCAGGGCGATCAGTTCGGCCAGTAATTTTTCGGTGCTTGTCATTTTCCCAGTATGGCACGATCGGTCGCGCCGGGCCACCGGGCCATGGCCGAACGCGCCCCCGTCGTCACACAATTTCCACCGGACATTGCGGCAGCGCGTCCAGAAACGCCTGGCCGTATTGCTTGGTCAAAATCCGGTTGTCCAGAACCACCACGATGCCGGTGTCGGTTTTGGTGCGGATCAGGCGGCCGACGCCCTGGCGGAATTTCAAAATTGCCTCGGGCAGGGAAAATTCAGTGAACGAATTGCCGCCGCGCGCTTCGATAGCCTCGATGCGCGCCTCCACCAGGGGATGATCCGGCACCGCAAACGGAAGCCGGGTGAGGATGACGTTGGAGAGCGCCTCGCCGGGCACATCCACTCCCTGCCAGAAACTGTCTGTGCCGAAGAGCACCGAATCCACATCGTCCTTGAACTTTTCCAACAGAGTCGAGCGCGGCGTGCCGGTGCCCTGCACCAGACAGGCCACGCCGAGCCGGTCGAAAAACGGCTGCATGGCTTCGCCGATTTCCCGCATGAGCCGGGCGTTGGTGAAGAGCACGAATGCCTTGCCGTGCGTCAGGGTCACAAAATGTTCGATCCAATGGATCAATGCCTCGCGGTAGCCGGGTTCGCGCGGGTCGGGCATTTTCTTGACGAGAAACAGTTTCATCTGCCGGGGGTAATCGAAGGGCGTGCCGACCTGCAGTTTGGCGGCCGATTCGGCCCCGACGCGCCGGACAAAGTAGGCCAGAGATTTTTCGGCTTTCAACGGGTCGCCCGTCGTTGAACCGCCGGGGGAGTGCTCGCGCGAGGCGGCCGGCAGCGCACCGGAAATCCCCAGCGTGGCGCTGGTCAGGATCACGCTGGTGTCGCTTTCGAAAAGCCGGCGCCGCAGAAAATCCGCCACCTCCACCGGCGCGGCGTTGAGCGAAAGCGTCGCATGCGCCTTGCCGCTGCGTTCGACCCAATAGACGTGATCGGGCGCGCCCTGTTCCAGAAACAATTTCACGGCATCGCGCAATTCCGCCAGGCGGCGGTTGCACTCGATCAATTCCTGGCCCAGGTCCTGGTCCTCGCTGGTTTTGATGAGTTCACTGACGGTTTCGCGCAGGCGTTGAATGGGCAGGGTCAGATGGTCTTTCACCAGTTCGGGCCGGCGGATGCGCAGCTCCGTCCAGGCGCGGCGGCGTTCGGAATTTTCAGGGGCGCCTCCGCGCCGGGAACCGGCGGATTTTTGAAGGGCCTCGCAGGCGGCTTCGACGTTCTCAAAGAACCGTTCGGCTTCCTCGAGAATTTCGGCAACGAGTTTCACCGCCGGGCCTTGACGCAGCGTGGCCAGCAGCCCTTTTTCCGTGCGCGGATTCCAGAGGCGCTGCAGGGCGTAACGCACCTGTCCGCTCGAAACGCTTGCGCCGATGTGCTGCGAGGCGACCTTTTCCAGCGTGTGCGCCTCGTCGAAAATGACAAAATCGTTTTTGAACAGGATGCCGCCACCCTGTTCCTCCTCCTGGCTGCCCAGCAACGTGAAAAAGAGGGTGTGATTCAAGACCAGAACGTCCGACGAAAGAATTTTGTTGCGCACGCGCTGGAAAAAACAAACGCCGTGGTCTTTGGCAAAATCGGAGGGGTAACCGCAGACCTTCGGCGAGCATAAACCGCGCTCGGAGCAGACCTGCGCCCAGACCTTCGGATCCGGTTCCACGTCGAAGTCCGACAGGCTGCCGTCGGTCGTTTTTTGCGACCATTCGTAAATGCGCTGCAATTCCTGGGCTTCGGAGGAGGTGAAGAGGCTGTCGCGCTGCTGGAGGGCCTTGTGCAGGCGGCGGGTGCACAGGTAATTCGCCCGGCCTTTGAGCATGGCGTATTGAAATTTCACCGGCGGGTTCAGCGCGCCCAGCACCCGCGCCAGCATCGGCAAATCCTTTTCGACGAGCTGTTCCTGCAAATTGATGGTGTGAGTGGAAACCACGGCCTTTTTCCCCTCGGCCACGGCGAAGAAAATCGCCGGCACCAGATAGGCCAGCGACTTGCCCACGCCGGTGCCGGCCTCCACGGCGAGGTGTTCGCCATTTTGCAGGGCGCGCGCCACGGCCACGGCCATTTGCTGCTGTTGGGGACGATATTCGAAGTTTTTCGCGCGCGAGAGGATGCCCGTTGGCGAAAAAAATTCCTCCACGCGGGAAACGAGGTCCGCTCCGGGGGGATGCTGTTCCAGGACGGCAATCATGGCGTTATCCCGACCGGCTGCTCAAGACGACTTTCAACGCCGTCGTCCGGCCCGGCGCCAGCGAAATCGTGTTCTGTTTCACGTTGCCCGATTCCACACAGACCATGCGCGCGTGTTCCGCCGGATCAAAATCGTCCGGCAGCTTCTGCGTCGTCCACGGATTCCACACCACGGTGGAGCGGGAGCCGGACTTTTCCACCCGGATCGTCCGCCGGAATTTTTCATCGCGGATTTCCACCGTTTGCGGCGCGTCGCCATAAACGCGGTTGGTTTCCCGGCGGATTTTCAGAAGGGAATTTTCCGCCGGCCGGCGCGCGCCATTGGCCCCGGCGGCAAAATCATCAAACGGCTGGTCTTCCAGGCCGGCGATGGAAACGGCGGCGATGTCCCCCACCTGAAAATACGTGTGCAGGCAATTCTCCAATGGGACTGTTTCGCCGCGCGCTTCGTTGGTCGTGATCAGTTCCATTGTCAGCGTGTCCGCCACGGTCACAACAAATTCGGTTCGCAAACCGTTCCAGGTTTCCCGGCTGGGGACGGGCGGCAGGGCCAGTTTGATCGTGGCCGACTGTTCGTCGGCGGCGGTGTCAACCAATCGCCATGAGGTCAGTCGCGCAAAGCCGTGAGACGGCTCGCCGTCCCGGCTGCCGAACCACGGGAAACAGATCGGCACGCCGCCGCGAATCGGTTCGCCGCTCTGAAACCGGCTTCGGCGGCTCAGAAACAGCAGCGGCGGCTCGCCGGTTTTTTGGAATTGCGTTACGTGCGCGCCGTGCAGATAGATTTCCGCCGTGCTGAACGGCGTGGCCACCCGGACTTTCGGCAGCCCGCCGTTGCCGGGGACAATTTGGATGCGCCCGGCGATTTCGTATTTTTGCCAGGGGCCGGCAATGCCATCGTGCATGGCGCGAATTTAGCCCAGCGGGCGGAATTTGGAAAAAGAAAAGGGGCGCGTCCTCCGAACGCACCCCGCCGGCAAACTTCAAACCGCCGGCGCCGCAGTCAACGAACCGCCGTGGCGGCGGCTTCCGGTGACGGGGCGGCTGGAGCGATGCGGTTGGCGATGTTCACGCCGTTAACTTCGTCGTAGTTGATGGTGAATCGTTCGCCGAGTTTGAGGTCGGTCATCCGGCCGTTGGGCTGGCCGTTGACCACGATGGCGCACGGGTCGCCGAGGTGAAACGTTTTCGTGTCGAACAGAGCTTTGGCTTTGACGGTGCGCGTGTTCAGATCCGCGGCCACCAGTTCGCCGGTGAACTGCTGGCTGGTTTGGGCGATGCGCCGGGCGGTCGGTTGACCCTGCGGCGTTTCGTAAGTCACCGTCACGTAGTCGCCCGTTTGCAGGTCGGCGAGCGTGCCGGTCTTGCCGCCCCGCAACGTCACCGGGCAATCCTCCGGCAGTTGAAATGTCTTGTTCTGCCCGCCGGAATAAAGCGTCAGCTTGTGTGCCGCCGGTTCAATGGCCTTTACCGTGCCGGTGACCCGCATCGGCTCCTGCTGCACGCGATCGGCAATCAGCACGCCGTGTGCGTCCTGATAGGCAATCCGAACTTTCTGTCCGGGACGCACATCGGCCAGGGTGGCATCGGGCTGGTCCAGCAACGTCACCGGGCAATTGACGCCCACGTTGAAGCGTCGGCTGAACAGGAAGCCTTTGACCTTGAGAGTGCGCTCGTTGGCATTGACGGAAACCACCGTGCCTGTGTAGATCCGCTCCGTTTTCACCGCAGCGGCCGGTTGGTCGGCCCCCGCTGGCAACAGGGTCGCCGCCCAGAAAACGCCAGCCGCAGCCCAGAGAAGGAATGATTTTCTTTTCATAACGCTCCTTTGCTCCTTTAGAGTCGAACATAACCCCGAACGTTCAAACGTCAAGGCGGGTCACCCGCCAAACAAATCCAATTGCGGCGGTGGGGCGAGGTTTTTCAAGGCGTCGCGGTCGCGCGGGCGGCGCGGGAAGCGCACGGTACCCTCCGGCGTCAGTTCGGAGGCTTCGAGGTTGGAGAGAATTTCCTTGGCGCGCTCCAGCACCGGTTTGGGGATGCCGGCCAGGCGGGCGACGTGCAGTCCGTAACTTTTGTCGGTGCCGCCTTCGACGATTTTATGGAGAAACACCACCTGGTCGCGCCATTCGCGGACGGCGACGTTGAAATTTTTCAGCCGCGGCAGCCGGGCGGCCAGCTCCGTCAATTCATGATAATGCGTGGCAAACAATGTTTTGGCGCCGATCTGATTGTGCAAATGCTCAACAATGCTCCAGGCCAGCGAGAGGCCGTCGAAGGTGCTGGTGCCGCGCCCGATTTCGTCCAGAATCACCAGGCTGCGCGGCGTGGCGTTGTTCAGGATGTTCGCCGTCTCGGTCATTTCCACCATGAACGTGCTTTGACCGCGGGCCAGATCATCGCTGGCGCCAATGCGCGTAAAGATGCGGTCCACCAGGTCAATCCGCGCCTGGCTCGCCGGAACGAAACTGCCGGTGTGCGCAAGCAAAACCAGGAGCGCCACCTGGCGGATGTAAGTGGATTTGCCGGCCATGTTCGGGCCGGTGATGAGGGCGATTTGCGGAGCGCCATCCGGGGCATCCGGGCCGGCCACCCGGCGGCTGCCGCTGCCGGAAGCCAGCGCCGTGTCGTTGGGCACGAACCGCTCGTCCAACAGATTTTGTTCCAAGACCGGATGGCGGCCGTCGCGAATTTGAATGAGGCCCTCGTCGGCCACCGTCGGCCGGCAATAGTTGTGCCCCCGCGCCGTTTCGGCAAACGCCGCCAGCACGTCCAGTTGCGCCAGCGCGGCGGCTGTTTGCTGAATGGCCGGGATCTGTTCCAGCACCTTTTCGCGCACCTGCTGGAATAATTCGTATTCCCGTTTCACGGCCCGTTCTTCGGCACCCAGAATTTTTCCCTCCATTTCCTTCAACTCCGGCGTGATGAACCGTTCGCCACCGGCGATGGTTTGCTTGCGCAGGTAATGCGGCGGCACCTTGTCGAGATTCGCTTTGGTGACTTCGATGTAGTAACCAAAGACGGAGTTGAACCGGACTTTGAGGGAAGCGATGCCGGTTTTCCGGATTTCCTCGGCCTGCAGCCGGGCGATCCAATCCTTGCCGCGGCGCGCCGCCTCGCGCAATTCATCCAGCGCGGAATCAAAGCCGTCGCGGATCAGACCTCCTTCCTTGAGGGCCGGGGGCGGGTCGTCCACGATGGCGCGGGAAAGCAATTCAACCAGGGCGGGAAATTCGGCCATTTGGGCATTCAGTTCGGCAATCAAGTCCGGCCCGTGCAGCGCCGCGTGGTCAGTGTCTTCCTGGAGCAAAGTCGGGCTGCGACGCGACCCGGCGGCGGAGAGGGTCTGTTTGAGCGCCGGGATTTGTTCGAGCGCAACCCGCAGAGCGACCAAATCCCGCGCATTGCCGCTGCTGGAAATGAGTCGGCCCAGGGTGCGTTCCAAATCGCGGACCCTGGCCAGTTGCGTCCGGAACGGCTCCAATGCCTCGGGATGATCCAGAAAGATTTGCACGGCTTCCTGCCGGCGCCGGATGGGCTCCCGTCGCGCCAGCGGCTGGGAAAGCCAGTTCCGCAAAAGCCGAGCGCCCATCGGCGTGACAGTGCGGTTCAACGTCCCGTAAAGCGACAGATTCCGCGGCGCATCCGGACGCAGCGGCTCCAGAATTTCCAAGTGCCGCAGCGTCGTCGGATCCAGCCCCAGAAAATCGCCGCGCCGATAAAACGAGAGGCGCGTGAGATGCTTGGCCTCACGTCGCAGATGCTGCGTCAAATAATGCAGCGCACCGCCCGCCGCGCCCACGGCGGCCGGCTTGTCCTTCAACCCGAAGCCGTCAAGCGAAGCGACCTGGAAATGTTCGCGCAGGGTGTATCCGGCGGTTTCCGGAGCAAACGCCCAGTCGTCGTAGCCGTGGACAACCCCGCCCGCGGCGGCGGGGAGGAACGCGCTGCTCCCCGCGGACGGGACGTCGGCGGCGGCAGACCGGCGGCTGCCCAGCAAATCGCGCACAAAAGTCTGTTCGGCGGGGAAAATGATTTCCGCCGGCCGGGTGCGCTCCAGCTCGGCCAGCAACGCGGCGTCGTTTTCCAGTTCTGTGGCCAAAAATTCTCCGGTGGTCAGATCCACCAACGCCAGGCCGAACCCCTTCCCCTGCGGGCAAATCGCCGCCAGAAAGTTGTTCTGTTCGGCGGCGAGCAGCCGCTCGTCGAAATGCGTGCCGGGCGAGAGGATTTGGGTGACTTCGCGCTTGACCAGTTTGCCCGGCCGCGCCTCTTCAAGCTGCTCGCACAGGGCGACCTTGTGGCCGGCTTTCAGGAGCCTGCCAATGTACGCCGGCGCGGCATGAAAGGGGACGCCGCACATGGGCACGCCATTCCGGGCGGTGAGTGCCAGATTCAGGATTTGCGCGCCGATCCGCGCATCCTCAAAAAACATCTCGTAAAAATCGCCCAGGTGAAACAGCAATAACGCATCCGGCGGCAGCTCGCCTTTGATGCGGCGATACTGCGCCATCATCGGCGTGAGGGAAGCGGCGGCCACGGTCATCGCCAAAAGTTAGGCGCAAACGCCGGCAAATCGAAATGAAATTTTATCCGCGCCGCAAGGCGGCATTGACAGCGGCGGGGGACTTTGTTGAACTGGCCGTCCATGAGAATCATTCATCGTTTCGGAAAGAGAACCTGGGTTTATTCATTCCTGCTGCTGCTGTCGCTGAGCGTTCCCCTGCCGGCGCAAACGCCGGGCGCCGCCCAATTACAGGCCGCGCCGGTCCCGGCGCCGGCCCCGATCATCAACTCCGGTGACAACGCCTGGGTGCTGGCCAGCGCCGCGCTGGTGTTGATGATGACCGCGCCGGGGCTGATCCTTTTTTACGGCGGGCTGGTGCGCACCAAAAACGTGCTCTCGACCATGATGCACAGCCTGATTCTCATGGCTGTGGTGTCGGCGTTGTGGATGATTTTCGGCTACGGCCTGGCGTTCGGCGCCGGCAACGCCGTCTGGGGCAATCCGCTGTCGCATCTGTTTCTGCAAGGCGTCGGCGCCGCGCCGGATGCCGATTATTCGGGCACGATTCCGGCGCAGACCTTCATGCTGTTCCAAATGATGTTCGCCATCATCACGCCGGCGCTCATCAGCGGCGCGGTGGCCGAACGCATCCGCTTCAAGGCGTATCTGGCGTTTATCGTGCTGTGGACGACGGTGGTGTATTTTCCGTTGTGCCACATGATGTGGGGCAAGGGCGGGCTGTTCAACTGGGCGTTGGGCGGCAAAATTCCGGTGCTGGATTTTGCCGGCGGAACGGTGGTGCACATCAGTTCCGGCGTATCGGCCCTGGTCTGCGCGCTGGTGCTGGGCCGGCGGGACGGCTGGCCGCGCGAGCCAATGATGCCGCACAACGTGGTGTATTCCCTCATCGGCGCCGGATTGTTGTGGGTGGGCTGGTTCGGCTTCAACGCCGGCAGCGCCTTGAGCGCCGGCACGCTGGCGGCCAGCGCGTTTGCGGCCACGCATTTTTCGGCTGCCGCCGCCGCGTTGAGCTGGACGGTCCTGGAATGGCTGTTGAAGGGCAAGCCCAGCGTGCTGGGTGCGGCGTCCGGCATGGTGGCCGGTCTGGCGACCATCACGCCGGCATCGGGGTTCGTGAGCGTGCCGGCGGCGTTTGGCATCGGGCTGGCGGGCGGCGCTGTTTGTTACTTTGCGGTGACCCACCTCAAATCGTATTTCGGCTACGACGATTCGCTGGATGTGTTTGGCGTGCACGGCGTCGGCAGCACGGTGGGCATGTTGCTGCTGGGCTTTTTGGCCAACCGCTCGGTAAACGCCGCGCTGACCACAGCCAGCATTTCCGGCGGCGCCCGGCAGTTTGTTCATCAACTCATTGCCGTTTTATTCACCGCGGCGCTGGCGGCGCTGGCCACCTGGGTGCTGCTCAAGCTGGTGGACAAATTCATCGGGCTGCGCGTGGACCGGGAGGATGAAAGCCTGGGATTGGATTTGTCCGAACATGGCGAACGCGCCTATAACGAGTAAACGGAAAGCGACATGAAAAAAATCGAAGCCATCATTAAGCCGTTCAAGTTGAACGACGTCAAGGAAGCGTTGAACGAACTGGGCATCCAGGGCATGACGGTCACCGAGGCCAAAGGTTTTGGCCGGCAGAAAGGCCACACCGAAATCTATCGCGGCAGCGAATACACCGTGGATTTTCTGCCCAAGATCAAGATCGAAACGGTGCTGCCCGACGCCCAGGTCAAACCCGCCGTGGAAGCCATCCTCAAAGCCGCCCGGACCGGCAAGATTGGCGACGGCAAGGTCTTCGTGTTGCCGGTGGAAGACGCCTGGCGCATCCGCACCGAAGAGCAGGGCGACAACGCCGTCTGAAATCAAATTCCGCCGGACGCCCGCAACCGCGCCAGTTCCGCCGCGTAACCCGCCCGAAAGTTCGGGAATTTGAATTCATAGTTCAACTCCGCCTTCAACTTCGCGTTGCTGACGCGCTTGTTCGTCCCGCCGCGCTTGCGTTGAATTTCCGCATCGGCGGGAATTCGCGGCGGCAGAGGCAACTTTAATTCCGCCGCCAGCCACTCGAAAAATTGCCACTGCGTCACCGGCTCGTCATCCGTGGCGTTGTAAATCTCGCCGGCCCTGCCGTATTCCAGCGCGGCGATGATGCAGCCGGCGACATCATCGCGGTGAATCATGTTCAACCAGCGCGAGCCGTCGCCCTCAATTCGCGCCTGGCCGCGCAAAAACTGTCGGAACCAGTAACCGCGGCCCGGCCCGTAAATGCCGGCCACCCGCAAAATCACCGCCGGGATTTTGCCGGCGGCGGCCGCGGATAACAGCAACGTCTCGGCGTCCCGCAGCACTTTTGCCGTTTCGGCCTTCGGCTCCGCCGGACTTTCTTCGGTGACGATTGAGCCGTCGGTTTGCCCGTAAACGCTGGTGCTGCTGGTGAAAAGGAATTTTTCCGGCGGCGCCTCCGCCAGCCAGGCCAGGAGATGGCGGTTGCCCTCGAAATAAAGTTCCCGGTAGTCCTCCGCGCTGCCACCGGCGGAAGCTGCGCAATTCACGACCCAATCAAAATGGCGCGGCAATTTTTGAAGCGTCGCCGCGTTCGTCACATCGGCAAACAGCGGGAAAATGCCGGCGGACTGCAGTTCGTTTTCCGCCGCCGTCCGGCGGCGCACCCCGAAGACTTCGTGGCCTTGCCGGGCCAGCGCCGCGCCCAGCGCCAGGCCGACGTAACCGCAACCGACGATCAGGCATCGGCGGCGCGGAAGCATTTCCTGTTTTTCAACCGCTCCTGAAGTTTCCATCACACGCAAATCATTCGCTCACCACCCCGAAGCGCAGACCGCGCGTGCTCACGCGCAGTTGCCCAAAGCCAAATTCCCGCATCATCGTTTCGTAAATCAACACCCCCGTCAGAATCACGTCCGCGCGGTTTTTCGGCAGGCCGGGAATTTTCTGGCGTTTTTCCAACGGCAATTTCCACAACAGCCGCCGCCAGGCCGACACGCGCGAGAGGCGCAGCACCGTTCGCTCAATCCGTTCGCGATGGTAACGATCGAGCTTGAGCTCCATGCGCGCCAAAATCGTCGCCGTGCCGCCGGTGCCCACCAGGCAGAGGGGACCGCTTTCCTGTTTCAAGGCCGGTTCAAGCTGCGGACGGATTTCGCCGCGGAGGAATTGTTCCAGCCAATCCCGGCATTTCCTGAACTGGACGGCCGAGGGCGGGTCGCCGGGCGGAAATTGCTCCATCAGCCGGACGGCGCCGACTGAGAAACTTCCCGCAAAATGTTTTTTCCCGTTGCGGCCCAGGATCAATTGTGTGCTGCCGCCGCCGACATCCAGCAACAGCAGCGACCGGCGGGCCAGCGCGGCGTCCGTGGCCACGCCGCGAAAGGCCCAATCGGCTTCCTGCTCGCCGGAAATGATTTCCACGTTCAAACCCGCCGCGCGCGCAATCGCCGAAACCAGCTCGCTTCGGTTGAGCGCCTCCCGCGCGGCGCTGGTGGCGATGACCCGGAGGGTCGCGGCGTTTTTTTCGCGCGCCAGTGCGGCAAATTTGCGCACCGCCTCGGCGGTGCGGGCAATGGGTTCCGGCTGCAGCCGGTGCGTCTCATAAAGGCCACGGCCCAGCCGCGTCTGGCTGCTTTCTTCGTGCACCGGCGTCACGACGCCCCCCTGCACGTCGGCCACAAGCAGTTTCACGGAATTGGTGCCGACGTCAATGACGGCCCGACGAACGGTTCCCATGCCGGCCGAGGTTAAAAAATCCCCCCGCCGGAACCAGATGAAAAATGTGAATTTTTCGCAACAACTTCCGTCCTCGCCTCCAAACTTCACTGCACCGGATGCGGTTGCGAACTTTTCCCGGCCGGGCCGACGGATTAAATTGCGGCATGAACATCTATCTGTTGCGTCATGGCCTGGCGGTGGAACGAGGGCCGGGTGCCCAGGGAGACGACGCCCTGCGTCCCCTGGCGCCCGAAGGCCGCGCGCAGTTGCAGAATATCGCCCGGGCCATGAAAAAAATGCGGCTGGAATTCGATTGCCTTTTGTCCAGCCCCTTCACCCGCGCCGGGCAAACTGCGGAGCTGATTGCCGAAGAGCTGCAATCAAAATCCCGCCCCGTCTGGTGCGACGAATTGAAACCCGCCGGCAGCGCGGAAAAGTTGATTTCTGAAATTCGCCGGCTGCGTCCGGTGCCGGAAAACATTCTGCTTGTGGGGCACGAACCCTATTTGAGCCGGCTGATTGCCCGGCTGGTGACCGGCGAGGAAAAGGCGGCGATTGAAATCAAAAAGGCCGGCTTGTGCAAATTGGAGACCGCCGATTTGCGCCCCGGCCGCTGCGCGCAACTCCATTGGCTGCTCACACCGGCGCAGATGGAAGGGATGGTCTGACCCCGCGGGCGGTTCTGTGCGGCTTTCGGCGCCCCTCGCGCAAGCGAGCCGCCGGCACCCGTCAGCCGATGCGAAACGAAATCCGCTGCACCAGGTTCTTCCCGAAACTGTGCTGCAAACGGTCGAGAATTTCTCCGCGCCGGTAGCGGACGATTTCTGAAAGCCACACGCTGCTGTCCACGTTCACGAACAGCGTCCCCCGGCGCAGGCCGACCGGTTGCGCGTGCGCGGTGAGATTCGGGTCCAGCGCCGCATTCCACACCTTGACAATTTCGATCTCCGCCTGCCGCGCCTCCATTTTCAAATCAGCAAGAACTTTGGCCACGATGTGGTCTGCGCCACGGGCGCAGATGGCGCGGGCCGTCTCCTCCGGCTCCAGATCCACCCCGCGCCATTGCGCCAGCACTTTTCGACGGGCAGAAATGGTTTTGGAAATCGGCACGGCCGGATTTTGAAGGAAAACCTGCCGCCAAAAAACCAAAAAATCACGCCACAATTGACTGGACAAATTTCCCCGCCGGCAGCGTCATTCAGGGGAAATGCTTGAGAGCGCGGAACTCGAACGGCTCTACGACGAGCACGCGCCGTCCCTTTTTGCCTTTCTCCTGAATCTCACCCGCGACGAGGCGGACACGCGCGATGTGCTCCAGGAAATTTTCGTCAAGCTGGCCCGCGAACCGAAATGGCTGGCCGGCGTGCGCGACGAGCGGGCGTTTCTCATCCGCCTCGCGCACAACGCGGTGATTGACCTGATCCGCCGCCGGAGCGCGCGCCAGCGGACACGGGAACAGTTCGTCGCTGAAAACATTTCCCTCTTTGCGCCGGCGAGCGACCCGGATGAAAAATTGTTCCGCGAGGAGCTTTCCGTCGCGCTCGGCGAACTGCCGGCGGAACAACGCGCCGTCGTGCATTTGAAGCTTTGGGAAGGACTGACTTTCCAGGAAATCGCCGCCGCGCTGGGCATTCCGCCGAACACGGCGGCCAGTCGCTATCGCTATGGCCTAGACAAATTGCGCGAGCGGCTGCGTCCCCTTTACGAAGAAATCCAATAGCCAAGGCAACGGCCACAAATGAAAACAAAGAAGCTCAACAGAAGGCAACCAGGGGAGCGAAGATTTGGTCTTCGTTGCCTTTGTTTGCTTCTGTTTTGATTGTGGAAAATGAAACCGGACGAATTTGAACAAAGGCTTTCGCGCCAGCCGCTGCGCCCCGTTCCAGCCGAATGGCGCGCGGAAATTCTGGCGGCAATGCGCCGGGGCGAAGAGACGCCGCGTTGCGGCATCGGACCGCGCAGCGTGCCGTCCCTGCCGGCTTGGCTCGCAACCCTTTTCTGGCCTCGCCCGGCGGCCTGGGCGGGACTGGCGGTGGTCTGGATTTTCATTTTCGCGTTGAATTTCTCGATGCGCGATCACACGCCGGCGCTGGCGGAGAAGGTTGCGCCGCCGTCGCCGGAGATGATGGCGCAATTGAAGCAGCAGCGGCGACTGCTGGTCGAATTGCTCGGTCCACGTAACGCGGACGACGCCGACCGGCCCAAACCGGCGGCGCCGCCACCGCAATCCAGGACGACCGGCGGATTTCGAGGCATCGGTTGAAAAGAGAACTGGAAATTTATGAACCAAGAACCCAAAAGCATCTGGAAAAAATCATGGACCGGCTGGCGCAGCCGTTGGGTCTGGTTCGCGGTCCTGACCGTCGCCACCTTTGTCGTGCTTTTTTGCCTCGGACTGGCGACCGGCCCCGAAACCTCGATGGGAAAGCTGGTGGCGTTCGCCCTGCTTTTTGCCACGGGTCTGACGCTGACAGCGGGCTTGCTGGTGGCGTTCATTCGCTGGATCTGTTGCTGGAAAAATTTCCGTCGCTTTCTGTTTGCCCTTGCGTGTTTCATCACGCTGATTGCGCTGTTTTACGCCGAGGAAGACTGGCGCGGCAAACACGACTGGGAAAAATTCAAACAGCACTGGGAAGCCAAAGGCGAGAAATTCCATTTCACGGATTTCATCCCGCCGCCCGTGCCGGACGACCAGAATTTCGCGATGGCGCCAATCTGGGTAAAGCTGATTGAAGCAAATGTCGGCACCAACATCGCCCAAAAATTGTATGGCACAAACCGGGTCGAAGAGGAACCTGTCAAGGATGCCGAGCGTTTGGAATTGAGCGTTGAAGATTGGAGCGATTACGGGAGCAGGTCGACCGATGCCGGCGGCAATTGGCAAAAAGCAACGCTGACTGATTTGCAGCCCTGGCAAAATTATTACCGGACCCTGGCGTCCCGAACGAATTTGTTTCCCGTCGCGCCGGAGCCGCAAACGCCGGCACAGGACGTCCTGCTGGCGTTGAGCAAATACAACCCGACGATTGAAGCCTTGCGCCAGGCGAGCCGGCGGCCTGATTCGCGGTTCCCGATTTATTCCCATCCCGACCGGCCGTTTGAAACCCTGTTCCCGCATTTGGCGGTGTTGCGAGCGTGCGCCCGGATTTTGGAATTGCGCGCGATTGCGGAGTTGCAAAACAACGAAAGCAACCAGGCCCTGGCCGACGTGAAGTTGATGTTCCGGCTGACGGATTCCATCCGCGAGGAGCCGTTTTTGGTTTCGCAACTGGTCCGCATTGCGATGCTGCAAGGCACGGTGCAACCGATTTACGAAGGGCTGGCGGAACATCGCTGGTCGGATGCGCAACTGGCGGAACTCGACACGGAACTGGTCAACCTGAACTTTCTGGCCGATTTCGAACGCTTCATGCGCGGCGAACGCGCCTACCAACTCGCCTTGGCGGAATTTCTCCGGGAGGGGCTATTCCGGGAATTGCGTCAACTTCTACTGTTTGACTGGGGCAGCAATCCCAAGGGCGAGGTTGTGCGGGTGCTGTTCTTTGAGATGTGTCCCGCCGGCTGGATTTATCAAAATGAACTGCGCCTTTGCCGATTTTACCAAAAGTGGTATTTGCCTTTGGCCGATGTAAAAGAGATGACCGTGTCGCCCGCCGCCGTTGGCGCGGCACAGAACGCGCTGGTTCCTGAATTTCGCCGTCGCACTCCGGAAAATTTTCTGGAACCAATGCTTTTGCCGGCCTTTGCCCTCGTGGTGGAAAAGTTCGCCTACGCGCAATCGTCCGTTGACCTGGCCCGCGTGGCCATCGCACTGGAGCGTTACCGGCTGGCGCATGGCGAATATCCTGCAACTCTGGACGCCCTGGCGCCACAGTTCATCGAAAAGCTTCCGCACGATGTCATCGGCGGCGGCCCGCTGCACTACCGGCTTGCCGAAGATGGGCAATTCGTCCTTTACTCCGTCGGCTGGAATGAACGGGACGATGGCGGCGGGGTGGGGCTGCTCAAGCGTGGCGGGGTGGACCTCAATAAGGGCGACTGGGTCTGGCGGTATCCGCAGAAATAAGAGCCGGAACAGCGAATCTCGAAGGAACCGGCGGAGCACGCTCCGGCGGTGTTCGACGCTGGGCGTTCGGCACTCGATGTTTTCCGTTGATTTATCCGTGTGCATCCGCGGCGATCCGTGGTTAAATTGATTTCGTGACCATCACCAATCTGAATCCCGATACGGACATCGGCGCCAGCGGCTGGCTGGTCGAACTGGACGGCCATCGGATTTTGCTCGACGCCGGGATGCACCCCAAACGCGAAGGCCGCGCCGGACTGCCGTTGTTCGACCGCGTCGGTACGGCGGACGTGGATGCCATCGCCATTTCGCATTGTCACCACGATCACGTGGGCGCGCTGCCGGTGGCGGTGCGGCATTTCCCCCGGGCGCACGTGCTGATGAGCGAGTTGAGTTACTTCATCGCCGAGCGGGTGCTGCACAATTCGGTGAACGTGATGACGCGGCAGCGCGACGAACTGGGCATTCGCGAATACCCGCTCTACACGCATGACGAAGTGGATGACATCATGCCGCGGTTTCAGGGCTTCAAATACAACCGCCAAATCGAATGGGCGGCGTTTCACAAACTGCGCGCGGGGCTGCCCTCACCCACGCTGGAATTTTTCGACGCCGGTCACACGCTGGGGTCGGCGGGCATCCTGCTGCGCGGCAAAAAGGAAACGCTCTTTTACACCGGCGACGTGTGTTTCCATGACCAGACCCTTTTGCGCGCCGCGCGGTTCAAGGGCGTGCGAGCCGACGTGTTGATCATGGAAACCACGCGCGGCAATCGCGAGGTGCCGAAGGGCTTTTCGCGCGAAAAGGAAATGCAGCGGCTGGTCGCCGCCATCCGCGAAGCGCAGAAACGCAAGGGCTGCGTGTTGATTCCGGCGTTCGCGCTGGGCCGCACCCAGGAAATCCTGGCCACGCTGGCGTTGCTGATGCGGCAGGAAACGTTGCGGCGACAACCGGTCTATATCGGCGGCTTGGGCCGTGTATTCACGGAAATTTACGATCTGGAAGCGCACCGCACCCATCGGCAACATCCTCATTTGCAATTGCACGAAGCCCTGGAACTGGTCGTGCTCGAACAAGGCCAGACCGAGAAAATGAAATTGAGCGGCGGCAAACTCTTTGTCATCACCGCCGGCATGATGAACGAAAACACGGCGGCGCATGATTTGGCAATGCGGATGATCGGCGACGAGCGGCAAAGCATATTTTTTGTGGGCTATGCCGACCCGGATTCACCGGCGGGCCGCCTGCGCGCGGCCCGGCGCGGCGAAACGTTCGTCTTCAGTCCCACGGCGGGCCGGCTCACCCGCCGTTGCGACGTCCAGGAGTTTGATCTGACGGCGCATGCCAACCGCGAGGAACTGTTGGCGTTTGTCGGCCAGGTGAACCCGCGCGCGGTGTTGCTCGGCCACGGCCAGGACGATTCCCGCGCCTGGTTTGAAGAACAAATTCGACGGCGCTGGCCCAAAATCAAAATTTTCCAGCCGCAACCGGGCGTGCCGCTGACCCCGTGAGGGAGACGGAGAGGTCAGTTGCTTCCGACCGCGCCTCACGCCCGCCACGGGAGGGATTGAGCGTTCGCCGCTTCCGCGCCGGGCCGCGTTTCAATGACCGTTCATATTCACGATGTTGCCGAGATTGAAGATCGGCAGATACATGCACACGACCATGCCGCCCACCACCACGCCCAGAAACACAATCAACAGCGGCTCGATCAGCGACATCAAACCCGACAACGTCGTTTCGATTTCTTCATCCAGAAAATCCGAGACGCGTTCCAGCATGTTGTCAATGTTGCCGGTCTGTTCGCCGGCGGTCAGCATGCGAATGACCATGGCCGGGAAGACCGGATGTTTGCCCAGCGCCGCGGCAATGCCTTCGCCCCGTTCGATGTCCCCCGAAGCGGCTTTGATGGCCTTTTCGAACACCGTGTTGCCGACCGTCGAGGAGACAATTTGCAGCACGTCCAGAATCGGCACACCGCTGCGCACCAGCGAGGCCAGCGTGCGCGTGAACCGCGCCAGGCAGATTTTGTGCGCGATGGAGCCGAAAATCGGCAGCTTGATCCGCCGCGCATCCCAGAAATCCCGGCCCTGTTTGGTCTTGATGAACTGCAACCAGCCGTAAGTGCCCCCCACGGCCAGAATCAACACCGCCCACAAATAATGCCGCAACGCGTCGCTGACGCTGATCAGCGCCTGGGTGGGCGCCGGCAGCTTGGCGCCAAAACCGGCATACACCTCCTTGAACACCGGAATCACCTTGACCAGCAGAAAAATGGTAATGCCGATAGCCACCACCGTAACGCCGGTCGGATACATCATCGCGCTCTTAACCTTTTTGCGCAGGCGCGCCGTGTTTTCCAGATACGTCGCCAGGCGCGCCAGAATTTCCGCCAGCAACCCGCCCTTCTCGCCGGCCTGCACCATCGAGACGTACAGTTTGTTGAACGTCTTGGGATGCTTGAGCAGCGCCTCCGAAAAACTTTCGCCGCTCTCCACCCGCGTGCACACGTCCCGTACCGTGTCGCGCATGATTTTGTTGGATGACTGCTCGGCCAGCGCCTGGAGCGCCTGCACGATGGCGATGCCCGCGTCAATCATCGTGGCCAGTTGCCGGGTGAACACCACCAGGTCCGCCAGCGGCACCTTGCCGCCCCGGGTTTTGCCCTTTTTGCCCACCTTCTCCTGGATGGAAACGACCAGCAAATTACGATTCAGCAGCGCGGCGATGGCCGCCTGCTCGGTGGCGGCATCCACTACGTTGCGAATCTCCCGTCCCGTAGCCGCCTCGCGGGCAGTGTAAGTGAACGTTGGCATAACTGCCCAGGCAACGGGCAAGAATCGTGCCGAAAACCGCAAACTCCGAGTTTTTTCCGCCCGCCCCTTGCCGTTCACCCAAAACGCCCCGCAAAACTTCAGCGCCTTCCCAACCGCCAACCCTTCCCACCCCCAGCGATTGACCAAATCTCCGCCTTATCCCGCCGTTCCAGCGATTTTCTGCCGCTTTGCTCCACGTCCCGAAATTGGCCAAAGCCAAGGGGAATTCAGACAACCTTCTGTCTGCCAGCCTGTTGCATTGTCCCGTTTTGGTAAAAAAAATAGTTGTCAAATGTTTTGGATTCCCCTATTTTCAACTCAATTGCACCGCACGGTGCCGGGGCGACGCAAGTGGCCCCGCGCGCAAACGCGCGGAACACAGTGAAACATTAACAACACAAACAAACAACATCGGAGGAACCAGATGAAGTTTAACAAATGGACAGTGGGTCTGGCGGCGGTCGGGGTGGTCAGCCTCGCCTCGGCGGCCCGCGCAGACGAACAGATGAGCCAGGTGCAAACCGCGCTCTCTCAAACCACGCTGAGCGGCTACGTGGACACCGCCGCCACGTGGAGACCGGGAACGGATCAAAATCCGGCCAGCTTCGGGCCCAATATGCCCGCCTATGCTTTCGCCAAAAATGATGGCTTCAGCCTGAACGCGGTGGACATCGCGCTGGATCGGCCGATGGATGAAAGCCCTTGGGCGGCCGGCTACCATATCGAATTGATGTTGGGACCGGATGCCGTTGGAATCGGCACGGGCGACATTTTTTCCGGCGCCACAGTTGGTGGAATTCGCAGCGCCTATTTGGCGTTGCGCACGCCCGTCGGCAACAGCGGGATTGACTGGAAAGTCGGCGTGTGGGACAGCATCCTCGGCTACGAGAACACCAGCTCGCCGCTGGATCCCAACTACACCCGCTCTTACGGCTACACCATCCTGCCCAGGAACTTCACAGGCGTTTTGGCCACTTACAAGGTCAACGACATGATCTCTGTCCAGGCGGGTGTGGCGGATAGCTCCAGTGGCGCTATTGGCGGTGGTGCAGTCACCACCGGCATCGAATCCCAAAAAGCCTACATGGGTCAGGTCACGTTCACGGCGCCAGATTCTTTCGGCGCAATGAAAGGCGCCACGGTCAATGCCGGCGTGATTGATTCGGCTGGAGTCGGCGGTGGGTTTCCCGGTGCCGGCTACACTATTTTCCATGCTGACATGACCGTTCCAACACCGCTGACTGCCCTGAAATTCGGCGCCGTGTTTGATTATGACGACATTCATAATGGTGGTATCGGTGCCAATTCCGGCAATGACAGCGTTTGGGTGGTCGGTGCCTACGGAAATTACCAGGTTAACGACAAGTTGAGCTTTAACCTCCGTGGGGAATATGCGGATGCTTCCCAGTTGGGTGGTTACGCTGGCGTTTATTCCAAAAACGCAGCGGAAGAAATCACGGCCACCGCCCAATACAATCTTTGGGCGAACGTGATCAGCCGCCTGGAATTCCGCTGGGATCATGTGGAGCACGGAACTCCCTTCGGCGCTAACGCGGCCGGACTGCCGTTCCGAGCCAACGACTTCTTGATCGCAGCCAACCTGATCTATCAGTTCTAATTTGATTTGGAA
>DASRCU010000084.1:0-5154 GCA_035652955.1 Verrucomicrobiia bacterium | reverse complement strand
GATGTCTGCCGGACTGCGCACGGCAAAATCCATCCGCACGCCGCCGGAGTCGCGGAAGCGGTAGGGCTGACCCATCGCTTCGGGGATAACCAGGATGTCGCTGAACAAAATCGCCGCGTCAAAACCGAAGCGCCGCACCGGCTGGAGGGTGACTTCGGCGGCGAGTTCGGGGTTTTGGACCAATTCAACGAAGGAAAATTTTTCCTTGAGCTTGCGGTATTCCGGCAGCGCGCGGCCGGCCTGGCGCATGAGCCAGACGGGCGGCCGATCCACCGGCTGGCAGCGGGCGGCGCGGGAAAAACGCGCGCGCGCCGTCAGCACTGCCTCGCTGGCCGGCGGCGATGGAACCGTGGACTTCATGAGTTTCGTTTCCGCATCGCCGAATCGGGCGAACGGCGCCTGACGTTTCCCGGCAATGGCATGGCATTTTTTGACCGGTCACCTGGGTGCGGAGCGCCGCAGAAATATACCCGGTCGAACGCCGTTTGAACAGCGGAGCCGGGAAATTTTTGCGCAACTTTGTTGCGGCGGCGGTTTTTCAATCAAGGAATATGAAAAACGACCCGCTGCAACCGGACGAACTGTCGGAGCTGCGCCGGCTGTTGGCGCGATTGCCGGACGTGCCGGTGCCGTCCAACTTCACCGCCCGCGTGATGCAGGCGGTGGAACGGGAGGAAGCGCGTTCGCGTTGGGGCGGGCTGGAGACGGCGTGGGTTTGGCGTGTTTTTTTGCCTCGTGCGGCACTCGCCACCGTCGCCGCCGTACTGATCGTCGGTGGCGTACAACATTACCGGACTGACGTCTGGCGGGCGCAACTGGCCCGGCGCGTTGCCAGTGTGGCGGCAGCCCAACCAATGCCCAGCCTCGAGGCGCTCAAAAATTTCGACGCCATCCGCCGCATGAGCCAGCCGGTGCGGCCGGATGACGAATTGCTCGCGCTGGCTCCCGATTTGCAATGAAAGGGAATCGCTTGCGTCCGGCGCGTTGGTGGCTGGCCCTCAGCGCCGCAGGGCTGCTGGCGGGAATTTCGTTGAAAGCGCAAACCAATGCCGCCGCACGGCCGCATCCTCTGCTGTCGCTTTCCGTCACGAATCTCATTCCGTCGCCTCAATCGCCGGTGGCCGTTTTCCGCCAGTTGCTGGCCATGACGCCCCAGGAACGGGCCGCCTATTTGAGCAATCGCCCGCCGATAATCCGTGAACACATCCAGGCCAAAATCCGCGAATACCTGGCGCTGGACCCCAATGAACGCGAATTGCGGCTGCGCGCCACCGAGTTGCGCTGGTACCTCACGCCGCTGTTGCACCAGCCGCCGGCAGACCGGGCGGCGGCCTTGGCGCACATCCCTCAAGACATGCGTAATCTGGTGCAAAGCCGGTTGGCCGAATGGGACGCGTTGCCGGAGCAGATGCGCCAGGAATTTTTGGACAACGAAGCCGCCTTGCGCTATTTCGCCGGCATCAACCCCGGCTCCGTGCCCCCCACAACCGCCCAACAGTCCCACTGGGCGGCGTTGCCGGAAACCGAGCGCCGGAAAATCATCGCCCAGTTCAACCAGTTTTTTGAACTCACGCCGGCCGAAAAACAGGAGGCACTTCAGACCCTCTCCGAGAGCGAACGGGCGCAGATGGAAAAGACGCTGCAAACCTTCAACGCCCTGCCGCCGGCGCAGCGCGCCCAGTGCATCCGCGCCTTTGCGGAGTTTGCCGGCATGAGCCCCGCCGAACGAGCGGAATTTTTGAAGAATGCCCAGCGCTGGTCACAAATGACTCCCCGCGAACGACAGGCATGGCGCGATTTGGTGGCCCAAGTGCCACTCTGGCCACCGTTGCCGCCCCGCCCGCCGTCCCCGCCCTCTTCGCACGCCCGCGCCCTGGCAACCACCAACGACTTGTAATTACGATTGGAGAGACACAAGCACCGATTCCTCATCCGTCGGAATCTCCGCCAAACTGCCGCCGGAACATCCGTCCCGGGAAATTTTCTCAACCTGTCAGACAAACCGGTGCGCCGCGCCACGCTGCGCCTTGGGCGCCTCCGCCTCTGGTTCTCGGGGCGGAGACCGTTCGGCAGAGCGGGCCGGCGGGTCAGCCGTTTTCACAGGAAATCTCCAAGCCCATCCGGAAAACCGCGCCGCCCGGCCCGGAACGGCGCGAAGAGACGCCCCGGGCTGTGCCGATCAAATTTTACAGAGTGCACAATTTGGAATTGAACGAAATGGCGCGGCGAGAAATCATAATCTCCGCCGCAGGCGGCAACAATTATTCGTGCATCCGATCTGGTTTCAACTCGGGCCGCTGGTGATCCACTGGTATGGCGTGATGATGGCGCTGGCGTTTCTGGCCGGCTTGTGGACGGCCATGCGCCGCGCTCCCCGCGCGAATATTCCTGGCGAACGCATCGCCGACCTGGCCCTGTGGCTGATGGTCGGCGCGATCGTCGGCGCGCGGTTCGTTTATGTGACGACTTACTGGCGCGAGGAATTCGCCGGCCAGCCGTGGACGGAAATTTTTGCGGTCTGGCACGGCGGCCTGGTTTATTACGGCGGTTTGATTGGCGCCGTCATAGCCGGCGCCATCTATCTGTTCTGGAAACAGTTGCCGCTTTGGAAAACGGCCGACGTGCTGGCGCCCAGCGTGGCGCTGGGCAACGTCTTTGGCCGCGTGGGTTGTCTGCTCAACGGCTGCTGCTACGGACGCCCCACCGATGTGCCCTGGGCCATCCGCTTTCCGAACGGTTCCTACGCCTGGAGCCAGCAATTTCACGAAGGGCTGGTCGGCCCCACCGCTCCCTCGCTGCCGGTTCAGCCGACGGAAATTTACGACGGCCTGTTGAATCTGGCGCTTTATTTTTTTCTGGCCTGGCTGTTCCGACGGAAAAAATTCGACGGCCAGGTTTTTGCGTCCTTTTTGATCGGTTACGCCATCGCCCGCGGCATTTCAGAAGCCTTTCGCGGCGATTATTCCCCCCTGCACTATCATTTCGGCTTGACGCCCGGGCAGGTGGTGGGCATTCCCGTTTTCATCGTCGGCCTCCTGCTGGCGATCCTTTTGTCGCGTCGCGGCGAGAGCCAGCCGGCCGCGGAGGGGCGCCGGGGGAAGCCGGAGCGGTGAATATGGCGGCTCCTTCGGACATTTCATCCTCTGCCGCCTGCCTTTGCGCCGTTTTTCTCGCCGGACCGACGGCCGTGGGCAAGTCGGCCCTCGCCCTGGCGCTGGCCGAACAGATCGGCGGCGAAATCATTTCGGTGGACTCAATGCAGGTCTATCGCGGGCTGGACCTGGGCACGGCCAAGCCGCCCCTGGCCGACCGCCTTCGCGTGCCGCATCATCTGGTGGACATCTGTGATCTGACCGAATCCTTTGACGCCGCCCAATTTGTCCGTCGCGCGCGCCAGGCGGTGGCGGAAATTCGGGCGCGGGGAAAAATCCCGATTTTCTGCGGCGGCACCGGCCTTTATTTTCAGGCCTATTTGAGCGGCCTGGGCGAGGCGCCGGCGGCGGAGCCGGCCTTGCGCGCCGAACTGGAAAAACTGCCCCTGGCCGAGCTGCTGCGGGAGTTGCGCGAGCGCGACCCGGCCGCTTACGAAAAAATTGACAAACAAAATCCGCGCCGCGTCCTGCGCGCCGTGGAAGTCATCCGGTTGACCGGCAGAAAATTCTCCGAACAACGGGCAGAGTGGAACGTGGAACAGCGCCGGCCAAAAGTGGAAAATTTCTTTTGCCTGACGCGGCCGGCGGACGAGTTGCGCCGGCGGATTGAGGCGCGTGTGGACGAAATGTTCCGGCAGGGATTGGTGGAGGAAACACGCGCCCTCCTGCCCCGCGGACTGGAGCAGAATCGCACCGCCTTGCAGGCCATCGGCTACCGGCAGGTGGTGGAGCACCTGCGCGGCCGACGGAATCTGACCGAAACCATCGAGGGGGTGAAAATCAAAACCTGGCAGTTCGCGCGCCGGCAATTGACGTGGTTCCGGCGTTACGGAACCGGCGAATGGCTGGAGTTACGCGGCGAAAACCTGCCCCCCCGGCTGCGCCCGGAATGGTTGCGGACGAGCAGCGCAGCCGGTTGACCCTCCAACACCCCCCTCGTGCTCACTGCCGTTCGTATTCGCCTTTGCGCAGCCGTTTGAAGACGGTGAACCCGGCTTTCTTGGCGTCGGAAATCGAGAGCGGCTTGAGTTTGGTGGGGGTGTTGAAGACGGAAATGACCTTGCGCACCGGCCTTTTACAGGCCGGACAATGCGTCAACGGCTTGGCCGAGAGCGGCCGGTTCAAGGTGAATCTCCCGCCGCAGACCACGCACGTTCCTTCGCACAATTCATATTCGTAGAGCGGCATGAATCTAATTTCGAATGGCCAACGACGATTGTCGAATGGAATTATTGCGGCGACCTCGCCTGCCTGGGCCGCTTCACCATCGCCCGGCAGAGCTGTTCGTCGGCGGCCTGTTGCCGGGCCAGCACCCATTGAGACAGGCGGTCATAGCAGGCACGAAGCGTTTTGTCCGGCGATTGCGCGAGGCGCAGGATCGTTCCGCCGCCTTCGTAACAGCTCATGGAGGCGGAATCCTTGACGCCGCGAGCGGCAAAGGCCTGAAGATAGGCATCAAAGCGCGGTCCAAAAAATCTTTGGCTGCGTGATCAGGCGGCCGTCAAATTCCATCTCCAAGCCCATGCCGTGCTCGCGCGCAAAGGCGCAGGCCGCCGACACAGCGCCAGGTCCATCCTTGCGAAAAGGCGTGGCCTTGATCGTAATATTCGATGAACAGAAAGCCGTCAACCAACCACTTTTCCCGGCCGTCGCGCGGGTCGCGGTAGCTGACGCAAGGCGCGAATTGCTCCGGCGTCCATGGCAGGCGATTCGCCGCGCCTTGATAAATCAAAACCGTGTCCGCCGCGTTGGGCGGCTTTTTTGTCACAACGGAAAATAACCTTCGGGCGCGGCGATCAGGGCAGGCTGAACCGCCTGAACCGCAGCGGCAAAAAAAGCGATCGCCATAAAACTTCGCATGGCACCGTTTCGATTTCCGACGGCGGCTGGTCGAAGGGATTCCATCGCGGTCTTCAATGGGACTTGTCTTTCGACGCCCGATTGATCCGTCGGCGCATTTCGCTCGTGTAACGCTTTCCCAGGCTGTTTTTATTTTGCGCCA
>DASRCU010000083.1:0-1383 GCA_035652955.1 Verrucomicrobiia bacterium | reverse complement strand
CGGCCACGGCACGGCTAGCCACCCATTGCAGCAGATAACCGTTCAAATAACCGAACAGACCCCGCAGAAACATGATGATCGGAATGGCCGCCACCAGCGCCGTTACGATGGCGGCAACACTCCAGGGCCACGGATGCGTTTGCGTGCCTTTTTCGAGCGCGCCGGTGGCGGCGTCAAACCAGTGCTGCACGAACCCGGGCAGTTTGCGCATCGGCAATTGCACCGCTCCCGACGGATCGCGCGTCGGAAACACGGCGCTATAGACGAACATGATCGTCCCGATCAGCAGCGGCGAGATCAAACCGCTCACGATGCCCGGCAAAACCCCCAGAAACAACCGCGTCTTGTAGGGTCTGGCCAGGCTCCAAACTTTGGACAAAAAGCTTAACATGAACAACTGACATATTGTTGGCGGCCAGCGAAAGAAAGCCAGCGTTTTTGTTCAATCAAACGCCTCCTGATCGCTCTCAAGTTCTGAGTGCGGCAGGAACCAAACGCCGCGTTGCCTTTCCTGCGTTTGATGGGGTGTCTGGCTTCAAATCGCCGCGCCAGACGGCGCACCCCAATGCCGGGATGAGCTATTGGCGACGGAATTTGCCCGACAGTTTTTGAAATGGACGCGAGACCTTGTGCTTCAACCATTGCCAGACGTAACGGCGCCGGGAAAGCCGGCTCAGCATTGCGGAGGTCAAGGGCCAGGCTTCCCGGCCGTAATGTTTTCGCAGGTAATAAATCTGGGCAAACAGCATCCGGTCGGTGGCCATCTCGCGCAGCCACGGTTTGGCCCAGTAAATCTCCATGAACCGCAAATGCTCGTAATCCTTAACGCCTCGACTTCGGGAGCGGGCTGTTTGATGGTGCTCATGCACGCGCCATGTCGCCAGCGGTTCGTCCAGATAAACAAAATCGCCCTGCTCAAGCAGGTGACACCACATTTCAAAATCCATGTGTCCCGTGAACCGTTCGTCAAAGCCCCGCTGTGCCGCACTGCGTCGAAACAAGGTCAGCGTTGGCTGGCCGATCAGATTGTTGTTTTGCTCAAGACAGGTCACAATCATGCGCCGCCCCTGGAAGCAACCGGACTGGCTGAAAAAAACAGTCGGCCGTTTGTTGGTTCCCGTGAGGTGTTGCCGGCTGCCAACGAGTGAGGCGCGGGGATTTTCGTCGAGCGCGGCGGCCATTTTGCGAATGGCCGAGGGAGACAACAGCTTGTCGTCCTGATGCACAAACTTGACGTATTCACCTCTGGCCGCCTTCAAGCAGACGTTGGCATTGGCGGTCAGGCCAAAGTTGCGCGGATTTTTCCACCAGCGGATGCGCGGATCACGTGCAGCGAATTGCCGGATGATTTCCAGTGAGCCGTCGCTGGAGCCGTCATCGGCG
>DASRCU010000082.1:0-14070 GCA_035652955.1 Verrucomicrobiia bacterium | reverse complement strand
CCTCCAAAGCCGACTCGATTTCCTCACTGCACTCCGTCCGACTGCCGGACGCGTCCTGTCCTTCTGGCCAGGCCGGGATTGTCGGCCTCAACTCGGCCTGCAACCGAACATAAAACACCGGATTGAAATTGCCCGCAGCCGGCGAACCCTCAAGCCATTGCGTGAGCAAGGCGGGCGTGAGCGGGAGAACTTTCTCGCAACAGATTTTCTCGACATGTTCCAGTTGACTCCGTAAACGCGGGCCGCCCTGCCTGCCAATTCGTTCCAAGCTCCGGTGAACAACCTGTCGGACTCTTTCTCGGGTGAGGCGAAACTTCGCGCCCACTTCTTCCAAGGTGGGCACTTCCTCGCTCCGGCCTCCCAGGCGCAGGATCAATATCTCCTCGTCTCTGTCCGGCAAGTCCGCAACGAGCGCATCAAGCGCCCGCACCAACTCGACGGGATTCCATGCCACGTCGGGCGCTGCACTGAATTCCCCCGCCGCAGCGCGCTCGATCAATCGCACGAGCTCAGAGATCGTCTTCCTTCCGCAATTCTTTATTCCCCTCAAATCGTGAATGGAAACGCCATGAACATCACCGAGACGGCGCACGCCTCTTTGCTGAAGCACGCCTTCTAGGCGGACCGACAAAGGCAGGTCAACCACATTCAATTCGTGCAATTTCTTGGGAACAAAGATCGCGCCTTCGGCCACAGGCGGCGGCGCTTCGTGAACCACAACCCCAGTCCTACCGTCGGCAATCGCTGCCTGGTCGGTGTGTTGAATTGCACGGACGAGATCGCGCAGCTCCTGAATCGTTTTCTTTCCGCAATTACGATAGCCACGGATTTCTGAGAACGAGAGGCCATGCAAGTCGCCAAAGAGACTGAAATGCTTGAACTCAAAGATATGTTGCAAGCGGGCGGAAACTGGAAACGTTGCCAGACGTTTTCCGCGCGCCTCCACTGGGATGAATATCGCTTCGTCGGTTGGCCATTCCGAAACCGCATTGTCGGGAGTGTGTCGCCTTTGCATTTGCACAAGCTTGGCCCGCGGTCGGTGCTGGCTCACCACCGGGTTCAGTTTCGCGTTTCGGAACGGCGGAATTGCAAAGTCTCCCCGTCTGGCCCGCTCAATTAGGCGGCCGGTTTCCAAGAACAATACTGTGCCGTTTTCACTCACGCTTTGAAAGTCACGCAATGAAGTCCCGCTCAGATCGCCGAGCGAGGAAACGCGCAATCTGTGCAATATCGCCGCAAGCTCGCTGGACAGCGGCAAATTTGAAAGCCGCAGTCGGCGAATGCTCTCCGGGATGAAAAAAGTTTGAGTCGCTCTTGCCACTGCTTTGCCACCGATTTTGCGCGAAATGTTTCATTTGAGCCAGTTGATTTTGATTTCCTTTTTCAGCGGTTTGAACTCCAGGCCGCCGGTAACAATTGCGGCTTTCTTTTCCTTTGCCAGTGCGGCAGCAAAAATGTCGGCCAGGCTGTTCTTGAATCGGGCCTTGAAATTGGCGGCGAAATCGGCAAGCCGCCGGGTGGTGCTCCGGGTCTGTCCGCTCGCCGCGGAGGACAGAACCGGGAACGCCCTTGCCGTCCGTTTCACTTAAAACCCTCACCCCGGCGGCGCCGTGAGATGTCCAGCGAATTTTTTGAGATGCGCCGTCGGTGCGTTTGTGGAATCTTGCCGGCATGGTTGCCAAAACCCTTTCGGCGCGACGGGCGGAGGCGGTGGTGCAATTTTCCGTGTTCACGCCCAATCGCCTGGGCCGCTTGCGGGAGTTGATCAGCCTGTTGGAGGCGCACAACGTCCATGTCCTGGCCTTGACGGTGCTGGACACGACCGACAGTGCGATCATTCGTCTCGTGCTGGACGATCCGGATCGCGGGCGCGAATTGTTGCGGGAAGGCGGCTTTGCCTTCACCGCCAGCACAGTTGTGGCCGTGGAGGTGGCCTCACCCGGCGAATTGAATCGTCTGCTGACGGCGCTGTTGGAGGCGGAATTGAACATCAATTATCTTTACTCGTTCATTCCGCATCCGCACGGCAAATCCATCCTGGCCTTGAGCATGGAAGACAACGAGATGGCTGAACAGGTGCTCCGGCGCCATCAATTCACCGTGTTGAAGCAAAGCGACCTGGCGCGGTGAAGCGGCCGGGGAACGGCCTTCCGAAAAAACTTCCGGCAGCTTGCAGTGGCGGACAAAAAGCGATAAACCATCGCCATGAAGTTTGCTTTGGCGATTCTGGTTTACGTATTGGCAGCTCTGGTGTTGGGCGCGGGCATTTTGCTGTTGCTGGCGGGCAAACCGTGGTTGTTCATTTTGAGCCTGCTGGCTTACGCGGTGGCCTTTGGCAAAATTGGCTGTCTGTCCCACTGAATTCGATCCGTCATGCTCCAGACCGGCATTCTGAATCCACAGGTGCTCTCCCTGCTGGCCCGCGTGCGACACACCAATGGGCTGGTGATCGCCGACCGCGGTTTTCCGTTCTGGCCGGAGATTGAGACGGTGGATTTGTCGTTGGTGGACGATGTGCCGACGGTGTTGCAGGTTTTGGCGGCCGTGCGGGGAACGTTTCACGCCGCTCAGGCATTCATGGCGCGCGAATTTCAGAAACACAATTCCGCCGCTACCCGCGCGAAATTTGCTCAGGCACTGGCGGGCATTCCCACCACCTTCGAGCCGCACGCAAATTTCAAAAAGCGCGTGCCGGGCGCCATCGGACTGATCCGCACCGGCGACACCATTCAGTATGCCAATGTCATTCTGGTTTCCGGCTAAACCCGAACGGCCCAATCACTCTGCCGCGTCGCGGGCTTCCAGTTTCTGCCAAAACGCGCCGTAAAAGGCGATGTAGGCAAAGCAGATCAGCGGGATGACAAAACCGATGCGCATCCCGCCTTTGTCGGCAATGTAACCCATTAACGGCGTCATGATGGCCCCGCCCACAATGGACATGACCAGCACCGAAGAAGCGAATTTGGTGTGGCTGCCCAGCCCGCGTATGCTCAACGCAAAAATTGTCGGGAACATGATGGACATGAAGAAAAAACTGATCATCAGGCCGACGATGCCCGCCCAGCCGCCACCCGCCATGGCCAGGATCATCATCACGGTGTTGATCAGGGCGTAGCCCGCCAGCGCCGTGTGGGGTTTGACAAAACTGACGACTCCCGTGCCGACCAGCCGTCCGCAGGCAAACAGTACGAACGCCAGGGTTTGCAGGTATCCCGCTGAACGATCGCTCAAATGCGCGATGTTGGCCACGGCGTAGTTCACAAAAAAACTGAAAATGCCCGTTTGAGCGGCTACGTAGAGAAATTGCGCCGCCACGCCCAGAGTAAAGTGCCAGCGGGCAAACAGAGGCTTTTGGCCCAGGCCTTCGGCTTCCGCCTTGAATTCCTCCACCGCCCGCACATCGGGAACCCTGGCGAAAATAAAAATCACCAGCAGCACGGCCACGACCAGGCCAATGCCCAGGTAGGGAATGTAAAGCCTGGCATTGCTGGTGTTGACCTCTTGAGTGGCCGACAGAATGATACTCGAACCAATGAACATTCCGGAGATCCATCCAAAGCCATTGCAGGTTTGCGCCATGTTGATGCGCGTGGCGCTGGTCTCCGCCGGTCCCAACACCGTGGTATAAGGATTGGCATTGGTTTCCAAACACCCCAGCCCGCAAGCCAGAACAAACAATCCCAGTAGAAACGCCCAATACGCGTTAATATGCGTCGCCGGAACAAACCAAAACGCTCCCAACGCTGCCAGGGCCAGGCCCACAATGATGCCGCCTTTGTAGCCAAACCGCCGGGAAATGGCGCCCGCCGGAAGGGCCACCAGACAATAGCCCATGTAAAACGCCCACTGCACAAAACCCGACTGGTATTTCGACAGGTGCAGCGAGTTTTGAAAATGCTTGTTCAAGTTGTCCAGCAGGCCGCTGCAACAACCCCACAACAAAAACAACGAGCACACCAGCGCAAACGTAAAAGCGTGGTTTCTGCCGTCTTCGGTGCGGAACAGGCTGATGCCCTGGGCGCGGGTTTCCGCAGGTGGCGTGGAGGTGATCATGGTTTTGGCAAATGAACAGCGGCGTTCGGCTGCAACGCAAGGGTCAATTGTGGTTCCATTGGTAAACGGGAGCATCATTCCGTTTTACCCGGCAGCGCGGCAAGAAAATTTTGACAGCCGGTTCTGCCAAGGCACTCCCAAGGCGGAGCAGAAAAATTACCTCCTGATTCTGCCAACAAAAGCTGGTGGAGCCGAGGGGATTCGAACCCCTGACCCCCACAATGCCATTGTGGTGCTCTACCAACTGAGCTACGACCCCAGCCGAAACGCTCACAGTCTAGATTCCCTGTGGTGGTTGTCAAAACTTTTCGCGCGCCTGCCCGTTGAGAACATCCCCCGTCCCTGCGGCTCAGGCAAGCGCTGCATCAACTTTGCAGTCAAACCAGGCTCCGGCGGCACGCAGGCCGCCCCGCTAAAATGCAGCTTCCTGAATTTTCTGCAGACAAAGCCTTCAGTAGGACGACGACGCGCAGAAACAATTCGCGGAACTGCCGGGATGACATGATTTGGATTGAATGCGCCGGCCTCGATGGAATAGCGTTTGGCCGTGCATTTCACCCCGGGTTCGCTGCGAATTGCGTTTCTGACGCACGAGCCGTTTTATCCGCCCTCCGGCGGCGGCTCGGCTGAGGCAGTCTATCTGGTTGAAGAAATGCGGCGGCGGGAGCACGAGGTTCATGTTTTTGGCCCGCAAATCAGCGGCGCGGCGGCCGTCGAGGAAAAATTCGGCATCCGCCTTCACCCCTTCACCCAATGGTCCATGAATCGTTACACCCGCCTGCGCAACGTCAAATACCTGTTTTATCCTTTCTTTCTGGCGCGGCTGGCGGCGGCAGCGGCGCGGGAGACGAAATTCGACGTCCTTGTCTCGCAACATGCCATTTCTGCGGTGGCTGCGGGCAGATTGAAGCGCCTCTTGAAGTTGCCGACGGTGATGAATTTTCCCGATCTGCTCACCGGGTTTATGGAGACCTGGCCGTGCTGGATCGCGCCGCGCCCGCTCATCGCGGCGTTCGAACGCTACGAACTTTCCCTGCCAATCCGTTACGGTGTGGACGGGATATTGACGGTTTCCGACACGCTGGCCGACCTTTTTGCCGAAGGCGGATTTCCCCGGGAAAGAATCCTGCCGATTTATTACGGCTACGACGCGGAAAAATTTCCGTTCCGCGCCTCGCTGCCGCCGAAAGACCCGCCGGTGGTGGTGATGCACGGCTCATTCGATGCGCATCATCTGGGGCCTATTGCGCTGGGAGCCATGGATTTCGTGACGCGGAAACGGCCCGGAACGGTGTTCCGTTTCATTGGGCGGCGCACGGTTTCGCTGGACAAATTTCTGCGCCGCGCGCAAAAGCGGATTGCCGGGTTCCGATTCGAGTGCACCGGTTTTGTGCCTTATGAGGAAGTGGCCCGACATCTGGTTGATGCGGCCGTGGGCATAGTGCCCTACGAAGAATCCGCCGGCACCCACTGCGCGTTTGTCGCCAAAATCGTCGAATACGTCGGCAGCGGCCTGCCCGCCGTGGCCACGCCGTTGCGGAGTATCCGGCGCTATTTCCAAAACGATCCGCTGGTACGGTTCGCAAAATTCGACGGGGCGGATTTCGGGCAAAAAATCGTGAGCTGGCTCGAGGAACCGCCGGAGAACTGGCAGCTTCACGCCGCCGCCAGCGCCGCGCGCGTGCAGGCGGAATTGGACTGGCGCCCGCTCTGTCGCAAAGCGGTGGACTTCGTGGAGACAATCGCTGCGCCAGGTAAAAGCTCCGACGCCGAAAGACGCGCTCCCGCAACATCCGGGAGCGCCACGGCCGCATGAGATGATTCTTCGCCCGGGCTTCCGGGCCGTTTTGTGAAGCGCTGATTTTTTTCGCCTGTTCCTTCCGTTTGGTGCTAAATCATGCCGGTCTTGAAAATGAAAAACGCCGAGTGGGAGAAACTGATTCGTGCCTCGGCCGACCCGGCGCGGGTGCGGCGCACCTTGGATCTGCTGAGGAGGGGCGAACACCGTTCGCGGCTCGAAAAACTTCCGGCGGACGCCGCCCGCGTGCTCGTGACCGTGCTGGCCGGTTCCCAAACGTTGGGCGAATGGTTGCTGGCCCATCCCCCGGCCTGGGACTGGCTGGAAATGGACCGGCTTCAATTTCCGCGCCGGCTCCAGGGCCTTCAACGCGAGGTCAGGGACTTTCTGGAATCGAAGCTGGCGGCAGGCGATGAGAACGGCGCGCTGGCGGAATTGCGCCGCTTCAAGCAGCGCGAAATGTTCCGCATCGCCGCGCGCGACCTGGCGCGGCTGGGCGACGTCGCGGAAATCACGCGCGAATTGTCCGATGTGGCAGACGTCTGCCTGGACGCCGTCCTGCAAATCTGCTCCCGGCGCCTGCTGGCCCGTCTGGGTCAGCCGTTCCACCAGGACCCGCAGGGCCGCTGGCAACCCACCGCCTTTTGCGTGCTGGGTCTGGGCAAACTCGGCGGCCGGGAACTCAATTACAGTTCCGATGTGGACCTCATGTTTGTCTATAGCGACGAGGGACAGGTCTTCCCGGAAGCGCCGGGGAAAAAAAGCGGCCGCCCGGTGATGTCCAATCACCCGTTCTTCTGCAAGCTGGCGGAGCAGTTTGTGGCGGAAGTTTCACGGGTCACGCCGGAAGGATTTTTGTTTCGCGTGGATTTGCGGCTGCGGCCCGAAGGTGACGCCGGCCCCATCTGCCGCTCGCTGGACAGTTACGAAAATTACTACGCCGAGTGGGGCCGCACCTGGGAACGCATGATGCTCATCAAGGCACGCCGCGTGGCCGGCGAGGAAGCGCTGGCCTCCGAATTTCTGGAAATGATCCAGCCCTTCCGCTTTCCGCGCTCGGTCAGTGCCGACATCCTGTCTGAAATCGCCGACGTCAAACGCCGCATCGAAAAAGAAATCGTCGGCGAGGAGGACCTGGCGCGCAACGTCAAGCTCGGCCGCGGCGGCATCCGCGAAATCGAATTCATCGCCCAGGCACTCCAGGTCCTCCACGCCGGGCGGATTCCGTTTCTGCAAGAAAGCCAAACCCTGTTGTGTCTCCAGAAACTGGCGCAATATCGTTTGCTGTCCGGCCGGGAAGCGGAGCAGCTTGAGGCCGCCTACCGCTTTCTCCGCGAGGTGGAACACCGCCTGCAAATGGAGGCCAACCGCCAGACGCACATCATCCCGCCGGACGCCCCCGCGCAACGGCGGCTGGCGCGGTTGATGAATTTCCGGACGGCCAAAGCCTTCCATACCGCGTTGCGCAGGCATACGGACGAGGTGCGGCGCATTTACGACAAATTCCTCAAAACGGAGGCGCCGGCGGAGGAGGCGGATTTGCCGCGGGAATTTGACGGCGCCGAGGAGGAATGGAAATCATTGCTGGCGGCCCGTTCGTTTCGCGATCCCCAAGCCGCCTTTTCGCTGCTCAAGGAATTTGCCGAAGGCCCCGGCTATCTGCACGTGCCTCCCCACACCGTCGCCCTGGCGCGGCGGTTGATTCCCAAATTCCTGGCGCTGTGCCCAACCCACCGCCCACCGCCCACCGCCCAACCGCCGGAATCGTCCGCATCCGCAAACGGCGGGGTGGATGGAGCGCCGGCCGCACGCGGGGTCGTGCTTTCGGACCCCGACCGCGTGCTGACGCGACTGGACAGCTTCATCGCCGCCTACGGCGCGCGCGGCGCCCTTATGGAAATGTGGAGCTATAACCCGGCGCTGTTCGAGCTGATGTTGCTGTTGTTCGACCGCTCGGAATTCCTCGCCGAGGCCGCCATCCGGGACCCCGATCTGGTGGACGATCTGGTGGCCGGCGGCCGTCTGCGCCGCCGCAAAACCGCCGCCGAAATTCTTGCCGATTTGCGCCACGGCCACACCGATGCCGATCAGCATCTCTGGTTGCGCCGCTATCATCAAACCGAACGGATGCGGCTGGGTCTGCGCGACATCCTGGGGCTGGCCGATTTCGAGCAGAACCTCGCCGAACTTTCCGCTCTGGCTGAAGCCTGCCTGCAATACGCCGTCGAAGTCGTCATGCGCCGCCATAAAATTTCCTTCCCGCCCTTCGCCGTCATCGGCTTCGGCAAACTTGGCGGACGCGAAATAGACTACGGCTCGGATCTGGACGTCGTGTTTGTGGCCGATTCCAAGGCCCGAAATTTGCCGAAACTGCAAAAGCTGGCCGCCGAAGTCATGGACCTGCTTTCGCGCCGCACCGATCAGGGGATTGTTTTCCACACCGACGCGCGGTTGCGGCCCGACGGCGAAAAAGGGCTGCTGGTCAACACCCTGAACGCCTTTGAAAACTATTATCGCCACCGCGCCCAACTCTGGGAAATCCAAGCCCTCACCCGCGCCCGCTTCGTGGCGGGCGCGGCCGCCGTGGGCGCCGCCTTTGAAAATCTCGCGGCAGCCCTGACTGATTTTCGGAATGCCGCGTCCCCATCCGCCCGGCCGCAAACACCTCATCCAACGAGTCCTTCCTCCCCCACCGGCTCGGCACGGCCGGATTGCTTCACGCCCGATTGGAAACAGCGCATTCACCAAATGCGCCTGCGCATTGAGCAGGAACGTACCCCGCGCGGCAAAGATGAGTTGGCCATCAAGACCGGCCGGGGCGGTTTGATGGACGCGGAATTCATCGCCCAGACCTTGTGCCTGGAGAACGGCTGGCGCGAACCCAACACGTTGCGCGCGCTCGAACGCGGACGGCAGGCGAAGGTCCTGCCGGAGGCGGAGCGATTGATTGAGAATTACCGGCAATTACGCCGTGTCGAAGGCATTTTGCGCCGCTGGAGCTACGAGGGTGAAACCGTCCTGCCCGACGACGCCCCGGCATTTTACCGCGTGGCTGTGCGCTGCGGCTTTGCCACCCCGGAGGAATTTCGGAAGGCGCTGGCCCAATGGCGACGCGCCATCCGCGAAGTTTATCAGCAAGTCTTCGATTCCCAATGACTTTTTGACCGGTGTTCGGCCCGAACAACAAATTTCGCCCCGCACGTCATGTCCCTCTGCGCTGGCGCGCCGCCTCGTAAAGAAACACCGCCGCTGCCGCGCCGACATTCAACGAATCCACCCCTGGCGGCATCGGGATGGCTACCGCCTCGTCACAGGCAGCCAGGACCGCCGGCGAAAGGCCCTCCCCTTCGCTGCCAAAAACCACACAGCAATCGGTCCGAAAGTTTGCCTGCCAGAGAAACGTCCGCTCCGCGTGCGGATGCGCGGCAAGGCAGCGCACCCCGCGAACGCGAAATTGTTTCAGACATTCCGCCAGCGACAACTTCACCGCATGCGGCCGGTCGGGGAATCGTTGCCGGTCGGGCCGGGCCAGTTCCACCACCGGCAATTGAAAAATGGTTCCCATGGAATTCCTCACCGCCCGGCGCAGATACGGACTGCTGCTGGTCTCCCCGACAATCAACGCCTGCACGCCAAAGGCCGCGCAGTTGCGCACCAGCGCGCCGAGATTCTCCGCATTGGTCAGCCCGTCCACGCCCACAAACAATTGCGGAGGGCGGCTGGCGGCCAGAATCTCCTCCAGCGAGCGCGGCGGGGGAATTTTGCCAACGGCCAGCACCCCCTGAAACATCGAAAAGCCGGTGAGCGTTTCCAGCAGTTTCTTTTCCGCCAGAAAAACGGTGACCGGCTCCGGGCGCGCCTGGAGCAGCGGATGGAACTCTTCCAGCCATTTTTCCGGCAGCACAACGGAGACCACCGACAGCGGACTTTCGAGCAGCCGCCGCACCACCTTGACCCCTTCAGCCACGAAAATCCCCTCGCGCTCGTGCTCCAACGGCCGCCGCATTGTGGCGTAGGGTTGGAGTTCGGGCCGGTCGAACGCGGAAATTTTTTCAACGTGATACATCCCGGTCATTGTCTCTGAGACCGTCAGAAAGTAAAACGGTGATTCGGCCGATTAGCGGAAATGTATTGACATACCCCTGCGGACGGCCAACTCTGCTGCAATGATCCCGGAGTGCGGCGGTTATCGCAGCGCAACGCCGCGGGGGAATGTCGCGGCAGATCAAAAGCGGTGTCGCCGCCGCAGTTCAGAACACTGGCGCGCTCTTGCCAACATTTTTCGGTTCTGGGTTCCGGTGCGGATTTTTGCCTTGCCGGCGCTTTGTGCACTGACGGTTTTCACATCGCCGCTGGTTTTCGCCGGCGAAGTGGTGTTGCAGGACGACCAGTTGCTCGCCGCGTTCGACAGCGATTCAGGGGCGTTGACGCGGCTGGTGGACAAATCCACCGGCTGGGTCGTCGAGCGCCGGCCGGAACTGGCCCAGGCCTTCCGCCTCTTCGCGCCGCTCCCGCAGCGCCGCTGGGATCCGGTGTTGGTGGGCAACAACACCGCCGATTACGCCGCGCTCTTCGGGCCGGCGTCGGTGCGAAAACAACTCCCCGTCCAAATGGAAACGATTTCCGCGCATCAGCTCCGCCTGCAGTGGAAGGACCTCGCCAGTGAAAGCGATGGCGTGTTGCCCATGACTTTGACGGCGGAGGTGACGTTGACCCACGGCGCGTTGACCTTCCGCGCGACGCTGGAAAACAATTCGGCCTTGACGGTGGAGACGATTGATTTTCCCTGTCTTGGCGATTTGAATCCGCCGACGCGCCAGACGCCGCTGGAAATTCGCGTCATGCGCAACGGCCGGCCAGATGATTTGCAGGCGGATGAAATTTACCCGCACTTTCGCAATGAAAAAGGTTACTGGGGCGTGTTCTGGCCGCTGAAAACCCGCGAAGCGCAGCCGAGTCTTTTCTGTTTGGTCTCGGCACCCGACCAGGGCATTTTCGCGCAGGTGGACGCACCGAAGGCACCTTACCGGATGCAATACACGTTCGAGCTGCATCCCGGCGTGATTTCCTCCATCAACAATCTGGTGCCACCGGAGGATGAAATTTCCGGCCTTCCGGTGCATCTGGAATTTCGCGTGTGTCATTTCCTTTTTGCCAAACCGCATTCCACCGTCGCGTTGGTGCCAATCACGTTGCGTTGTTACCGGGGAGATTGGCGGGCCGGCGTGGAATTTTACCACGAACGCCCCGCCACGCCGGCACCGGAATCTGCCAAATGATTTTCGCGAAAACATGCCGCTCATCATCATGAATCATTCAAACCGCCACGGGGTTTCGGGGTGCGGCGGCCAGCAGGGCGCGGCGCCGCTGGGGAATGCCGCGGCAGACCAAAAGCGGTGTCGTAGCCGCAGTTCAGAACACTGGCGCGCTCTTGCCAACATTTTTCGGTTCTGGGTTCCGGTGCGGATTTTTGCCTTGCCGGCGCTTTGTGCACTGACGGTTTTCACATCGCCACTGGTTTTCGCCGGCGAAGTGGTGTTGCAGGACGGCCAGTTGCTCGCCGCGTTCGACAGCGATTCGGGGGCGTTGACGCGGCTGGTGGACAAATCCACCGGCTGGGTTGTCGAGCGCCGGCCGGAACTGGCCCAGGCCTTCCGCTTGAACGCCGTATCGGCGAATTATCGGAAGCAATTCGTGTCGCGCCCGGCGCAGCACGCGGCGGTGGTGGAAAAAATCTCCAAACGGGAAGTCCGGCTGCAATGGAAAAATCCAGTCGGCGAGAACGGCAACTCGTTGCCGGTGACGTTGACAGCGGACGTGACGCTGAGCCACGGCGCGCTGACGTTTGCCGCCACGCTGGAAAACAATTCGCCGCTGATGATCGAGTCGGTGGATTACCCCTGCCTGGGAGATTTGAGCGCGGCCCCGGACGGCGGGCCGTTGACGGCCCGGCACATGTGGTATGGCGACCTGCCGTCGGATGAGATTTCGCGCAGCCCAACCATTCTATCCCGACAAAGCCTGTTTTGTTTGATTCAATCGCCGACCGAAGGGCTTTACGTGGAAATGGCTGATCCCACGCAACCGTATCTTTTGAAATTCGTTTTTGCGCGACGCGGTGCGCAGCGATCGGCCGGCATTCCGGCGGGTGAGGAATTTCGCGTGGCGCATGTCGCCTGCGTGCCTCCGCACACGACGCGCCGGTTGGCGCCGGTGGTGCTGGAATTTTACCGCGGCGACTGGCACGCGGGCGTGGACCTTTACAAGGCGTGGCGGGCGACGTGGTTCCAACCGGCGCCTCTGCCGGCATGGATTCGGGAGGTAAATTCCTGGCAGCAATTACAGATTGATTCGCCGGAGCAGGATTATCGCGTGCCGTACACGAACCTGATTGCCTACGCCCGGGAGTGCGCCGCCAACGGCGTGGGCGCCATCCAACTGGTCGGCTGGAACAAGGGCGGTCAGGACGGCGGCGACCCGGTGCAGGACACCGATCCGGGTCTGGGCACCTGGCGGCAACTGCACGATTTCATCGCTCAAAGCCAGGCGCTGGGCGTGAAAATCATTTTGTTCGCCAAGCTCAACTGGGCCGACCTGACGACGGCGTGGTATTCCAACGAACTTTACAAATACCAGTGCGAAGATCCCGAAGGCAAACGATACGAGCAAGGCGGTTACGAATACTACACCCCCACGCAACTGGCGGGTATCGGCGTCCATCGCCGCGCGGTGATGGATTTTTGCGACCCGGCCTACCGCAATATCGCCACGCACGAATTTGAAAAAATCCTGGCGCTCGGTTCGGCCGGCTGGCTGTGGGATGAAGTCTGTCATCACGCCGGCGTGCTCTATAATTTCGCGTCGGGCCACGGCTACCCGCCGCCCGGCTACATTTACGGCGGCGACCTGCCGCTGGCCCGGCAGTTGCGGGCCGCGGCCGATCGGGTCAATACGAATTTCCTCTTCGCCGGCGAAGGGCCTGAAGACTGGTTGAAACAGTATTTCCCCTGTTCCTACTTCCGTATCAACGCCGATTCCACACCGGTGGACCGCTACCTTGATCCGCAGGAACCGCTCATGGTGGCCGTCACCGGCTTCGACGACCGTGAGATGCTCAACTTCTGTCTGCTGGACCGCTACATCATCGAATACGAGCCGTATAATTTCAAAGGTCATCTGACTGATTTTCCGCAGACGCTGGCTTACGGCAAAAAAATTGACGCCTTGCGCCGGAGATACAAGGCCTGGCTCTGGGACGCCACCTTTCGGGACACGCTGGGCGCCACGGTGACGGCCGATGGCGACGTGCGTTATTCGGTCTTTGACACGGCGAACGGCAAACGGGCTGTGGTGGTGGTGAACATGGAATTTTCCCGACCGATCACTGCGGAAGTGAAGCTGCCGCATCCGGGTCCACTCGTCGTCGCCACGCCGGAACATCCCCAAGCCGAACCGACCGACGGCACGTTGAACCTTCCTGCCCGCTCCGCCGCCGTGGTGATGGAGCAATGAATGGAAGGGAGAATGAAAGTGCCAATCCGGTCGCGCTCTCCGAACCACCGCGGGATTTTGGCCGACGGCGGCGGCAGGATGCCGCTTCCGAACGCCCGGCGATTTTCGATGTTTGCGCGGGTTGCGGCAATTCTGACCTCGCCCCAGGTGTCGCCCTGTGTTCTGCCGCCACGTTTCTTTGCCTGACCCGTCAAGCCAATTTCCATTATGAAATTCCGCAAATCATTCCGTAAAATCTCTGAACCCACGCGCACAGCGGGCAAACTAATCGGCGCCGCGTTCGTTCTGTCAATCACCTTGACCGCCTCCGCCGCGGTCATCCCGGGCGATGCCGATTACGTCCGGTCGTTGGACGGGCCGTGGCGATTCAAACTGGAACACACCAACCGGGTCTATGAACCCTTCAGCGAAAAACTGGAGCCGATAGATTATCCGGCCACGTTTGAACCGTTTTATCAAACCGATTACGTCGAAGATGCGCACTGGACGAACCTGGCCGTGCCCTCGAACTGGGAGATGGCCGGTTTTTCGCCGGCCACCTACAACAACCCGGACAATGCCTCGGCCTTTTACCGGCTCTGGTTCGACATTCCGAAATCGTGGCAGGGCCGAAAAGTTTATGTCAATTTCGACGGCGTCCAAAACGGCGCCGAAATCTGGCTCAATGGCCAGCCCGTTGCCGTGGACGAGCCGAGCTGGGGCCGGAA
>DASRCU010000081.1:0-32304 GCA_035652955.1 Verrucomicrobiia bacterium | reverse complement strand
GCCATTGCCCGCACCAGGGCGTCGCTGGTGGGTTGGGAGATTTCCGGCAGCACCTGGTTGGGCGGCGTCAAGGGAGTATTGACCTGGGCCACGACGACTTCCTCGATCGTCGGGGCGTCGAACGGCACATGCCCGGTGAGGGCATGATACAGCGTGGCGCCGAGTGAATACATGTCGGACAAAAACGTTTCCGGCTCGCGCTTGATTTTTTCCGGCGCCACGTAGTAGGGCGTGCCCCAGGTGATGTCTTCCACTTCGTGCTCCACGTCAGCTTTGCGGGCCAGACCGAAATCAATGAGTTTGGGCTCGTGATCTTCGTTGAAGAGGATGTTGCCCGGTTTGATGTCGCGGTGGAGCAGGTCGTGTTTGAGCGCCATGTCCAGGGCGGAGGCGATTTTGATGCCGATGTCCAGCACATCCAGTTCCGGCAGGGCGCGCAATTTTTCGATGCGGGCGTCCAGGCTGCCGCGATCGGCCAGTTCCATGACCAGATAATGTTGTCCCTCCCACTCGTCGAAGGTGTAGATGTGGATGATGTTGGTGTGGTTGAGGCGGGCGCAGGCGCGGGCTTCCCGGCTGAAGCTTTCCAGCGCCTTGGGGTCGTCTTCCAGATCCTTTTTCATCAGTTTCACGGCCACCATGCGTTCGAGCATCATGTCCCAGGCGCGATAAACGGTGCCCATGCCGCCGGACGCAATTTTGCTGCGCAACTCGAATTGCCGCAGTTGCATCGGCATCATGATGGGATGGCCGCACTTCTTGCACACCTCGGTCGCCAGCGGTGGCAGGTCGCCGGGAATGAACGTCTTGGCGTCGCAACCGGGGCAGGTGACCATCTTCAAGGGTTTGCTGCCGTCACTCATGCCGCTTCAATGTAACATCCGCCCGCTTCCCGACAAGCCCAGAACGGTTGTGGGGGGAATCGTCTTGCCGGCGGCGGCGATTTGCGCTACCAAAAGGCCGTGAACAAATTCGGGCAGGTGCTGTTGGGAACGGCGCTTGTGGTTTCCTTTCCGGCACTGGCTCAACTGGATCCCGTCCGGCGTGACCTTATTCAGCTCGGTTACAATCAGTCCTTTGAAGGGCATGCGCCCTTTGCCGGCTACGCGTTTTATTACCACAACCAGCCGGATTTCCTGCGCACCAATCTCACCCTCCGGCTGGCGGTGGCGCCGGTGTATGTGGATTCCGAACTGGGTTTCCGCGGGGCGCTCGGGCCGAATACCGACTTCGCGCTCGGCCTGGCTGGCGGCGGCTTTGCCGACAGCTACAACGAAATTCGCGGCGGCAAATTCATTCCCGCTGAATCCTTTGACGGCGACGGCGGTGAAATCTCCGCCAGCATTTATCATCTGTTCAACCCCGACGATAAAATTCCGCTGAATCTGGTGCTGCGCGGCACGGCGCATTACGCCGCGTTCAGCCGTAATGAAGACACCGCCGCCGGCTTCCAGCTTCCCGCCGACCGCGGTGAATTTCTGGCGCGCGCCGGTCTGCGCTGGGGCGGCATGGAACCGACACTTTTTCCGCCGCTGGCCATGGAGTTGTCCCTGTGGTATGAAGGCGCTTTCCGCACGGCGTCCGGCGCCTATGGTTTTGGCGGCGACCGCGCGACGCAGCCCAGTTCGCATCTGTTCTGGGCCACAGCGGCGTTGTCCTACACCCTGCCACACAGCCGGCAGAATTTTTCCGCGCGGCTGACGGCCGGCGCCAGTGTCAACGCCGACCGTTTCAGCGCCTACCGGCTCGGCGGATTTCTGCCGCTGGTCTCGGAATTTCCGTTGACGCTGCCAGGCTATTACTTCCAGGAAATCAGCGCCCGGCAGTTCGTGCTGCTCAACGTCAATTACCTCCTGCCGCTGGATCCGCGCAAACAATGGAACTTTGACGCCAACGTCTCCAGCGCCTGGGTGGACTATCTGCCCGGCGAAGGCCAGCCCGGCAACTGGCTCAACGGCGTGGGCGGCGGCCTGTTGTGGCGCTCGGCCAACAACCGCTTCAAAATCATGCTGGACTACGCCTACGGCATTGACGCCATCCGCTCCGGCGGCCGCGGCGCCCACAGCGTGGGCATCCTCATCCAATGGGACCTCGAACGGGCGCGCACCGAGAAGTTCACGCCGCCGCAGCCCAACCGCTGGCGCGGCTGGCAATGGTTGTTCGGCGGGTGAAGTATTGGCGGCGGAGGCTCCACGTTCCCTTGGCGGCGACCACAGGGTTCGAGCAAGACGCGAGAAACCGCCAAAGGTCATTTGCCAAACCGGCGGGCCGTCCGTTACATTCGCCCCGTGGCCGAACCGGTGGACCTGACCATCCTCATGCCCTGCCTCAACGAGGCGGAAACGCTCCCCCGCTGTCTGGAAAAGGCCCGGCTCGGCATCCAAAAATCCGGCTTGCGCGGGGAAATTCTCGTGGCGGACAACGGCAGCACCGACGGCTCCCCGGCGTTGGCCGAGCGTCTCGGCGCCCGCGTCGTTCACGTCCCGGAAAAAGGCTACGGCGCGGCCCTGGCCGGCGGTTGTCGCGCCGCGCAGGGGCGGTGGATTCTCCTGGGCGATGCCGACGACAGCTACGATTTTTCCCAAGCCGACCGGTTTGTTGAAAAATTCCGTGAAGGCTACGAACTGGTCATAGGCTGCCGGTTGCCCGCCGGCGGCGGCGTTATTTTGCCCGGGGCCATGCCCTGGAAAAACCGCTGGCTGGGCAATCCCGTTTTGTCGTTTCTGGGCCGCCTTTTTTTCAAATGTCCCGTGCACGATTTTCATTGCGGCCTGCGTGGCCTCACCAAGGCGGCGTTTGAAAAACTGGATTTGCAGACAACCGGCATGGAGTTTGCCTCCGAGATGATCATCAAGGCCACTCTCAAAAAACTGCGCATGGCCGAAGTGCCGGTGACGTTGAGTCCGGACGGCCGGTCGCGCCCGCCGCATTTGAAGCCCTGGCGTGACGGCTGGCGGCATTTGCGGTTCATGCTGCTCTTCTCGCCGCGCTGGCTGTTCCTGGTTCCCGGCCTGTTTTTGTTCGTGCTGGGCGGAGCGGTTTCGGCGGCGCTGGCCTGCGGCAATTTCCGCATCGGCGCGGTGCAATTCAATGTCGGCACGCTGACGGTGGCGTGCATGACAACCATCGTGGGGTTTCAACTCATCGCCTTCGCCTTCTTCGTTAAAGTCTTTGCCATCGCCGAAGGGTTGTTGCCGGACGACCCGAAATTTTCGCGGCTGTTCAAAATATTCACGCTGGAAAAGGGTTTGACCGCGGGCGCCGGAGTGTTGCTGGCCGGCGCGATTTTGCTGACGCGTGCCCTCTGGCTTTGGGGAACTGTTCACTTCGGTCAACTGCCTTCGATGGAGGATAATTTGCGGCGGCTGATTCCGGCGGCGGCGCTGATTGTGCTGGGTGCGCAGGGGATTTTTTCCAGCTTTTTTCTGAGCGTGCTGGGACTGAAAACGGCGCGGCGCCGGCCGCCGGCGGCTTGAGAATTGTTCGGGCGTTCAGGGACAATCTGTCTGCCCCCGCCGGCCAGGCGCGCCGGTGCCGCCCGCCCTCCAACGCGAGTTCATTTCCGGGCGGGCGACCTGGGGAAATCAAATTTTGCAGAGAATCCGGAATGTTGTTAAGCTGAATCGGACGCGACTATTTTCCGGATGAGCCGGCTGAAAAATTTTTCACGCAATCTGGCTGCCAGTTACCTGCAACTGGCCGTCAACGTGGTTTATTCGCTGGTCTCGGTGCCGCTGATTCTGCACTGGCTGCCGAGGGCCGAGTTTGGTCTGTGGGCGTTGCTGGTGCAATTGATGAGCTACATCGCGCTGGTGGACCTGGGGATCAACCAGGCGATCGCGCGGTTTTTGGTGGATCACAAGGATCGCCGCGAAGGCGGGGACTACGGCGCACTGGTCAAAACTTCGGCGCTGGTCAGTGCCGTTCAGGGATTGATCGTGCTGACGGTGGTTACGGCGGGTGCGCCGGCGTTGGCGAGCGCGGCTCATGTCCCGGCGGATTATCGGGCCACGTTTATCGCCCTGATGCGCTTCCAGGGGCTGATCGCCGCGTTCATGTTCTGCATGAATCCGCTGACGATCATGTTGTCCGCCCATCAGCGGATTGACCTGACGAACTGGCAAAGCATGGCCAATATGATGGTGTCGCTGGGATTGCTGGTGTGGTTTCTGTTCAGGGGCTGCGGCATTTTCTCCTTTGTCTATGCCAACGCCCTCACCGCGCTGGCGGCGCCGGTTTATCTGTTTTGGAATTGCCGGCGGCTGGGGTTCTGGCCGCGCGCCGGTGAGTGGGGAAAGGTTTCCTGGGCGCAATTCAAAGAAGTTTTTCTTTACGGCAAGGACGTATTTTTGATGAACCTGGGCGCGCAATTGATCGTGGCCAGCCAAACCATTATCGTGTCGCGCACGCTGGGACTGGAAACCGCCGCCGTCTGGGCCATTGGCACCAAGGTCTTTCTGCTGGTCCGGCAATTGATGTTTCAGCCTTACGTGGCAGCCTCGCCGGGTTTGTGTGAAATGGTGGCCCGCGGCGAAGCCGACCGGCTGCGGCACCGCTTTCAGAATCTGGTGACGCTGATGGCCAGCCTGGGCGTGTTGCTGGGCGTGAACTTTGCATTATGCAACAGCCTGTTTGTGCGGGTGTGGACCGGGGGCAAAATTTTCTGGCCACCGGCCGATGACGTGTTGCTGGCCATCTGGCTTTTCTTCACCGCCGTGCAGGCGCCGCACTGCAATTTTGTCATGGTCCTCAAGGACATCGGCGCCATGCGCTACCTGTATTTTGTGGAAGGCTGCACCTTTGTGACGTTGTCGTTGCTGGTGGGATACCGCTGGGGCTTGTCGGGAATTCTAATCTGTTCGGTGGCGTGCCTCATTGTTTTTTCCTGGCAGTTCGGTTTGCGCCGGAGCCGCCGTTGGTTTGGCGTTTCCTGGCTGGAACTGGCGGTAGGTTGGGTGTGGCCTTCCCTGAAGCTGGCGCTGGCGCTGATTCCGCTGGCCATTATCCTTTGGTTCGCGACAGCCGGGTTGCCGGCTCTGGCGCGATTGGCAATTCACGGGACGGTGGGGGGAGTGATCGGCGGATATTTATTCCTGCGCATTGGCCTGCCTTCCGAACTCATTCGGGAGACGGAAATGCGGCTGCCCCGTCCGGCGGCCCGGTTGCTGGCGGCGCTGGTGCCATGCAAAGTTTGAGTCGTCTGATTGATGGCGCGGAAGGCTGACGTTTTGTGTTCCCACCGAATGCACAACGCCAGAATCATGAAATCCGGCAAGCCAGCATAAAATGTTTACCGCCTTGTTTAATAATTTCCTTTGCCGTCGGATTTCAATCTTTCAACCAGGCTTCCGTGATATAAGATCGCTCAACCATTTTGAATCCGGCTTGTTTCAACACGCAACGGCAGCGTTCAACTCCGTCGCTACCGATAACCGATTCATGTAATTCGACCAGAATGAATCTGAAGTCGTGAAGAGCTTCCCGGCAGGATTGCAATTGCTCCAGTTCGCCGCCTTCTATGTCCATAATCAGAACGGTGAAAGGGCCATAACGCGCAATCAATTCACTTAACCGCCGGCCGGGAACGCGCACCAGGTTGCCGGCGGTTGCGATCCGACTGCCGGTAATATACATGGGATGGATGGCGAATGAGACTTGGCGTTCATTACTTACGGCACAGTTTTCCACTAAAAACGAAGCCCTGTTTATTTGCCGGTTTTGGTAGAGATACGGCAAGCAGTAGGGGTTTGCCTCCACAACGACATGACGGTTTGCATCGCGCAACCGTTTATTGGTGAGGCAACTGATTATTCCCAGACATGCTCCCAATTCCAAAACACTATCTTCAGGTTGGACATATTTTGCCACCAAACGCCGTTCATCCTCTTCATAACTGTTCATCAAAAAAGAGGCTCGAAAGGCCAGCGAAGTCAGTCGTTTGGGTATGACAAACGAACAACCGTCAACTTTATATTTGCCACCCGTCAAGTCGAAGGCTAACCCCATCAAGGGATAGAGAAGGGTGGAACGCACTTTGCCACAAAAAGCGCCGACCGGCCTTCTGATCCCCGCCGGCAGGGTTTGGCGAGCCCAGTTGCGAATGAGTAATTCCAGATTCATTAAGACCAACCCGTTTGTTACTTGATTGCTTGTCGGATGCTTGTTTGTTAATTTGCGGGAAAGCAGAGGATCAGCGAGTCATCTTTCTTTTTAAGATGTGGTTTTGGCCAGCAGACGGGAGAGGGATCTCAAGCCACCCGGGCCAGCCAAACGAAACAGCCATTTTAACACTTTGTAACGCCAGTGGGGTGCCCGACTGTGAACAAACAGCCACCAGTTGTAATAATTGATGCGGCGCGTGAATCCGTGGGCATGACGCAACAGCAATCGAAGCGAAATCGGACTGGTTTCAAGCAACTTCGTGCGTTCAAAGGGCAGCTCCATTCCTCTGATCTGTTTTAAGTAAGTGAGATTCCGTTTCCGCTGGCGGTTGTCGAGGGCCCATTTCCAACCTTTCCGTTCCACAAGCAGGGTTCCCCGTCCCTCCGTTTCATGAGAGCGCACGATAGCCACTTCCGCGGCCGATTGGACCGCCCCAAACCTTGCCGTCAGTCGAAACCACATGTCCCAATCTCCGGTGAAATAGGAGTGCGTTTCAAAACCGCCAACGGCAAGGGCATTCTCGACGCGAAACAAGTGACCGGGGAAAAGCGTGAAATTGACATCTGCCGCAGAGCGAATATCTATTTCACGCCAGGGAGCGGCCCAGTTTGTTGGTGGAGGAGGGATGACGACTCCGTTTGTCAGTATCGCCTGCCGCCCGCAATAAAATCCCAGTTCGGGTTTTTTTTTAACCAGTTGTAACATGGTTTCGACAAAATGGGGCCGCAGCAGGTCGTCGTCATGTAAAATGGAAAGCCAGGGAGTTCGGCAATACTCCAGGCACGCATTCCAGTTGTCAAACAGCCCTCGATTGCTCGAATTGCGAATATATTCAATCCGATGCCCGAATTCACCAACGATGGCCTCACGCACTGCCGGATCCGGCCCGCAATCTTCCACCACCATAACCTTGACGGGAACAGTTTGGCCAAGCGCGCTGCGGATGGCTTCGAGCACATAGTCTCGGCGGTCAAAAACCGTTACGGCAATGGTGATATCGTCGGCACAAATACCCATGAATCTTTCGATGAGGCGATTCATTATTTCCCTTGTAGATGAGCTTTGTCAAGGAAAGGCCGGTTTCCGAAGATGCCGTTGTGGAGCGGGCAAAAAAAGAACAAGACATTCAGGATGCATTGAGATGTGGTGGCCGGTGGCCGGACGCGCCGCAGCACGTCCCTGCCGGAACATTCGCGGTAGAGCGACATTGCACTGGAGACAGGGGCGGTTCGCCTTTTGGATAGGGCGGCGCTATCGCCACCGTGGATTTTATCGCCACCCGCACGTTGTTCCCCTGCCGGCCGGGCGGACGGGCTTCCCTTCGGCTTGGTCGGCGGTCAGCGTTACCGATCTGCCGGGGCTGCGAGGAATCTGGCCGGAACTGCCAGCGCCAGGAGGCGCGCCCATTCCCCGGTTCCCGTTTCATTTCTGTTTGCTTTTTGCGCTCCGCATGATGCACACTGGCTGGCCGGCGGCGGGCAAGCTTATGTGTTCAGCGCTTGCCATCGTCGAAGGGCTGTGCATTCACCGACATGAAATCCCCGCTGGTCAGTCTGCTGCTTCCAGTCTATAACGCCACAAAGTACGGCGAAGATTATCTGCCCACGATGCTCGAATCCATCGTCGCCCAGACTTTCAGCGATTTCGAGATCCTGATTGGGGATGATGGCTCCACGGATCACACGGTGGAACAGGTCAAACCCTTTCTCCGCGACCCGCGTTTCAAGTTGTTTGCCTGGAAACCCAACCGGGGCCTCCACCAAAGCATCGTGTCGCTGATGGAACAGGCGCGCGGCCAGTTTTGGTGCTCACCGGGTGCGGATGATATTTTGGAACCGCGTCTGCTGGAAAAACGGGTTGCCCGGCTCAGCGCCCATCCCCACGCCGTATTGATTCATGGAGCAGCCAAATGGATTGATGGAGAGGGCCAACCGTATCGGAGCGAGATTATCGAACACGCGCTGCCGGAAGTGGGCCGGCGCCTGCCGGAAACCCTGCCGGCGGAACGGATGCTTTCCATTCTGCTCCAGCACAACATCATCAATCAACCTTCGGCCCTGGTGCGAATGGAGCCATCGCGGCGGGTTTTGCCGTATTTCCAGCCCTGCTGGGTCCATACGCCGGATTGGGCGCTTTGGATTTTGCTGGCGGCGACCGCCGGCGATTTTCTCTGGGACCCCGAACCGCTCATTCGTTATCGAATGCACGGGCAATCCCTCAGCGGCTCGCCGCGGTACCAGATTTCCCGGCGTGTGGAGCGCAAACTGGCGCCTTTTTATGCCCTGTATGCCGCCAGCCGTTTTTCGTCCTTGGCCAAAAAGATGTGGCAGGAAGAGCGCGTCCGCCTCTATCGCTGGTGGCTAACCACGGCGGTGGCCTTGAAACGCCGCGGCCAATTGAAGGAAAGCGATCTGAAACTGGCTAAAGAAGCCTTGTTGGGCCAGCCCGTCGAATCCGTATCGCTCGGCGCCGAATTGTTGCGTCACGGCCTCCCGGTGGCGATTCAGTATGCGCAGGAACGCCGGGCGCGAGCCCAACAGTATCTGCCCGTGGCGGGGTTCCCGTTAATCCAAGAACCGCTGTTTCAGCGGGCAGGGCGATGAAAACCCATTCTCCGGCTGCTGGCGTCGGGCGATCAAACTGACGAGTTGGTTTCCAGATGAACCCCTTGCGTGTCGCGCAGATTACCTCGGATGGCCGCCTGATCATTGGCCAACCGCATTCCGAGATTCCCTCGTTTGGTCAGGCGCCGGAAGCGCTGCTTCAGGGATTTGCGGAATTGCCGGAGGTGGAAGTCCACGTGCTTTCGTGCGTGCAGCAGCCGCTGCGTTCGCGGGAGAAACTGGCGCCGAATATCCGGTTTCACAGTTTGCATGTGCCCAAAATCGGCTGGCTGCGCACCGGCTATCAAGGTTGCATTCGCGCGGTGCGGAAAAAATTGCGCGAGATCAAACCGGACATCGTTCATGGCCAGGGCACCGAACGCGATTGCGCCCTCAGCGCCGTCTTTTCCGGCTTCCCCAACGTCGTTACCATTCACGGTAACATGCGGCTGGTGGCGCGGGTGAATCGCGCCCGGCCTTTCTCCTTTCTGTGGCTGGCGGCGCGGCTGGAAGGCTTTGTGCTGCCGCGCACTGACGGCGTGGTGTGCATCACCCATTACACGCGTCAGGCGGTGAACCCTCTGGCCCGGAAAACCTGGGTGGTGCCCAATGCCGTGGACGCCAGCTTCTTTGAAATCCCTCGCCAGCCGTCGTCGCCACCGGTGATTGTCTGCGTGGGTGCCGTGTGTCTCCACAAAAATCAGATTGCCTTGATCCGCGCCCTGGATCCGCTGGCTGCCCGAAAAAAATTCAAGGTGGTTTTTCTGGGCAGCGCCCCCCGCGACGAGGCCTATGGCCGCCAATTTTTTGAATTGCTGGCGGTGCGACCCTGGTGCGAACACGCCGGATTTGTCGGGCGCGAGGAATTGAAATCGCGTTTAAGCCGCGCGACGCTGTTGGCACTGCCGTCGTTGGAGGATAATTGCCCGATGGTGGTGCTGGAAGCGGCAGCGGCCGGCGTGCCGGTCGTGGCCGCGCGCGTCGGCGGAGTGCCGGATTTGATTGCCGACGGCCAAACCGGTTTGCTATGCGACCCGCAGGATGCGGCAAGCATGAGAAATGCGGTGGAGAAAATCTTGACGCAACCGGAATGGGCAAACGCGTTGGCGGCGGAAGCCAAAAAACAGGCGCGCGAACGGTTTCATCCGCGCGTCATCGCCCAGCGGCATTTGGAGATTTACCGGGAGGTGCTCAACACCCCTTCGTAGATCGTCTTCAGCTTCCGGGCCACTTCATCCCAGCTCGCCGGTTTGGGGGGCTCCGGGAGCGTCGGGGCGGTGTCGTAAAATTTTTTCAAAAATGTCGCCGTCCGCTCCGGCGTGGTGAGGGGACAATAGCTGGCGTGTTTGCCGAACGTGCTGCGTGCCCAGGGCAAATCGCTCAACAGCAGCGGACAGCCACCGGCAGCGGCTTCCAGTGCGGACAGGCTTTGCGTCTCCCAGCGGCTCAACAGCACAAAGCCGCGCGCTTCGCGATAGATTTTCGCCAGTTGCGCGCGGTCGCTGATGGCGCCTTCGTAACGGATCAAACGCGCGTTCTGTCTGGCCAGCGCGAAAAATTTTTGCGCATACGGATCGGATTCCGCATAGGCTCGCCCAATAACCCACAAGGGCGTTTGCGCCAGAATGGCCGCTTGCGCCAACTCCAGAATCCGTTTCACTTCCGTCAGGGTGACGGTGGAAACGAGCCAGGGGCCGCGTGCGGTTGGCGACTGGTTAAAAAAAATTTCCTCAACTCCGTTGGGCACCACGTGAATCCGCTCGCGGGGCGCGCTGAAAAGATAATTCATCAAATGCGCTTCCCAGGTGGTCAGGGCAATGCAGGCGTCCGCCCGGCGATAGGCGTCCCAGGCCAATCGCGTGGTAAAGATGCGCGGCAGGAGACTTCGAAAAAACCGGATGGCCGCCCTTTGCAGCATCAGCGCGCCGCGCGAACGCGAGCCGACGGCCGACAGCAATTCCGCCATCACCACTTTGCATCCTTTGCCGTGGGCGAAGGCAATGTAATCCGCCGTGGGCCGGCCGAAAAAATGAATAATCTCTCCGCGTTGGGCGGCATCCCACCAGCGGACAAAATCGGTTTCCACACCGGCTCTTTCCAGCGCCGCCTTGGTTTGTTCGAGCTGATGTTGAAGCCCGCCGTGCGCCAGCGAAAAAGGCAGATGATGGTCGAACAAGACTTTCATTTTGTGCCGAAACCCCGACGGCGGCGCCGTATTGAAGAAAATTGGCAACGGCCCGTCAATGTCATTTGCGGTGCCGTTCCGGGCCGGATGCATCCACACATTGTCCTTGCAATCGTGAGGCGGTGACAGGTTGACCGGCAAGTGAGAGTTTTTTTGCCAGACCAAATTCCCGATGGCGCGAGAAAGAAAATCTGCGGCGTCGCGCAGCGCCGCTCCGGCGGAATCTCCGCTGCTTGATCTCCGCCGGTTGCTGCCCTCTAACCCGGACTCGGCGGCCGATTCAGGGAGCAGGCGGCGACCATACAATCCTATGATTTACACAACGGTGGCAGGGGACTAAAAGCTCAGGGAGTGAAAATAGTCAAACCCACCAAAGCTTGGTTTAACCGGCGCCGGACGGCAGGGGGTGCCGCAATCAACCCGCCGGCAGAGGCGGCAATCGTTTCTGCATCGCCGCGGTTTAGTGGATTCACGCTGATTGAATTGCTGGTGGTGATTGCCATCATTGCCATTCTGGCGGCGTTGTTGTTGCCGGCTCTGGCTGGCGCCAAGGAAAAGGCAAAAGAGGCCCGGTGTATTTCCAATCTCAAGCAAATGACGCTGGCCTGGCTCATGTATCCTGAAGACAACGCAGACCGGCTCACGCCCAATCACGACGGCCACACGACCGATCCGCGGGTCAATTGGATCGCCGGCTGGTTGAATTTCACACCCGACAATCCCGACAACATCAACACCAACTATCTGCGAAACGGTCTGTTGGCGCCGTATTGTAGCCGGCAAGTGGCGATCTACAAATGCCCGTCGGATCATTATCCGTGCCTGGAAGGCGGAAAAAGTTTTGATCGCGTGCGCAGTTATTCCATGAACGGTTTTTTGGAGGGCGGCGCTTATATCGGGCCAGGCGGCGGCGGCGATGCGTATCCGGTCGGTCAATCCCATTGGTATAACAAAAATCATCCGCCCATTTTGCGCGCCTACAACCGGGCTTCAGACCTCACCTGGCCGCATCCCACGGATTTATTCGTGTTTGCCGAGGAGCATCCGGACAGCATCAATGACGGCTGGATGAACGTGCGGGCCAACGTGGGTGTTTACTGGGAAGATTTGCCCGGCAGTTTCCACGGCAAGTTGACGGTGTTTTCCTTCGCCGACGGCCACGCAGAAGGCCATAAATGGATCGCACCCGCCTTCACCTGCCGGCCGGTCACCATGCCGCCCAATCCCATCAACACCTGGACGCCCGGTCCCAATTTGACCGACATCGGCTGGGCCAATGTGCACGCCACCGCCCGATGGAACAACAATGGTTGGGGCGACAATACGGTGCCGTGAGTCGGAAGCGTTCCGCAGGACACACCTGCCGGCGTTCGCAAAACTTCAACACGGTGAAGCCCATCGTTCCCCCGTGAAGCCGCGGTTACATCCGCGCATTGTCCTTGCAGTCGTGAGCCGGTGACAGGTTGACCGGCAAGGAGAGGTTTTTTGCCAGACCAAATTCCCGGCGGCGCGAGAAAGAAAATCTGCGGCCTCGCGCAGCGCCGCCCATCGAAAAGAAGGCGCCACTCTGCCAAAAAGAGCGGCATCGGGATGTTGAAGACGGAAGCGCCTGTCGAAAAAGGTTTTGTCGCTCTGGGTGGAAGAGGTGCAGTGCATTTCTGGCCGCCGGAAACGAGGCCGAAAGGCGTCAGCCGAAGCTCCGGCATCCGGCCACGGGTTGGGCGCACACCATATAATCCTATGATTTGCCAGATAGCGACATCGGGTTTACAGTTGAATTGTGAAAAAGATCAAACCCATCAATATCAGTTTAAGCCGGCGCCGGACGGCTGGGGGTGCCGGCAAACGGGTTGGAAAAGCAGCCGCCGTTTCTGCACCGTCGCGGTGCGGTGGATTCACGCTGATTGAATTGCTGGTGGTGATTGCCATTATTGCCATTCTGGCGGCGCTGCTGTTGCCGGTGCTCGGCGCGGCCAAGCAGCGGGCACTCAACATCGCGGCAATGAATAATCTCAAGCAGATTGATCTGGCGTGGTATATGTATCCGAGCGACAACCAGGACCTCCTTCCGCCCAATCCGGATTACAACGCCTATCCGCGCTGGGTGGCGGGCGATATGAGTGCTATCGGGATCGACCTCAACGGCATTCCGGATCCGGTGAACGCTCAGCTTTTGATTGACCCCCAATACTCCGTGCTGGGGAAATATTTGAAAGACCCCAAAGTCTTCAAAGACCCCGGTGATTTGAGCACGTGGACTTACAACGGTACGGAAACGCCGCGCGTGCGCAGTTTTTCGGAGAACCAAGCTATCGGTCCGCTCGAAAACGGTCAGAGACACTCCAATTGGGGTGGAGGTGACCACTATTTGGGCCATTGGTTGCTTGGACCAAGCGGTGGAGATCCCAGCAGCAAGTGGCGAACTTATATCAAGATGGGAGATATCACCGCGCCATCACCGTCAGATTTGTGGGTGTTTTTAGACGAACATCCCAATAGTATCAACGACGCTGGCTTTGCCGTGGAAATGCCCCAAGGCGTGGGAAATACCGTTTTTATTGACCTGCCGGCTAAATACCATAACAACGCCTGCGCCTTTCTATTTGCCGATGGCCATGCCGAAATTCACAAATGGTTGCAACCGGGAGTTATTCCTCCAGTGACTTGGGCCGCTGATCATGCGCCAAACATTGGAAGTCTGGTGCATGCAGTCCCGAATGACCCTGACGTGTTGTGGTTGGCGCATCACACCACCGCGCCGGCATCGGGTGCCAGCGTGTACTATCCTTAATGATTTTCAAAGGTTTCTGGCTTTCCACGGCGTGCGGCTTTGTTTCTTAATTTTGGCAGCGGTCAGCTTGGCAATTTGGCCGCTGTCTGCTGGCGCGGCATGGTCTTACCAGGGTTATGCGCGTTGGCAAAAGGACATCGCGGCTTTTGAACGCGCCGACCGTCTCCATCCGCCGCCGCCAGACGGCATTTTGTTCACCGGCTCATCGGTGATTCGCAAGTGGGCGACGCTGGCGCAGGATATCGGGGTGACGAATCCGCCGCCCATCAATCGCGGGTTTGGGGGCTGTTACATTGCCGACTGCACGCACTACGCCGACCGCATTATTTTTCCCTATCGGCCGCGGATGATTTTCTTGCGCGCCGGGGATAACGAGCTTTGGGCCGGGGAACCGGTGGAGGAGGTTTTTGCGGACTTCACGCAATTTGTGGCGGTGGTTCATGCCCGGCTGCCGGAAACGGAGATTGTCTATATCACTTCCAATCCCAGCCCGGCGCGATGGAAACAGCACGAACGGGAGAAACGTTTGGGTGATCGGATCGCCGCCTGGTGTCGGGAAACGCCGGGTGTGAAGTGCGTGGACACGTACGACCTGGTGTTGGGCGCGGACGGCAAACCGTGCCGGGAATTATTCGTGAGTGACGGATTGCATTTGAATGCCGCCGGTTACCGATTGCTGGCCGCGCGCCTGCGGCCTTATTTGCCGAACTAGCCGGCGCGCCGGTTCACTCAAAAAGCATCTCGTAGCTGTAAACGTTTCCGGTCAGGGTGCTGCGGATTTTGCAGTTGGATTTGGCAATGACGGCCTGCATGGGTTTGTTGTCGGTGAGCACTTCGGCGGTGAAGCCGCGGATGCCGTTGCGGCGGGCGACTCGAATGAGATGCTTCAACAGAAATGTGCCGATGCCGTGATTTTGCCAGGGGTCGCTCACCACAAAGGCCACTTCCGCCAGATTCGTTTTGGGGTCCAGGTAGTAGCTGCCGACGGCGATGATTGCCTCGCCGTAGGCTTCAGGCAGCGTGCCGACGATGGTCACGTCGTGGCGGTGATCCACATAGACGAAATCCTCAATCTGCTGTCGTGAGACGTGCTTTTGATGGCTCATGAACCGGTAGTAGATCGTCGCCTCGGACAACTTGTAAAACAGGTCGCGCATGCGCGGTTCGTCGGTGGGATGAATGGGACGGAAATTGATTTGGGTGCCGTCGTGGAGCAGAAAGGTGGTGCGCAGTTCCTTGGGGCCAACGAGGATTTTGCCTTCCTTGTCGGCCATTTCGGCGGAGAGATATTTGGCGGCGATGGCTTCGCGCAGCAAACGGGCGCGGAATTTCGGGTGGGCGATGCTGATCAGCGCCAGCGCCCGTTCCTGGATGCTTTTGCCGTGGAGATAGGCCACGCCGTATTCGGTCACCACGTATTGCACGCTGGCGCGGGTGAGAACCACGCCGGCGCCGGGGCTGAGCCGGGTGACAATGCGGGAAACACTGTCGTTCCGGGCCGTGGAGGGCAATGCGATGATGGCTTTGCCGCCGCGGGACTGGGCGGCACCGCGGCTGAAATCCACCTGCCCGCCCACACCGGAAAAAAAGTTGGAGCCGATGGAATCGGCGCAAACCTGGCCGGTCAGATCAATCTCCAGCGCCGTGTTGAGGGCAACCATTTTGAATTGACGGCGGATGAGGGCCGGGTCGTTGACGTACTCGGTCGGGTGAAAGGCGAACAACGGATTTTGGTTCACATACTCGTAAATTTTTCGGGTGCCCAGGCAGAAGCTGGCGACGATTTTGCCCGCATCCACCGTCTTGCGGCGGCCGGTGATGGCACCGCATTCAATCAGTTCGATGATGCTGTCGGTCACCATTTCGGTGTGCACGCCGAGGTCCTTCTTGCCTTTCAAAAAGGGGCACACGGCCTGGGGGATGCGGCCGATGCCAAATTCAATCGTCGAGCCGTCTTCAATCAGTGCGGCGACGTGTTCGGCAATCTGACGGGTGGTCTCGTTCACTTCCGGCGTCGGTACTTCGATGAGCGGCGCCTGGGAAGGCACCAGCACGTCAATCTCATGGACGTGAAGAAAACAGTTTCCCTGCGTGCGCGGCATGTTGGGGTTGACCTGGGCGATGACCAGGGCGGCGTTTTCGGCGGCGCTTTTGACAATATCCACCGACACCCCCAGGCTGCACAGGCCGGAGGAATCCGGCGGCGTAACCTGGATCAACGCCACATCCAGCGGCAACCGCCCGCTGTCGAACAAAAGCGGCAGGTCGGACAAATGGATTGGCGTGTAATCGCCCAGACCTTCCTGGATGAGGCCGCGGACGTTTTCGGCGATGAAAAAGCTGTTGACGCGGAAGAATTGCGCCAGCTCGCGGTGCGCATAGGGCGCCTCGCCAAAGGTGAGCAGGTGGACGATTTCGGTGTCCGGCAGTTCGCGGGCGCGCCGGCTCAATGCCTGGACCAGTTCCAGCGGTTCGCCGGCGCCGGTGCCGATGAAAATGCGCTGACCGGGGCGGATTTTCTTCACCGCGTCGGCGGCGGAAAGAATCTGCGACCGGTAAGTTTCCTGCCAATTCGGGTCGTAGGAAAGGGATGTGCTCATAAATCAAAACGCAGAATGGCGCCCGGTGCCATCAAAATTTCCCGTCGCCGATGAATCGTTCTTTCATTCCGCATTTTTCGTGGTGCTCGCCAGCGTCATCCGCGCATCGGCCACGTAGGCCTCCATGCCCACCGGGCCGACGATGAACGGGTTGATGTCCAGTTCCCGGATTTGCGGATAATCGGTGGCGAGCTGGCTGATGCGTTGCAGCGCGCTGGCGAGGGCGTCCAGGTCAACTGGCGCCTGGCCGCGGGCGCCTTGCAAGAGCGCGTAGGAGCGCGTGCCTTTCAACATCTGCATGGCCTCTTCGGCGGTGATGGGCGCCAGATGAAAGGTCACGTCCTTCATCACCTCCACAAAAATTCCGCCCAGGCCGAACATCAGCATGGGGCCGAATTGCGGGTCACGCGTCATGCCCAGAATCACCTCCCGTCCGCGCTGGCCCATTTTTTCAACGAAGCCGCCGCGGATGTGGGCGTGGGGCGCGCGGCGCTGGATGCGCAGCATCATCAGGTCAAACGCATCGCGCACCTGCTCGGCATTGGCCAGGTTGGTCCGTACGCCGCCGAAATCGGATTTGTGGATGATGTCCGGGGAGGAAATCTTCAGCACCACCGGGTAGCCGATGCGCTCGGCAATTTCCACGGCTTCCTCGCTGGTGCGGGCCAGTTGGCCGGGCAACACGTTGAAATCGTAAGCGCGGAGAATTTCCTTGGCCTCCACCTCGCCCATGGGTCCGACGCCGCTGCGCAAATGGGCCTGGAGTATGCGGTCCACGCGGCGATGGTTAACGGGGAAGCGCATGACGATGCGGGCGGGGCGGCGGCGCCACGCCGCGTAATCGCACATGGCCCGCAGAGCCTTCACCGCGCGGTCCGGCGAGGGATAATTGGGAATGCCCACGGCCATCAGCTTCTCCTTGGCGGCGGCGACTTCCGAACCGCCCATGAACACGGCTAACACCGGTTTTTGGCCCCGGTGAGCGGCGCCGAGCTTTTCCGCCAGTTCCAGCGGGCGGGTCATGTTCTGGGGCGTGACGACCACGATGAGGCCGTCAATATTTTCATCCTCCTGCAGCACTTCAAACGCCTGCACGTAACGATCCGGCTCGGCATCGCCAATGACATCCACCGGATTGCCGAAGGCGGCCGAGGCCGGCAAAAACGTGCGCAGCCGGGCCTCGCTTTCGGGGGTCGGCGGGATGATTTTCAGACCCAGGGTTTCGGCGGCGTCTGCAGCCATGATGCCCGGGCCGCCGGCGTTGGTGATGATGCCGAGGCGTTCGCCGGCCGGCAGCGGCTGCATGGCAAAGGCGGCGGCGTAATCAAAGAGCGCCTCGAAATTTTCCGCGCGAATCACGCCGGCGCGCTTGAACGCCGCGCCGTAGGCAATGTCCGCGCCGGCCAGGCTGCCGGTGTGGGACGATGCCGCCCTGGCGCCGGCCTGGGTGATGCCCACCTTCAAAATCACCACCGGTTTGACGTTGGCGGCCTGTTCGGCCACGCGCAAAAATTTGTCTCCCTCCTGAATGCTTTCCAGATAGCCGGCAATCACCCGCGTGGCCGGGTCCTCGGCCAGCGCCTGAATGAAATCCACTTCGTTGAGATCGGCCTTGTTGCCGAAGCTAATGACTTTGCCCAGACCCAGTCGCTGTTCCGCCGCCCAATCCAGAATCGCCACACACAACGCGCCGGACTGGGAGAGGACGGAAATTTTTCCGGGCGGCGGCACCGAGGGCGCGAAGGTGGCGTTCATCGCGTGGTCGGTGTTGAGGACGCCCAGACAGTTCGGTCCGACCATTCGCACGCCGGCGGCGCGGCAGATTTTGACCAGTTCCGCCTCGGCCGCCGCGCCCGCCGCGCCGGTTTCTTTGAAGCCGGCGGTGATGACGATGACGGCGCCGGCGCCGGCACGGATACAATCCCCCAGCGCGTCTTTCACCAGGGGAGCGGCCACAACGATGATGCCCAGGTCAATCTGCCCCAAATACTCGCTGAGCGATCGGTAGCATTTCAGGCCGAGGATTTCTGTGGCGCCGGGGTTGACGGGCACGATCGCGCCCTGGAACCCGCCATTGACCAGGTTGGCCAGGAGCGCGTGCCCCACCTTGCCCGGGCTTCGCGAGGCGCCGATGACCGCTACGGTTTTGGGATATAAAAGCGACTCCAGCATCATGCTTCGTTGTTGAATAAAACTAACGCTTCTCGAACGAAATACTTGCCATAAGTTGTTAAAGGCTTTGCGTTTTTTGTAAAGGCTATTGGTGCCGCGGCAACGGGCTTCGTTGGCGACGGCGAAGAGGGTAGCCGGCAATTTCCCGGATTTCCAGGCCGGATGTGACCGGGGAATACGTCGCGGCGGGTTGCTAAAAATCTCGCGGGACGCGCGGTCGTCCAAACCCAGGCACGAGGACAACGTCCGACGGGGGACGGACATAAGACTTGAGACCCGGAAGCGTTTCTGCCACGCTGCGCTTATGGCAAAACCCGCTCTGGGACGCGGCTTGAGCGCTTTGCTCGGCGGCCGTCCCGTCCTTACGGCACCTCCGGCGGCGGCCGCGCCCGGTGGCCGTGCCGCTCCATCCGCCGAAGGGTCGCCGGCTGCCGAGACGGGTGAAACCGTCCGGCGCGTGCCGCTGGATCGCATCCGCCCTTGTCCGCTCCAGCCGCGCAAGGATTTTTCCGAGGAAGCCCTGCGTGAGTTGGCCGATTCCATCCGCCAGCAAGGCATTGTTCAGCCGCTGATCGTGCGCGAGCGCGGCGGTTTTTTTGAGTTGATTGCCGGCGAACGCCGTTGGCGCGCCGCTCAGTTGCTTTCGTTGTTGGAAGTGCCGGTCATCGTTCGCGAGGCCGATGACCGTGCGGTTCTGGAACTGGCGCTCATCGAAAATCTCCAGCGCGAAAATCTGAATCCCATTGAGGAAGCCCAGGGCTTCGCGCAACTGGCGGAGCAATTTCAACTGACTCAGGAGGAAATTTCCGCCAGGGTCGGCAAAAGCCGTGCGGCGGTGGCCAATGCGCTGCGGTTGCTGAAGCTGCCGCCGAGCGTCCAGAATTTTCTCCGCGACGGGCGTCTTTCGGCCGGCCATGCCAAGGCCATCCTGGCCCTGGCCGACGCGGCGCAACAGCAGCTTGTTGCCGAACGGATTGTCAAGGAAGGTTTGAACGTGCGGCAAACGGAGGGTTTGGTCGCCAAATTCTCCCGGCGCCGCGCCGGAAAAATCCCGGCGCCGGAAACCGCCGCTCCCCTCGGCGACCCTCACGTGGCCGATCTGGAGGCCCGGCTGCGCGAGGTGTTGGCCACCCGCGTCAAATTGAACTACGCCCACGGCAAGGGCACGGTGGAGATTTCATTCTTCAGTGACGAAGAATTACAGCGCATTTTGCAATTGCTGGGTGTAAATTGCGGCTAACGACCGCGGCCGCCGCACAAAAGATTGGCGGTGAAATCCGGCATGTGCGGGACGCATTTGATCGCTTAAAATTCAGGAAATGATTCTGGAAGTTCGAAAATATGGCGACCCTGTTCTGCGGAAAAAGGGCGCGCCGGTTGAAAAAATCACGGCGGAAATTCGGCAGTTCATTGCCGATTTGATCGAGACCATGCACGCCAACCACGGGGTCGGACTGGCGGCGCAACAGGTCGGACGCGCCCTGCAAGTGACGGTGCTGGACGTGCGCGAGGTCAAGGACCGTCCCTCCACTCTCGAACGGGACGGCCAGCCGGCCGACGTGGACCAATTCATGCCGCTGGTGCTCATCAACCCCCAAATTCAACCCCACGGTCAGACCGTCGCCGCCGCCGAAGGCTGTTTGAGCTTTCCCGAAATTTACGGAGAAATCCCCCGACCTGAATTTGTGGAGGTGACGGCGTTGAACGAAACCGGCCGGACGATTGAGTTTCGCGCCGGCGGTCTGCTTGCGCGCGCCATTCAGCATGAGGTGGATCACCTCAACGGCATTTTGTTCATTGACCGGATGTCGGCGGAGAGAAAGCGCGAGCTGCAATCCGAACTGGACACCCTGCAGGCGCAGACCAAGGCGGCCTTGCGAAAAAAGTAGGCAGAGACAATTCCCGGTCAACCCTTACGGCTGGTCCACAATTCGCAACTCGTATTCCGGCGAATAAGCGCTGCCAGGCCTGGGTCCGCTGCCGATGGCGTTGTAGAGATAATCAAATTTGAAACGGAGCCGCGCCGTGTGAGCGTCCGGCGGAATGGGCACGTAGCCCTCCCAGCGATGGGGCACCTGGGGTTCGGGGCGGAGCGGATACGGCGTGCCGTTGACCAGCGCATAGGCCTTGATGCTGTCCCAGCGCAACGCCTGCAGTTGCGAATCGAAAGCCACTTCCACGTGATAAAGGTTGTTGGCATTGCGCGGCTGGATCAGCGGCGTGAGCCGGGTGAACTGCGTGGTGGCGCAACCCGTCAGCCACAACACCGGCACCAGCAGCAGAAACGATTTTAACAGTTTCATACTGGCGCAGCCTGACACAACCGCCGCGGACTTGTAAAGAGATTTCGCGCCGCTCCCGGCGGCCGGACGTCGGCTAACGGGAAGGCCCAAGATGTTCCACGGAAGCCGGCAGACCTTCCCGCGACACCGGTTCCGCCAAAAGGCTTGCCTGGCGCCGCCACAATTCCCGCGGCTTGAAAATTCCCGCCGGCGTGATGAACCCGGTGATCAGTTCCGGCGGCGTCACGTCAAAAGCCGGGTTGCGCGCGGGACTGCCGGGATTTGCCACGCGCAGCCAGGCGCGCCGACCGGGTCGGGAACTTCGGGATTTGGCACGGGGATTCTCCACAGCGCCCCATGCGCCCAGCACTTCGCTTGCGGAACGTTCTTCGATGGGAATGTCGGCGCCGCCTGGCAAATCCCAGTCAATGGTCGAAAGTGGAATGGCCACGTAAAAGGGGATGTGGTGACGGGCGGCGAGGACTGCTTTGGTGTAGGTGCCGATTTTGTTGGCCACTTCGCCGGTGCGGCCCAGCACCCGGTCGCTGCCGACAATCACCAGGTCAATCTCTCCGCGTTGCATCAAATGACCAACCGCACTGTCGGCAATGATCTCGTGGGAAATGCCCTGTTGGGCCAGTTCCCAGGCGGTGAGGGTCGCGCCCTGGCAGCGGGGGCGGGTTTCGCTGCAAAACACATGGAATTTTTTACCGGCCGCCTGGGCAGCATAGAGCGGCGCCGTGGCGCTGCCCACGTCCACAAACGCCAGCCAGCCGGCGTTGCAATGGGTGAGAATTCTCATGCCGTCGCGGATCAGGCACTGGCCGTGCCGGCCGATTTCCCGGCAATGGCGCACATCCTGGTTGGCAAATTCCTCGGCGGCGGCCAGCGCCAGGGATTGTTTTTCGGCGACGGTCTGCCCGGCTGCCATCGCCGCGCAAACGCCCTTCATGGCGTTGAGCGGGTCCACGGCGGTGGGCCGGGCGTCTTTTAAGGTTTGAAAGACGGTTTCGATGTGGGCGGAGAACTTCTGTAAATCGCCGCCGCGGAAGGCCCGCGCGCCTTGCGCCAGGCCATAAGCCGCCGTGGCGCCGATGGCGCCGGCACCGCGCACCACCATATCGCGAATGGCAGCGGCGGTCTGGCGAAAGTTTTTGGTGGCGACGATCCGAAATTCGTGCGGGAGCAATCGTTGTTCAATAAGCTCCACGACGTTGCGTTGGGCGTCAAAGGTAACGGTGCGAAAATGCCGGGTGCGGCCGCGGACGGTGACGTTCATTTTGGTGAAGGGTTCATGGAATCGGAAAAACGGGGCGCACGGGATTCCCGCCGGCGATTCAACGAACCTTGATTTTCAGCCGCTTGATTTTGTTTTGAATCTCGCGATATTGCGGCTGTCGGCGAAAGTCCTTCAGGTCCGGGTCGCGGGCCAGCCAGGCGAAATCGCGGTAGCCCAGTTGCAGGGCGCGTTCCAGGGCAAAGGCGGCGCGATCAAACTGGCCGGTGAGCGAATAACTGCAGGCCAGATTGTAAAAGACCACCGCCTTGTACGGCTCCAGCCGCGCCAGACGCTCGTCCAGCTTCAACCCTTCCAGGTAACGTCCGCGTTGCGTGTAAAGATCAGCCAGCAATTCCAGCGCGTCCACGTAATCGGGGTCCCGGCGGACGAGACCTTCGAGGAACTGGATTTTGACGTCGAGGTCGCGCGCGTGGGCGCGGCTCATTTTTTTCCGGACATTGCTGTTCACCGCCATACGCGAGGTAATTTTTCCAAAGGAAGGCGCCCTGTCAAGGTGCCGAACAATTTTGTGGCAATTTGCCCGGCGGTTTGCAGAATGAGTTTGCTTGAGCGGTTGCCACCTGATCCGTTGAATCGTTGAACCGATCCGGCACGGCAACGATTGCGGGAGCAAACGAATATGGATTGTTTTGTCACCGGCGCTTCGGGGTTTGTCGGCTCCAATCTGGTCCATGAACTGCTTGCGCGCGGCCATCGGGTGAAAATCCTGCTGCGCCCGGCGGCAGATACCCGCGCGCTGGCCGATGTCCTGCGCGAGGTGGAGCGGGTGACGGGCGATCTCCTCGATCGCCCTCTGTTGGAGCGCGAAATGGCCGGATGCGACTGGTGTTTTCACGTGGCGGCCAGCTATCACATGTGGCTGCGCGATTACCGGCCGATGTATGCCGCCAATGTCCAGGGCACGCGCTGCGTGCTGGAAGCCGCCGGACAAGCCGGCTGCCGAAGAGTGGTCTATACCAGCACGGTTGGTTGCATCGGCCTGCCACGGGAACAAAACGGCCGGGTCGTGCCCACGGATGAAACCGCGCCGGTTTCGGAGGCGCAAATGACCAATCACTACAAACGGTCCAAATGGCTTGCCGAACAGGCGGCTCTGGAACTGGCGCAACGCGGCCTGCCGGTGGTCATCGTGAATCCCACCGCGCCCCTCGGCCCGCGCGATGTCAAGCCCACGCCCACCGGCCGGGTGATCGTGGATTTTTTAAATCGCCGGCTGCCCGCGTATCTGGACACGGGATTGAACTGGGTGCACGTCCGCGACGTGGCCGCCGGTCACATCCTGGCGGCGGAAAGAGGGCGCACAGGCGAACGCTACATTTTGGGCCATGCGGAGGGGAACTGGACGTTGCAACAAACACTTGCCGCCCTGCAGGAAATAACCGACATCCCCGCGCCGAGAGTAAAAATTCCGCACGGGATGGCTCTGGCCGTCGCTCACGCCGGCGAAGTCCTTTCCTTTTTCACCGGCCGCCCGCCCAAAGCCCCGCTGGCCGGCGTGCGGATGGCCAAATACAAAATGTGGTTTGATCCGAGCAAAGCCATCCGCGAACTGGGCCTGCCCCAGACGCCGGTCAAACAGGCGCTGGCCGACGCCGTGGAATGGTTTCGCGCCAACGGCTACGTGACGCGGTGAACGCCCGTCTTCGCACCGCAACCAAGGATCGGCGCATGAAATAATTTTGCGCGCCGGACTCATCCCAGCCGGTAGCGCCGCAGCGTGGAATCCACCTCCTGCGCCCAGGCGTCAATCCCCCCGCGCAGGCAACGGACGTTCTGCAAACCGTGACCCAGGAAATAGGCGGCGGCATCCAGCGCCTGTTTGCCCTGATGGTCCACGATCACCACCGGTTGCTGATTCGAGCCGTTGGCCAGCAGTTCGCGCAGGACCTCTTGCGAGAGCAGGACCGAGCCGGGAATGTGGACTGCCTCGAATTCTTCGCGCGAACGGATGTCCACCAGTTTCACGGAAGGGTCGCGCCGCCGCCAGGCGTCCAGCTCGCGCGGAGCGATCAGAATTTTCTCGTCCTGCTCGTGGCTGGAGCAAATATGGGCCAGCACTTCCTCGCCATTTAAATTGCCGTGACGCGCGCAGACTTGCGCCAGGGTTTCGTTCGGGTCGAATCCGCATTGGCTGCAGCCGCCGATGTGGTAACGTCGAAACAACGCCCGTTGGGCGCCGGGAAAAGCCTCCAGCACTTCGCGCATCGTCGAAGAGAGGCCAATGGATCGTTTCTCGCTCATGCCTTTATTCTACCCGCCTGATTCGCTTCTGGAAATGCTTTCCCGCGTTTCGTCCGACCGACGGCCGCCACCCTCCTGCGGGGCTGGCCTTCAAGCCGCGCACTTCGCCGTATGAAACGGATGGCCGAATATGCCGATATTCTCCAGATCGGTGCGCGCAACAGTTGCCACTGGAGCGGTTTGCTGAATTGATGAAGGAGCTGCAACCGTTTATTCGGGCCGCCGGGCGGGAATGACCCGGCGGATTCCCGCTGCCGGCCAAAGTTCATTGCAAAATCAAACGGCCGGCCAGCGCGCTTAGGCCAGATTCAATTTCGACGCCGCGCGCGTCAACCGGTCGTGAGCCGCCAGAACAGGCCGGACGTCCGGATGCACGGCGCCGTTGCCGATTGTTTTGACAAATTCGCAGGCGGCCCAGTTCGCGGCGAACGATTCGTAATGCGCCTGCCATTTTTGAAAGTGTTTTTCGGCGCGGGCGTCTGGAAACGGCCAGCGTTCAGGTTTGCTCCGCACGCCGCAGCGCCACGGCTTGGGCGTCAGCCGCGCGCGAAAGCAGTTCTGACTCCGGCACAACTGGCGGTAAAGCGGGTCGGCGCCCAGGGCGTCGAATACCCCGCCGTCCACCACCACCTGCGGGTCGAACAGCGCGTGCGTGGCCAGCAACCGCAGGCCGGCGCGGGTGCGGTAAATGCGCCAGCCCCAATCCGGATGGTTTCGCGTCCAATCCTCGACTTTTGCCAGCGCGACGTTTTCGGAAACGGACGGCGTGGCGGCTGTTTTCCCGAAGAGCCGCCCCAACAGCCCCGGTCGCCGGGGCGCCGGCAAATCCACGTCCACAAACATCACCCGCGCGGTGTTGAGCACCAGGCAGCCGCAGGAGTTGCGGGTGATGACGGCGAGGGTTTCCCCGGAGTCGTTTTTGATTTCCTGCAACACCGGTTCGCGGAGCGGGCGGTCGGGATAATAACCGCGGTGTGGCGGCGGCAACTCGCCGCGCCGGAAACGGTCGGCCAGTTGTTGCGCCGCTGCATCGGCGAGCGCCTGCGCCTCCGCCAGGCTGTGGGACGACCAACGCCAGCACCGGACATTCCCGTTGACGCCGCAGGCCCAAAACGCCGGAAAATTCACACCCCGACCATAAAAAAATTGCCTGACGCCGCAAGAACGAATTGCAAACACCGAGCCATTTCGGCCGCGCACAACGCGGCCCGACTCAAAATGGCGGTCCGGTCAGGATTGGCAGCGGCAAGAGGGCCTCCCCGCCAGCGTCTGCCCAAGGAAACAATGTTGGCGTCGTCCCGCCATTTCTGCCAATGTTCGGGTAAATCGGTTTAATCCAAACCTCCAGCCGTATGAAGCGATGAAACGAATCCTGAAGGGATGTCTGTTGGGCGGGTGGATACTGGCGGGCCTTTCCAGCCGCGCCGCCCTTCCCGTGGTTTTTCAAATCGGCGCGCCGGACGGTGATTACCGCGAATTCGCCATCGCCGGCGACTACGCCGCCTATGCAAAACGGTTTCCCGATGACGTCAATTTCGTGGTCGGGCAAAGTGACCCGGCAAAAGACTGGCCTTACGTTTTGCCGGGGCCGGCGGATGCCTGGGCCGGAAACAGACCCCACACCTTTGTCATTTATTTCCAACTGCCGCAACCGCCAACAGGTTTTTACCGGCTGGTTCTGGATTTTGTCAGCACGCATCCCGGCGGCCCGCCGCACCTGATTATGGACATCAACGGCGAAACAATCCAGCGCACCCTGCCGCGCGGCAGCAGCGACGCGGCACTGACCGATCCGCGGGCCGGTAAACATGGCTCGCTGGCACAGCTCATTCCGTCGGCGCTGTTGCGCGCCGGCGAGAACACCATCGCGTTGACGGATGCCGAGGGCAGTTGGGCGTTGTTTGATGACGTGCGGCTGGAAAGCGGCGCGCCGGCGCCGGCCGAGCCGCTGACGCTGCGCGCCGAGCCGTTGCCGTTTTTCAAACGCGGGCCGGACGGCTGGCAACGGGCGGTCCACATCACCATTGACAATCTGCAAAGCGGCGCGGCGCCGGCGGAGCTGACCTGGCATGCCAACGGACTTTCCGGTTCGCAAAGAGTCGAACTGCGCTTTGGCGAAAATAATTTCCAAATCCTGGCGCCGGACGTGGCGCGGCTCGATCTGGCGTTGCGGGCGGGGCCGCGTGAAATCAGGCAGTCCGTGGCATTGCCGCCGGCCAGGAAATGGAAATTGTTCATCGTCCCCACCGTCCACACGGACATCGGCTACACCGATTTGCAGTCGCGCGTCAAAATCCGCCACGCCGAGAACGGCCTGGCGGCGCTGGCCCTGCTCGGCGAATACCCGTTTTTCAAATGGTATTCCGAGACGTATTGGCAGTTGAACGCCCTGCTGGAGTTGCATCCGGAGCAAACGGACGCGGTCTTTGACCTGATGCGCCAAAAGCGCTGGGGTTTGTCCGGCGATTACGCGAATATGCTCACCGGCCTGTGCTCGTCCGAGGCGCTCAACCGGCTCACGCTCGATTCGCGCAATCTCGCCAACCGCGGCGGCTTCGAGTTGAACTCGGTGATTCTCGACGACGTGCCGTCGGCCATCGCGCCGCTGCCGATGGTGCTGGCCAATTCGGGCATCCGGTATTTCATCGAAGGCGCCAACAACGACCGCGCGCCTTATGCCGGCGACGTGCCTGGTCCCTTTTATTGGGAAGGCGCCGACGGTTCGCGCGTGCTGGCTGAAATCACCCATCAGCCCGGTTACGCCGCCGCTGGCCGGCTGCTTTACAACGTCCGCACCGCTCTGAAGGAACTGCCCGGTTACCTGGCGCGGTTCCAGACGAATTATCCATACGACGCCATACTCATCAACGGCGCCTACAGCGACAACCGCCCGCTGCAGGACTGGCTGCCGCAGACGGTTCAAGCATGGAACGTGCAGTGGGCTTATCCGGAAATGATTTTCGCGCTGCCGGAGGATTTTTTCGGTTACATCGAAAAAAATTTCTCCAACGACATTCCGACATTGAAGACGGATTTTGGCAGTTGGTGGGAAGACGGCGCCGCTTCATCCGCCTTGGAAACCGAATGGTCCCGCCGTGCCGAGGAACGCGCCACCGTTGCCGAAATGCTCCACTCGCTGGCGGGCATTGTGGCCGGCGCGGCCTATCCGAAGGCCCGTTTCGACGATCTTTGGCACAACATTCTGCTTTACAACGAACATACCTGGGGCGCCGCCGGCAGCATTTCCAGTCCCGATTCCGAACAGACCGTGAAGCAATGGGCCGTGAAACGCTCCTTTGCGGTGAAAGCCGACGCCGAATCGCGCGAACTGCTGGCCGCCGGAATGAAAAAGCTGGCGGCGCTCGCGCCGCCGGCGGATCTGGTGGTGTTCAACCCGCTCGCCTGGCCGCGCAACGCCGTGGTGAAAACGGAAATCACCGGCGCGGTGCGCGACCTGGCCACAAAAAAAATCCTGCCCTGCCAGCCCTTGCCCGAAGGCGGCAATTGTTTTGTCGCCGACGATTTGCCCTCGGTCGGCTACCGCACCTATGGGCCGGGGAACAGCGGGGATGCGCTGCCGGGCGCCCCGCCCGATGCCGTGAAAATTTCCGGCGACACGATGGAAAACGAATTTTATCGCGTCACGCTCAATCCCCAAACCGGCGGCATCGCGTCCCTTTACGACAAGCAGGCGTACCGTGAGCTGGTGGATGCCGATAGCAAATACAATTTAGGCGAATTGATCTACGTGACCGGCGGCGAAGGCACCTACGCGGTCGTTTCCGACCTGAAAAATCTGCCGTCGCCGCGCTTTGAATATCATCGCCAGACGGGCATCGAAATCCATGCGCTCAACGGCCCGGTCTTTGGCGAACTGGACAGCATGGCGACCAACGTGAATTTCCCGAAGATCACGATGCGCGTGCGGCTTTACCGCGGGTTGAAGCAACTGGATTTGATTTTCGAGCTGGACAAAACGGCCACGCTGGCCAAGGAAGCCGTCTATCTGGCGTTCCCCTTTGCGCTCGATGCCAACCGGGGCGGCCTGTGGCTCGAATATCCGGACGAAATCACCGAGCCACAGCGCGACCAGCACACTTCGGCCTGCCGCGACTGGTATGCCGTGCAGCGCTGGCTGGCGGTTTCGGACGGCCGGGACACGGTGGAGCTTTCACCGCTGGACGCGCCGCTGTTCACTCTCGGCGACATGACGGCCGGCACCTGGCCCCGCGCGCTCGTGCTCAAACGCGGCCACGTTTTCGCCTACCTGATGAACAATTACTGGCACACCAATTACAAGGCCGAGCAGGGCGGGCATTTTGTCTTTCGCTACTCGCTCACCTCGAGCGCGGGTGGATTTTCTCCGCGCGATGCCGTGGTCAAGGGCTGGAACCTGTATTGTCCGCCGGTGGCGGCGCGCGGCGCCGGCGAAGAGCCGAAGTTCCCCTCTTCGGCCGCCGAATCATTGGTTGAAATCCAACCGCCTGGCCTGCCGCTCACCACCATCAAGCAGGCTGAGGATGGGAATGGATTTGTTTTCCGCCTGTGCGATTATGCCGGCGTGGGTGGAACCGCGAAGTTGACCTTGCCGGCGCCGGCGCAAGATGCGTTGGTTTGTAACCTGGTGGAAACAGAGGCGCGTCCATTGAAGCCACAGGGCCGAACCCTCGCGGCGCCAATCAAGCCGTTTGGTTTGCTGACGCTTAAGGCGGAATTCGCGCCTGAAAATCGTTGAACCAACACCGCCGCCCAGGCACGCTTCCGAACACCGTGACAAATGCATTTTGGGGCGCTTTCGCGGCTGATCAACGACCACAAAATTTGTGAAAACATTCCCTCGCTCCATCAAACTCAAAGCGAACCCGCCCCATGCCGGTCGCCGATCACCCTTGTTGAATGCCCGCCGCGGCCTGCGGCTGGCGCTCGTCCTGGGCCTTTTCTTCCGCGTCGCCGCATCGCCAGTGGCGGTTGCCAGTGACACGAATGATGCCGCGCTGAAAATTCCCGTGGTGACCGGCCCCGAAATTTGGAAGGATCCCGCCCAACCCATCGCCGCCCGCGTCCGCGATCTCGTGAGCCGTTTGACGCTTCAGGAGAAGGTCTCGCAACTGTTGGCCAATCCGCCGGCCATTGGGCGGTTGGGCATTCCCGCATACAGTCATCGCAACGAATGTCTGCACGGCGTGGCTGATGCCGGGGTGGCGACGGTTTTTCCCCAGGTCATCGGCATGGCGGCCACGTGGGACGTGCCGTTGATCCGGCGGGAGGCGGAAGTCATCGCTACCGAAGCCCGAGCCAAGCACAACGATTACGTTGCCCGGCACCACGGCAACACCGGCGAACATTTTGGTCTGAATTTCTACGCGCCCAACCTTAATCTTGTGCGGGACCCGCGGTGGGGTCGGGGGCAGGAGACCTACGGCGAAGACCCGTTTTTGACGGCGCAGATGGGGGTAGCCTTCATTAAGGGGCTGCAGGGCGATGATCCGAAATACGTGGAGGTGCTGGCCTGTGCCAAACATTTTGCTGTTCACAGCGGGCCCGAAGCGCTGCGGCACTGTTTTGACGCGTGGCCGCCGGTGCGTGATCTGTACGACACGTATCTGCCGGCGTTTGAAGCCGCCGTTCGCGAGGGGCACGTGGGATCGGTGATGGGTGCTTACAGTGCGCTCTACGGAATACCCGACTGTGCGAATCATTTTTTGCTGACCGAACTGCTGCGTGACCGATGGGGTTTCAAGGGGGTGGTCTTTTCGGACGGTGGCGCCATTGGGGACATTTGGGCGGCGCACCATTACGTGGCCACGCCGGAGGCCGCCGCGGTGGCGGCGGTGCAGGCGGGGTGCGATGTTTCCTCCGGGGGCATGGCCGGTGAGGGTGGAGGAGCCGCTTTTAAGTTTTTGGTGGGAGCGGTGACCAACGGTTTGATATCGGAAAAGGATGTTGATGCGGCGGTGCGGCATGAATTGACGGCGCGGTTCCGACTGGGCATGTTCGATCCGCCGGCCATGGTGCCGTGGTCGCAACTGGGTCTGGGACAGGTGGACACGCCGGCGCATCGGGCGCTGGCGCTCAAAGTGGCCGAGGAATCCATCGTCCTGCTCAAGAACAGCGGTGTGTTGCCGCTGGATCGCGCCCGGATCAAACGGCTGGCGGTCATCGGCCCCAACGCCGATTCGGGACAGATGCTGTTGGGCAATTACCACGGCACGCCGTCCCGCTCGGTGACGATTCTGGAGGGCATCAAACGCCTTGCCGGGCCGACGGTGGAGGTCGCCTACGCGCCGGGCTGTCCGCTTGCTTTAAGACGCGATGGTTCCAACTCCGCATCACCCGCAATGACCGCCCGGGCGCTGGCCCTGGCGAAATCTTCGGACGCGGTGATTTTCGTTGGCGGTCTGACGGCGCGATACGAGAGCGAAGAATCGCGGTGGCCGAACCAGTTCATGGGGTTTGAGGGGGGCGACCGGACGCGGATTGAGCTGCCGGCGCCGCAGGAAGAGTTGCTGAAGAAACTTTATGCCACCGGCAAGCCGGTGGTATTGGTCAATTGCAGCGGCAGCGCTATGGCCATGCCGTGGGAGGCGGGCCATTTGGCCGCCATCGTGCAGGCGTGGTATCCGGGCGAGGAAGGGGGGCTGGCGGTGGCCGAGGTGTTGTTTGGCGAGGTGAATCCCGCCGGGCGGCTGCCGATTACCTTTTATCGTTCGACAAAGGATTTGCCGCCATTTGAGGATTACTCGATGAGCAACCGCACTTACCGGTATTTCCGCGGCCGACCGCTTTTTGCTTTCGGGCACGGGTTGAGCTACACGCGGTTTGACTACGCGAGGGCGGCGTTGGACGGTGTCCGTTTCACGGCGGCGGAGACGCTGGAACTGGCGTTCACGGTGAAAAACACCGGCAAACGGGGTGGCGATGAAGTGCCCCAGGTGTATTTTCGGCAATTGCATCCGCCGCCGGGCGAACCCCAACTGGCGCTCTGCGGGTTCACGCGGGTTCACTTGGCCCCAGGCCAGGCGGCGCGCATCACCCTAACCATTCCCGCCGAACGGTTCCGGCGTTGGGACGAGGTCTTGCAACGGTACGTGGTGGCGCCGGGCGATTACGAACTGCTCATCGGCGCCGCCTCCGACGACCTCCGCCTGCGCATGCCGTTCAAAATCGTTCGCTGCCCCGACGCCACTTTGCAAATGCCCCGGCCCGGCGATCCTGAAAAACGAACCGGTGATGAAATTGTCGCCGCCGGACAGTTCTTCCACACCGGCACGCGCGTGGTGTTGTGGATGGACCCCGGCGGCTACGACGCTTACCGCGTGGAACGGCGTTTCAGTCCCTACGACCAGTCCGATTGGCAGTCGTCGCGCCGGGAAAATCCCCGGCTCTTTTCGCCAAACCGTTTCGATTTGCGCGACGACACGCTCACGCCCGAACAAATCGAGGAAGTTCGCGGTGGCGCCTGGCCCCTGCCGCTGCTGCAAAAAGTCGTGGACCAGTTCGTCATTCACTTTGACGTGGACGGCACCAGCCGCGAGTGTTTTCGCACGTTACACGACGTTCGCAATTTGAGCGTGCATTTTCTGCTGGACGTGGACGGCACCATTTACCAGACGCTCGATTTACAGGAACGCGCCTGGCACGCCACCACCTCCAACAACCGTTCCATCGGCATCGAAATCGCCAACCCCGGCGCCTGGCCGGTCGGCGCTCCCAATCCGCTCAACCGATGGTATGTCCATACCAACGGCCAGACGATTCTCACCATTCCCGACGCCTTTGGAGCCGCCGGCGTCCGCACCCCGGGCTTTGTCGGCCATCCGGCCCGACCGGAGCCTATCGTCGGCCGGATTCAAGGCCAGGAGCTGGTGCAATACGATTTCACGCCGCAACAATATCAGGCGCTGATCAAACTCACCGCCGCGCTCTGCCGGATTTTTCCCAAAATCCAATGCCGCTACCCCACCGACA
>DASRCU010000080.1:0-9951 GCA_035652955.1 Verrucomicrobiia bacterium | reverse complement strand
ATTTGAAAACCACCGCTGGTGCCATCGCGGACGAGCGCGACCAGACCAGGGCTATTGAGGAGGCTGACAACAGCGACCACCGAACCGGTGGCGGTCGTCGTTGAATTGATGCGGCGAATGACCAATCCCCCGGGACTGGGTGGTTCGGAAGTTCCGGTCTCCGAACCGGAGCGCAGGAGGCCGGTGATTCGGGTATCGCCGCTGATTGTGCCGATGCTCACGTTCCCAATGCTCGCGTTCCCGATGTTGACGTTCCCGTTGGTGGAAAAGGTCATCTCTGTCGTTCCCCCCAAGCCGGGCAGATACGAATCAATCTTTAAGTTGTCCGAGGCGCCTCGCTGATCAGTGAAGATTCTCCAACGGGCCTTGGTGGATTTGAACTGCTGTTCGCCGTTAGCGAAATAGCCGTTGAAATTGATGGCCGCAAAGCCGCTGTTGGCGCCCGTGAGTGGCTGGATGGCGATGTTGCCATTCGTGGTACCGTCCGTTACGAGCAGCCCACGGGCGGCGTCGGCGGTCAACTTAAACACATTTGTGCCCGTGAAGGTCTGACTGGTATCGAGTAAAGCCACATTGGTCGGCAAAGCCGCGCCCAAATTGGTCAGCCCGCTGCCGTCGCCATGAATAACGCCGGCGACATAAACTTGGGTGTGCACGGTTGGATCGCCAAGGCGGATGACGTTATGGTCTCCGTCCACTCCCCTATTGCCGATGTAAATGTTATTGGCGCCATTGTAAAGGAGTTGACCAGCGTTGTAGCCCAACGCGATGTTGCCACTGCCGTTATTGAGGTTGCCCAGCGCACTGACGCCAACAGCCGTATTGTCCGAACCGCCTGTGTTGGCTTGCAGTGCAGAATAACCAACGGCCGAGTTGAATGAACCGCCAGTGTTGCCAGACAACGCGTACCCCCCGGCAGCCGTATTGCCTTGACCGGTAGTATTGGCGGAAAGCGACGCATAGCCGTAGGCGGTGTTTCCAGCGCCGTTTTCTCCACCAGCATTCCCTGCCAACAAGCCGCCGAACAAGTTGTGGTAGATTCCGTCTGAATGCAAAAGAGTGTTGCCTCCCGAATAGATGGTGGCTGGATCAGGCAAATCCAAGTTTGCGCCCAGGTTAATCGTATTGGCCGAGAAATTGCCGCCGACCGTCAAATCGCTTGTGCCGTTGGTCTCCTGTTGCACCAGCAATCCCGGCAGACTGGCCGCGGTCTCAGCCAGGATGGCATAAGGCGTCGGCGTGATCTGTTGTCGAGGCACGAGCACGGTGAAGCTGGTGCCGCCATTTGTTTCCACCGCAACCTCCAGCCAACGGTTGCTGCCGGTGAGCACGCCTGAGCCGAAATCCAACGCGACCGTGAACAAGCCGTTGCTGACAGCAACGGCAGAATTAGTAATAAAACCGCTGGCTAGATTTCCGTTGGTGTTCGCGTCGTAAATTGCGAATCGGAAATCGTAACGGCCGTTGGCCAGCATCCCGCCGTCATTCAGCCGGCCCTGATAAGTGAAGGCGGTCCCTTGGGCTTTCGCCAGGAAAGATTGAAGACCGATGAGGAAAATCCATGCCAGGATCAACCCCGCACCCCAGACACGAGTTTTCATAAACCTTTTAAGCAGTTTGAAGATAGCAGTTTCCCGGTTCTTCAGAAATCCATCCGACTACCGGGAAGCGCGAAATCTGACAATTTTTTTTATCCTTCCAATCAGTTTTTTTCAAGTAAAATTGCAGATTTTTTCTGCCGCCGGCTTGACTTTTGGCGGTCAATCGTCATGATACGCCGCCCGGCCCGTCGCCGCTTTCCCCTTCGCGCCCCGCCTGCGCCAGGGTATTTTATGCGGATGAACCGGCCGGCCATTGCCGATATGCAGCACATTCGCAACATCGCCATCATTGCCCACGTGGATCATGGCAAAACGACGCTGGTGGATTGTTTGCTCAAGCAATCCGGGACGTTCCGCGCCAACGAGGCCAAGGCCAGCGAGGAGCGCATCATGGATTCGATGGATCTGGAGCGCGAGAAAGGCATCACCATCAAAGCCAAGAACGCCGCTTTCCAATACAAAAATTTTCACATCAACATCGTGGACACGCCGGGTCACGCCGATTTTGGGGGGGAAGTCGAGCGCATCATGAACATGATTGACGGGGTGTTGCTGGTGGTGGACGCCGCCGAGGGACCGCAGGCGCAGACGCGATTTGTCCTCCGCAAGGCATTGGAAGCCGGCGCCAAACCCATCGTGGTGATCAACAAAATTGACCGCGAGAACGCCAACCCCAAAAAAGTCCTCGACCAGGTTTTTGAACTTTTCATTTCGCTGAACGCCACGGACGAGCAACTGGATTTTCCGTTTGTCTATTGTTCGGCCAAGGCGGGTTACGCCAAACGGGATTTGAAGGAATCGAGTGCCACCATGGAGCCGCTGTTTGAGGCTATTGTCCAGCACATCCCGCCGCCGCGCGCCCGGGCGGGTGAGGGGTTCCAGTTGCTGGTGGCCAATTTGGATTACAGCGATTATCTGGGCCGAATCGCCTTTGGCAAAATCATGTCCGGCAAAATCCGGGTGGGCGACACCGCCGTCTGCCTGCACGGCGACGGCCGGGTGACTCCCGGCAAGATCACCATGATTTATCATTTCGAGGGCCTCAAGCGGATTGAAATTCCGGAGGCGCACGCCGGCGACATCGTGGGCGTGACCGGTTTTGAGGAAGTCTTCATTGGCGAGACCATCGCTGACACACCCGAACGCGGCGCGCTGCCCTACCTCCCGATTGATCCGCCAACCATTCAAATGGAATTTGCCGTCAACGACGGTCCGCTGGCCGGCCAGGACGGCAAACTCGTCACCGCCCGGCATCTCTGGGAACGATTGCAAAAGGAAGTGCGCACCAACGTCGCCCTGCGCGTGGCGCAAACCGACGATCCAAAAGTCTTCACTGTGAGCGGCCGGGGCGAGATGCAAATCGCCATTCTGGTCGAACAGATGCGGCGCGAAGGCTACGAAGTGCTCGTCTCGCGTCCGGAAGTGCTTTGGAAAAAAGGCCCGAACGGCGAATTGCTGGAGCCGATCGAAAGGCTGTTCCTTGAAATTCCGCAGGAGAGCATGGGGGCAGTGATGGAAAACCTCGCCTTTCGCAAGGCCGAAATCACGAACATGAACCCTCACGGCGACCAGGTGACCATCGAGGCGCTGATCCCGATGCGCGGGCTGATCGGGTTTGAAACGGACCTGGTCAATCTGACGCGCGGGCTGGGGGTAATGAGCCACTTGTTCCATGAATACGGGCCGGACCGCGGGGAAATTGCCGCCCGCAAAAACGGCTCGCTGGTGAGCATGGAGGACGGCGTGGCCACGTCCTACGCCCTCGACGCCATCCAGGAACGCGGGCGGCTGATGGTCGAACCGGGCGACCGGATTTACAAGGGCATGATTGTCGGCGAAAATGCGCGCGAGAACGACATCCCCGTCAATCCTTGCAAGGCCAAACGGCTGACCAACATGCGTTCGCAAGGCGAAGGCAAGGGCATTCAACTTTCGCCACCGCTGAAATTAAGCCTGGAACGCGCGTTGGAATACATCGGCCCGGACGAATACGTCGAGGCCACCCCCAAACATCTGCGGTTGCGCAAGAAAATCCTCGATGAAAACCAGCGCAAGCGTGCCGAGAAGACACGGGTGCGGCGGTTTGTGGAAAATTAACGGTGGTTTTGGCAATCGCCACGCGCCGTTTCGAGTACCGGAATGGGCGGCCGCTATCGGAAGTTTAAGCGGAGAGCCAGGGCTCCGGCCTTCCGACAAAGTCCATTCCCAGCAGGCAGACATCGTCCTCAAAGCCGTGGCTGACCGAAAAGGCGCGGATCGTTTGCAAGAGGGCCTCGAACATTTCGCCGGTGGGTTTGGGCAACAACGCCTGCAGATTCAGCATCAGCCGTTCCTGGGAATACAATTCCTCGTGCAGTCCCTGCACTTCGTAAAGACCGTCGGTGAACAACACCACCCGGTCGCCCGGCGCGATCTGGATTTGGGTGGTTTGATACGGTGGATCGCTGAAGAGGCCCAGCGCCGGCTGGCTGTGGCCGGTGGCGTTGGTCAGCGGTTCGATATGCGCCGCCTGCTGCAGGAGCAGCGGCCGGGGATGGCCGGCATTGGCAAAGCGCAACGTGCCCTGGCGCCAGTCGGCAACGAAATAAAAGGCCGTGGTGAGCGTCGGCGAGCCGGTGTTTTTCAGAAGGCTGCACAGGTCGGAATTCAATTTGCGCAAAAACAATCCCGGTTCGCGAGCCAGCGGCTTGAGCTCCTCGGTCAGGGCGCGAATCATGGCCGTGACCAGCGCCGCGCGGATGCCGTGGCCGGTGACGTCGCAGATGAAGACGGCGGCTTCGGTGTCGGACAACGCTGAGACGTTGAAGAAATCCCCGCTGACCGTTTCGGCGGGGTGGTAGCAGTGAGTGAAGCGGAAGGCGCTCCGTTCCGGCGGCGCGTTTTGCGGAAAGGTGGGATATTGCTGCGGCAGCAGGGCCAGTTGAATTTCGCGCGCCATCCGCAAGTTTTCCTCCATGAGCTGGTTTTTGGCGCGTAATTCCTCGCGGCTGCGGGACAGTTCCTCGGTGGCACGGCGGATTTGCTCCTCGGCGCGCTTGCGTTCGGTGATGTCCTCCACCGTGCCTTCATAGTAGAGCAATTGCCCCCGGGCGTCGCGGACGGCGCGGCAATTCTCCGAAATCCAAATGATGCTGCCGTCTTTGCGGTAGATGCGCGATTCAAAGCCGCTCAAGGTGTCGCTCTGCTGCATCAGCCGGATGAATTCCTCGCGGCGGCCCGGTTCGACGTACAGGGTGCGTCCGATGTCGGTAATATGCGCCATCAATTCTGCCGGCGAATCGTAACCGTAAATCCGCGCCAGCGCGACGTTGGCCAGCAGATAACGGCCCTCCGGCGTTGTCCGAAAAATGCCTTCCACCAGATGGTCAAAAAGGCCGTAGTAATTATCTTTTTCCTCGATGAGGGCCAGACGTTCCTGCTGGCGCTCCATGGCGCAGCGAATGGCTCCGCTCAAGGAAACAGCGTCCAATTTTTCCAGCGACAGATAATCCTGCGCGCCGGCACGGACGACTTCGGCGGCAAAGGCATCGTCCCGGCTGGCGCCGACGGCCACGATGGGCAGACGCGGCGCCTGCACGGCCAGCAGCGTGACTTGCGCCAGCGCGTCCTCATTCGCCGCGGGCAGTTCCAACAGGGCGGCGTCGTAGCTCTGTCGCCCCAGTTGCGCCAAAGCCGCCGGCACGGTGGCCGCCACCGCGGACTGATGCACATGGCCATTAATGCGCAGCAGACCCGCCACGTCGCGCGTGAAACGCTCGACGTTCCCAACCCACAAAATTTTCAATGCATCCGCTTTCATAAGGCGCGGCATCCTGATGACCGGGGGATGACCGCCTTGACAAGATAAAGATACTCTTTGGCCCGGCCGTCGCAAGGCGGGAGGTGGTCCGATGTTGCCAAGAGGATTTCAGCGGGCGAAATTTTCGCCGCCAGGCTCGCGGCTTCGCCGTTCCGGCGTGCCTCCCGGCACGGCTGATACGGTACGGCTGCTCAATGCGAAGACGGCGGATGGCCATTTTCCGTGAAAAGAAATCCGGCGTCTGTGCGCCGGGCCGTCCGGCCCGGAACAGAGCGTAGAGGCAGTCCTGTTTTGCAAATTCCATTTTGTGGAAGTGACAATCGCGCTGCTCTCGTCTATCGTAAATCGTCAACAGATGCCGAGCGTTTTCATCAAAACATACGGATGCCAGATGAACGAGCGCGACAGCGAAGCCGTGGCTGCGCAGCTCGCCGCCAGGGGCTACACTCTGGCGCCCTCTGCCGAGGTGGCGGACGTGGTGTTGCTCAACACCTGCAGCGTGCGCGATTTCGCCGAGCAAAAGGCACTCAACAAAATGAAGGCGCTCGCCGCTGACGCCAGCCGCGCGGGGCACAAGCCGATTTTTGGCTTTCTGGGATGCATGGCGCAAAGCCGGGGCCGGGAATTGATTGACCGCTTGCCGGATGTGGACCTGGTGCTGGGCACGCAGAAATTTCACCGCGTGGCCGATTGTCTGGATGAATTGCAGGCCGGCCGGGCGGAAAAAATCGTGGACGTCGCCGAAGAACCGGGGAGCGAAGCGGCCATTCGCGAGCATCTGCTCCCGGGCGGCGCCGCCAAGGCCGTCACGGCGTTTGTCAGCGTCATGCAGGGTTGCAACCAGTATTGCACTTTTTGCATCGTGCCCTACACCCGCGGCATGGAACGCAGCCGAGCCATTCCCGACATCGTGGCCGAGTGCCGCGAGCTGGTCGCCCGCGGCGTCAAGGAAATCACCCTGCTCGGACAAATCGTCACCAGCTACGGCAAACGCGACCTCCCCGTTCGGAATGGGAAGTCTGCCTTTGTCCAACTGTTGGAAGCCGTTCACGAAATTGACGGCCTGGAGCGCATCCGTTTCACCGCCCCGCATCCCAAAGGCTACGGGGACGATTTGATTGACGCCTACAGGCGGCTGCCGAAACTGTGCGAGCACGCGCATCTGCCCGTGCAAAGCGGCAGCAACCGCATTTTGAAGCGCATGCACCGCGGGTACACGCGCGAGCGGTTTCTGGAACTGGTGGAAAAATTGCGCGCGGCCCGGCCGGGTCTCGGCCTTTCCACCGATCTCATTGTGGGTTTTCCGGGCGAGACGGAGGCGGATTTTGCGGAAACCGTGGCGCTGTGCCGCCAGGTAGAGTTTGATCAGGCGTTCATTTTCAAATACTCACCGCGGCGCGACACACCCGCCGCCGAAATGCCCGATCCGGTGCCGCAAACGGTCCGCGAGGAACGCAACCAAATCCTGCTGCAGGTCATCAACGAAATCGCCGCGCGCAAATACCGCTCGTTTGTCGGGCGGCAGGTCCAGATTCTGGTCGAAGGCCCGAGCAAAAGAAATCCGGCGCGGCTGACGGGGCGCACCCGCTGCAACAAAATCGTGGTGTTCGAGGGCAGTGAGCGGCATCGCGGCCAATTGATGGACGTGAAAATCATCCGGGCGGGCTCCTTCACGCTGTACGGCGACCCGGCGGTGGTGAATCTGTAACTGACTGCGCGCGGGCGGCGATTCGCGGTTTTTCATTTCGCGGCTTGCCAAGGTGGGTCTTTCCCGGCAGATTCGCCGGATTACACCGACTGAAGCGGACATCATTTATGACGAATCAAGCCACACTGGAACTGGAAGGAAAACGGTACACACTGCCGACGGTGATCGGCACCGAAGGGGAAAAGGCGGTGGACATTTCGACTTTGCGCGCCGAGACCGGCTACATCACGCTGGATGAGGGTTACGGCAACACCGGCGCGTGCATCAGCAGCATTACGTTCATTGACGGGGAGAGGGGCATTCTGCGTTATCGCGGCATTCCCATCGAGGAACTGGCGGAGCAATCCACCTTCATCGAGACGGCGTATCTCATCATCTACGGTCATTTGCCCACGCGGGCCGAGCTGCGGCGCTTTTCCGATTTGTTTACGGAGTACCAGTTCCTGCACGAGGACATGAAGTATCAGTTCGAGAGTTTTCCGGTGAGCGCTCACCCCATGGCGATTCTCTCGGCGATGATCAACGCGGCCAGTTGTTTTGACGAGGGGCTGATGCACTGGCATTGGGGCCGGGCCAACAGCCAGTTTGAACATTACGCGGCCAAGTTGATGTCGCAGGTGCGCACCATCGCCGCCTACGCCTACCGCAAATCGCGCGGGCTGCCGCTGATTTATCCCAAAAAGACTTACAAATACACGGCCAATTTCCTGCACATGCTTTTCTCTTCGCCCTACGAGGATTACGAATTGAAGCCGGAGGTGGTGCGGGCCCTGGACCTGATTTTTCTGTTGCACGCCGATCACGAGCAGAATTGTTCCACCTCTACGGTGCGCATGGTGGCCTCCTCTCAGGCCAACCTCTTTGCCAGTTGCTCGGCGGGGGTCTGCGCCTTGTGGGGACCGCTGCACGGCGGCGCCAACCAGGCCGTCCTCGAAATGCTCGAAGAAATCCATCGCACCGGCGACGACGGCTCGAAATTCATCGCCGCCGCCAAGGACAAAAACAGCGGCAAACGGCTGATGGGCTTCGGCCACCGCGTTTATAAAAATTATGACCCGCGCGCCAGGATCATCAAAAAGGCCTGCGACGAAGTGCTGGCCAAATTGCACATCAACGATCCCTTGCTGGACATCGCCAAGCACCTGGAAGAGGCGGCGCTGAAGGACCCCTATTTCATCGAACGCAAACTCTATCCCAACGTGGATTTCTACAGCGGCATCATCATGCGGGCCATCGGGCTGCCCGTGGAAATGTTTCCGGTCATTTTCGCCATTGGCCGGATGCCCGGCTGGATTGCCAATTACAAGGAAATCATGGAAGACCCCAGGAGCCGCATCTCCCGCCCCCGGCAGATTTACAACGGCCCCACGCTGAACCATTACGTGCCTTTGGACCAGCGGCAGTGACCGCCGCCGCCCGTGTCTCCGGCCAGCTCGCTGCGGCTCCCATTTCTTCAGAAAAACGGGACGACCTTCATTGCGGCGGCACAACTCGTGCTGTATTTTACGCCGGCCCAATGAAAAAAATTCTGGTCATTGATGACGAGGCATGGCTGCGCGAGATGATTCACCTGGCCCTCCGGCAGAAAGGGTTTGAAGTCATTGAAGCCGCCAGCGGCCAGGAAGGGATCGAACTGGCCCGAAGGGAATTACCCGATCTGATTCTCTGCGACATCAACATGAGCCAGGTGGACGGCTTTTTGACTCTCACGGCGTTGCGCAAGGAAGCCACCACCGCGGCCATTCCCTTCATCCTGATGACCGGCCTGGCCGACAGCGCCAGCATGCGCCACGGCATGGAACTGGGCGCGGACGATTATCTGCCCAAACCATTCACCACCGACCAGCTTTACGCCGCCGTGGAGGCGCGCCTCAAAAAGGCGCAGGCCCTGCGCGAAGAGGCCGAACGCAAACTGGCCCGCTTGCGCGACAATATCAGCCTGATGATGCCGCACGAAATGCGCACGCCGCTCAACGGCATCCTCTCCAACGCCGAATTGCTGGCCCGCTCGGCCGCCACGCTGCAACCGGCCGAAGTCGCCGAGATTGGCCGGGACATTCACCAATCCAGCGAACGTTTGGCGCGGGTCATCGAAAATTTTCTGATCTATGCCCAGTTGGAATTGATCGCCGCCGATCCCAAGAGCGCCAACGGGCTGCGTCCAGGCCGCACCGAGCACCCGGCCGATTTGATCCGGGCGCACGCCTCGGCCCAGGCCGCCCAGGCCGGCCGCGCGGCGGATTTGTTTCTGGAACTGACCGATGCGCCGGTGCCGCTGGCCTCGGAGTATTTGAGCAAGATCGTGGATGAATTGACGCAGAACGCCTTCAAGTTCTCTCCGGCCGGCACGCCGGTGTGCGTGACATTGACGGAAACCGCCGCCGCCGTCACCCTGTCCGTTCGCGACCAGGGCCGCGGATTTTCGCCCGAAGAAATCACTCGTATCGGCGCCTATATGCAGTTCGACCGCAAATTGCATGAACAGCAGGGCCTGGGGTTGGGGTTGACCATTGCGCGGCGGCTGGTTGAGTTGCACGGCGGCGCGCTGTCCATCGTCGGTGAAAAAGACAAGGGTGCCCTCGTCTCGGCGAAATTCCCCAAAGTCAGACCGGCACCGCCGCCGGTCCGTTGAAAAGCGTGGCGCCAAGGCGCCCGCCGCCCATTGGTTCAGCGAATCACCGCACCGTAAAGTTTGGTCAGCGCCGCCTGGACGGCGCCAGCCACCAGAAACACCAGCGCGATGCCGGCGATGGGTTTGAAATCGGCCCGCCCGGCGCGCAGGGGAATTTTTTTCAGCGGCGCCAGCAGTGTTTGCGCCGCCGTGTCCGTGTAGTTCCAGAACG
>DASRCU010000079.1:0-17085 GCA_035652955.1 Verrucomicrobiia bacterium | reverse complement strand
GTTGTAAAGCAGCAGCGGTCCGCGCAACCCGTCCAGAAGCGCCTGGTACCACGACAGCATTTCGGTGCCCGGCATGGCCACCGGCGGGCGGGAAACCACGGCGTTCGCGCCGGCGCGCAGGTAGTCGTTGCCGGCGACGATTTCCTCGGGATGGGCGTCGCCGATGCCGGCAAACACTTTCGTTCGGCCGCGCACGCGGGCGACGACCCGTTGCACCAGTCGCAATCGGAACGGCCGGGGGATGGCCGCGCCTTCGCCGGTGGTGCCCATCACAAAGATGCCGTCCACGCCGCCGGCCAGCAGCGAGTCCACCATCCGCTCCAGTGCCGGTTCATCCAATTGGCCGTCGGCGGTGACGGGGGTGACCATCGGCACCACCACGCCGCGGTATTTCGAGCCATCGTTCATTTTCAATCACCAGATCGCTTCGTAAATGTTTGCGGCGTCAGCCTCGGTGACCGGCCGCGGATTGTTTTTCAACAGCCGCTGCACTTGCAGCGCCGCCCGGGCCATCGCCGGAATCGCCGCGCGCGGAATTTTCAGTTCGGACAGCCGTTGCGGCACGCCGCACTGGCGGGCCAGATTCGCCAATTGTTCGATGCCCTGTTCGGCGGTTTTGAAAAGAGAACCGTTGCGTGCCACGCCCGCAGCCACGGCAATTGCCGCATAACGCTCCGGGGCAGCGGGCAGGTTGAACTTCAACACTTCCGGCAGCAGCACCGCATTGGCCACGCCGTGAGGCACACGGAATTTGCCGCCCAACGGATACGCCAGCGCGTGAACGGCGGCGGTGTTGACCGGGCCAAGGCACAGGCCGCCGTAAAAGCTGCCCAACGCCAGCGCGCCGCGGGCTTCCTGGTCCCGGCCGTTCCGCACGGCGCGCAAAAGATTGTTGGAAATCAATTCCACGCCCCGCAGCGCCAAATGGTCGGTGACCGGATGCGCCAACTGGTTGGCATAGGCCTCGATGCAATGCGTCAGGGCGTCCAGCCCCGTCGCCGCAGTCACCTCGGGCGGAACGGAAAGAGTCAACAACGGGTCAATGAATGCCGCGTCGGGGACAAGATGCGGGCTGACCACGCCTTTTTTCATTTCGTCCGCTTCATCCAGCAAAATGGCATTGGGCGACACTTCGCTGCCGGTGCCGGCGGTGGTGGGCAGACAAACCAGGAGCAACCCGCGCGAGCGAAGCCGATGAACGCCGAGGATTTCGTCGAGGCTTTGCCTGGCAGGGAGGAGGGCGGCGAGCAGTTTGGCCACGTCCAACACGCTGCCGCCGCCGACCCCCAGAACGGCATCCGGCTCCTGCGCGCGGGCTTCGGTCAATACCGTTTCCAAAAATTTCCGCGTCGGTTCGGGTGAAACGAACCGGCTTTCCATCAAGGTTGCGCCGGCTTTTCGCAGCGCCTCTGCGAGGAATTCGATTTGCGGCCGGACCGATTTGCTCGTCACCAGCAGGACGCGCCCGGCGCGGCGCTCCGTGAGAAACGCGGCACTTTGCGAAGCGCAGCCGTTGCCGAAGGTGACGCAGGGCGGTTGGAGCAGGGTGATGGGATTCATGCTTCGGTTGCCTTTGTCACGGATACAGACGGAATGTTTTCCGCGCGCAGCGATTTACGCCTTTCGAGCCAGCCCCAAAACGTCCACTCGGTTTTTACGTTGGGGTCGGCAGGAAACGCGAAGCTGGCCAGCCAGCCTACCGTGAAGACGATGACGTGCGCCACCACGCCGATCATCACGTCCGGCCACTCGTAATTCCAATCACCGAGCGAGAGGATTTTGTATTTGCTGCCGGTGAGCGTGGCCCAGGCGGTGAAGATCAACGCGGCGACAAGGCCCGTCCAAAGTCCCTGCCGGTTGGCGCGTCGGCTGAAAAAGGCCAGCAAAAACATGCCCGCCAATCCTGCGGAAACAATGGCCGTGGCCGCGTAATACAGCGTTAACGCGCTTTCGCCTTTGCCGGCAATGAACACCCCTGCCGCCACCGCCACGGCGCCGCAAACCGCCACGACGATTTTTCCGGCGAACAGCCGCTGTTTATCCGTGGCGTTTGGCCGCCAGCGGCGGAAATAATCCTCCACAAACACAGCCGAAAGGCAGTTCAAGTCCGAAGACATCGTGGACATCGCCGCCGAAAACAGCGCCGCCATGAAAATGCCGGCCAGTCCGGCAGGGATTTTGGTCGTCAGAAAATACGGGAAGACTTCGTCGGCGATGATTTTGCCCTGGGAATCATGCAGGTGCGGCGGCAATACGTCGCCGCCCAATTGATAATACGCCCAGAGCAGCGTGCCGACCAGCATGAACGCCGCCCAGGCCGGCACGCACAACAAGGCGCCCAGAGCCACCCCCTTGAGCGCCGCCCGGTCGGATTTGGCCACCAGGTAACGCTGCACCAGCGTTTGATCGGCGGCGTATTTCTGCAAATACCAGAACGCCCCGTACAGCAGCATCACCCAGAAATTGCCGTTGGCTGTGAGATCGAAATCGAAACTGCCGAGCCGAAACTTGTTTTGCGCCGACGCCAGATGAAACGCCGTGCCCGCGCCGCCGGGCATGATCGCCAGCAGCACGCCGATGACGACCACGACGCCGATAAGTTTGACAATCCCTTGCAACACTTCCGTCCAAATCACCGCTTCCAGCCCGCCCAGCAGCGTGTAGAGAATCGTGACCGTCCCCGCGCCCAGAATGACGTGATATTTGTTCCAGCCGGTCATGCCGCAGATGGCGGTGGTGATGGTGAACAGCACAAAACCCATCTTGGAAAAATGCCCCGCTGCAAAAGCCAGCGCCGAATATGCGCGCGCGCCGTAGCCGAAACGTTTTTCAAAATACTCATACGCGCTCATGCCCACCGCGTGCCGGAAAAACGAAACCAGCATCATTCCCAGCCCCAGCAGCACCCCCACGGCCATGAAACCGGGAACGAGCTGATGCCAGTCTCCTTTGAACGCCGCTCCAGGATAGGCGATGAACGTGATGCTGCTGATGATGGTGGCAAACACCGACAACCCCATCGCCCAAAACGGCACGCGCCGTTCGGCGACGAAATAGGTTTCGGTGGACTTTTGCCGGCGCGCGAAACGCAGGCCAATCCAGGCCACCGCGACGAAATACATCGCGATGACCAGCAAATCCAATGTGCGCCAGGTTGCCATTCAGTTACTCACCGCTGTGGGTCACCGCTTGACCGCCGGCCCAAACGCCGTTGGTGAAAACGCCCTCGGCCGCCAGTTGCCCCGCCTCATTCCAACACCGCGCCGGGCCGTCGGCAACGTAACCGAAAAAGTGCCGCGCCAGATCGCGTGCCTGCGGATACGTGTTCCAGGTGGATTGGGTTTTCCGGTTGCCATTGGGCCAATACTGCGTCCATACGGCCCGGTGATTTTTCAAATCAAACTGCCAGCGCCAGACGATTTTGCCGTCCGGCGCCCAAAAAGTTTCCTCGCCGGTTTTGTGGCCGCGAACGTAAGTCACTTCATGTTGCCTGGCGCCGTTTTCGTAAAAATCCGTTTCCGGACCGTCCAGCAGGTAGCGTCCATGCGAACAAATTCGCGCGCTCCACTGGCAACGCAATTTTCCGTTCGGGTAATGTTCGGAAAAACGCCTGACGACACCGCCGGAAGTCTCCGGCGCGAGATCGCCCGCGTCCGACAAAATCCACGCCTCGTTCATCTCGTAATGCAGACAGGGCTGCGTCTCGGTAGTCAGGATGTGAATGACACCGTTGGGCGCCTGCCGCGCCGTGACGTAACCCACGGTACCGTGGGTGCGGTATTGATGGTTCGGCAGTTGCACCGGTAGCGGTTTGATGCGCCACGAGGCGCCGTTGTTGGTCGAGAGGGCGACGAATACGCCGTCGCCGAACTTCCATCCAGCCGGCGGCGGGCGATTGGCCTTTTGCAGCCAGGCGTCGCTCACGAAAAATAAATGGCCGTCGGCCAGGCGGATAAGCGAGGGTCGCTGCGCGCTGCCCAGCGGCGGGAATGGCGATGGCCGGCTGGCGCTCCAGCTCTTCCCCCAGTTCGTCGAAACATTTTCCGGCGACCAGCCGTCCACACTCGCATTTTTTCCGCCGATGGACAGCAAATCGCCCCGGTCATCGAGCGGCACGATGGCTGAGTGCCGCCCTCCCGTGCGCCCGGCCATTGGTTGCCAATGAACTCCATCATCTGCGCTGCGCCACAAAAAACTGGTGGCCTTCACGCCATCCATGGCAAAGTAAATCGCTCCGTCCGGCGCGCGAAAGGCGCTGGTAATGGGCTGGGGCGTGAAATTTTCAGCGGGCCGCTCCAACTGCGGCAGCGCCAGCGTCCACGTGGCTCCGTTGTCCGTGGAGGTGGCGATTTTGAACGGCAGCCACGGTGACCCGCCGCGGCCGCCGCCAAAAAACCAAATTTTATTCCCGTCGCGCCAAAGCAGAGCGGACTGATCATTCGCGCCTTCGGTTTTGTAAAACAATTCCGGCATGTCCCACTCTTCCGCGCCGTAGCGCAGCCGCGCCTGCACAAACGACGTCGCCGGGTCACTTTCGCTTTTCCCCGGCGGCGTGCTGAACCAGACCGCCAGACAATCGCCGTTCGGTAGAATTTCCAGCCCCGGCGAGTGGTTGTGGGTAAAAACCTCCGGCGCAATTCCCGTAAATTCGGCAAAATTATTGGTGCCATTTTCCGGCGGAATCGGCAGCGCAAAACGGACGGTAAAGTAGGGCTGGCGCGGGTCCGGACCGAACCGCGCCGGTGCCTCGTCTTGCTTCACTGCCGATTGAACGAACGGCGGCGGCGATTGGGGCGACTCCAGCGTCAAAACCCATTTGTGCCCCTCTGCAGAAACGGAATCGTTGGTCGCCAGAACAAAACCCCGCGCCTGAATTTTGACCTGTTCGGCAGCCGAGTCCGCCCCGGTAAAAGCCTCCGCGCCCCAGGCGGCGGCCATTGTCAGCGCCAGGGCAATGGCCGCCGGTGAGCGGGAGATTCTCGTTTGAGACGCACGCATGATTTGACAGAATTCCCATTGTATATCCCCCACCCGCGCCGGTGTCATCGGAAAAATGCCAAAAGATTTGATAAAATTGACTTAAGACACGAAAGTGCTTGCCTTCCCCATTGTCCTGAATTTTTTCTGGAGCAGCCAATAGTCGTTTATGAAAGCGCCATCCTCTCCGCCGCAACTCGGTGTCCTTTACGCCAACCGCGATTTCTTTCCCGACCTTCTGGTGGCCGAGGCACGCGCGGACATCGCCAGAGTCTTTGCCCGGCTTGGCATCCGCCCCGTTCAATTGGCGGAGACGGATTCCAAACTCGGCGGCGTCGAGACGCACGCCGACGCGCGCCGCTGCGCCGACCTCTTCCGCAAACATCGCGATGAAATAGACGGCGTGCTGGTCTGTCTGCCGAATTTTGGCGACGAAAAAGGCGTCACCGACACGCTCAAACTGGCCGGACTGAATGTACCGGTGTTGATTCAAGCCTACCCCGACGATCTGAAGCGTCTCGACGCCGCGCGTCGTCGCGACGCTTACTGCGGTAAAATCTCCGTGTGCAACAATCTTCTGCAGGCCGGGATCAAATTCACCGTCACCCGCCGACATGTTGTGCACCCGACGGATGATTCCTTCCTTGCCGACCTGAAGGATTTTCTGGCCGTCTGCCGCGTGGTGAACGGTCTGCGCGGCTTGCGGCTTGGTGCCGTCGGGGCGCGTCCTGGCGCCTTCAACACGGTGCGCTATTCGGAAAAAATTCTGGAGCGTCACGGCATCAGCGTCACCACCGTGGACCTCTCCGAAATTCTTGGCCGGGCGGAACGGCTGGACGCAAGCCACAAAGCCGTGGCCGCTAAACTGGCCGAAATTAAATCCTACGCCCCGGCGGAACAGGTGCCTGAAAAACCGCTCCTGCAAATGGCCAAACTGGGCGTTGTGCTCGACGACTGGATCGCCGCCAACGCCCTCGACGCAACGGCCATTCAGTGCTGGACCAGCGTCCAGCAAAATTTCGGCTGCAACACCTGCACGCTCATGAGCCTGATGAGCGAGCACTTCCTGCCCAGCGCGTGCGAAGTGGATGTGACCGGGGCGCTCACCATGTATGCGATGCAGCTTGCGGCCAATTCGCCCAGCGCCCTGGTGGATTGGAACAATAATTACGCCGATGACGAAAACAAATGTGTGCTCTTCCATTGCGGCAACTGGGCGAAAAGCTTTTTGCCGGACCTTCGGATGGCCACCGCGCCGATTCTCGGCACGGTCGTCGGCGAGCAAAACACTTACGGCGCGCTGGCCGGCCGCACGCCCGCCGGGCCGCTCACTTTTGGCCGCATTACCACGGCCGATGCCCAGGGCAAAATCCGCGCTTATGTTGGCGAAGGTGAACTCACCAACGACCCGCTCGAGACCTTCGGCACCCGCGCCGTTGCGCGCGTTCCGAATTTGCAAAAACTGATGCGCTACGTTTGCCAAAACGGTTTTGAGCACCACGTGGCCATGACGGTTTCAAGGACGGCGGGAGTGCTGGCTGAAGCGCTGGGGAATTATCTGGGCTGGGAAGTCTATCAACACGACGCTGAGGATTGATATGTCCGGGAAAACCCTGTCCGATCGCGAGCTTGCCTTGAAGGCGTTTCATCTCCGCCGAAAAATGCTCGAAACGATTTTTGCCGCGGGCGCGGGCCACACCGGCGGCGGGCTTTCCTGCCTCGATATCCTGAATGTGCTTTACAACCGCATCCTCAACGTCTCGCCGGACAATTTTTCCAGTCCCTCGCGCGACCGTTACGTGCAGAGCAAAGGCCACGCGGTCGAGGCCCTGTACGTGGTGCTCGCTGACCGCGGGTTTTTCCCGGAATCGGAGTTGGAAACCGTCTGCCGTTACCAATCGCACTTTGTCGGCCATCCCACGCGGCACGTTCCCGGCATAGAAATGAACACCGGCGCGCTCGGCCACGGCTTGTCCATTTCCGTCGGCATGGCGCTGGCGGGTAAAATGGACGGAGCAAAATATCGCGTCTTCACGCTGCTCGGCGACGGCGAACTGGCGGAAGGCTCGAACTGGGAAGCCGCCCTCGCAGCCGCTCATTACCAACTGGATACTCTCACGGCCATCATTGACCACAACACGCTGCAGATTACCGGTTGCACGCGAGAGGTGATGAACAATGAGCCGCTCGACGAAAAATGGCGCGCGTTCGGCTGGGGCGTGAAGATCGTCAACGGCCATGATTACGCGGCGCTCACCGCGGCCTTGAGCCGACCCGCCGAAGCAGGAAAACCAACGTGTGTCATCGCCAACACGGTGAAAGGCCGCGGAGTGAGCTTCATGGAAAATGTGGCCCGGTGGCATCACGGTGTGCCCAGCGAAGCGGAGTTGAGGCAGGCGCTGGCCGAACTCGACGCCGCAGAAGCTCGATTCCGGGAGGAAAAGGCCTGAACCGGCAATCAAACCCCAATCGTTTTATCTGATTATCTGATATTTTCGTTTTCCTCGCTGCCTGTGATGAAATTATGAGTGCGCCGGCTCCCCCGCTGTTTTCGCCCGCCGCAAAAGCCGTTGCGGACCGGCTCGGTTTGAAAACAGGCCGGGCGAATCTGGACGAATTTGCCGCAACGCTGGAAGAGCTGGCGCGCGTCAATCCCGATATCGTGGTTGTCACCAGTGACTCGCGGGGTTCGGGCAAGCTCGCTCCGTTCGGCAAAGCGTTGCCGAAGCAGATCGTCGAGGTCGGCGTCGCCGAGCAAAATCTGGTGGGCATCGCCGCGGGTCTGGCGGCGTGCGGCAAGAAATCGTTTGGCGTTTCGCCATCGTGTTTCCTCACGGCGCGCGCGCTGGAGCAGATTAAAAACGATGTTTGTTACTCGAACGTGCCGGCGGTGCTGGTGGGCATCAGCGCCGGCGTGAGCTACGGCGCGCTGGGCAGCACGCATCATTCGCTGCACGATTTGGCCGTGCTGCGGGCCATTCACAATATTTCCATCATCGCACCCGCCGACAATTGGGAAACGCGAGAAGCAATCCGCTTTGCCGCCACGGCCTCAAAACCCGTCTTCGTCCGTTTTGGCAAGGCAGCGATGTTTCACCTGCACAGGCCGGAAACGAAGTTTGAGGTCGGCAAAGCCATTCAACTGCGTGAAGGAAACGACGTCGCGTTTGTGGCGACCGGCGAAACGGTCATTCACGCTTTGCTGGCCGCTGGAAAATTAGCCGAGCAAGGTTTGAATTGCCGCGTTCTTTCGATGCACACGATCAAGCCGCTCGACACCGAAGCCATTCTCAGGGCCGGGCGCGAATGTCGCGCCGTGGTCACAGTTGAAGAGCACAGTGTTCATGGCGGACTGGGCGAAGCCTGCGCAGCAATTTTATTGCAGGCGGGTGTGAATGTGCCGTTCAAAATCGCGGGTATTCCGGACGAAGAGACCGTCCCCGGCTCGCAGGCGGACATTTTCCGGCATTATGGCCTTTCGATGGAAGGGTTGAGTGAAACAGCGGCAGGATTGTTGAAATGAGTTTGATTCTCGCCATTGACCAAAGCACGTCGGCGACGAAGGCGGTGCTCTTCGACGCGCAGGGAAACATTTGGGACAAGGCGTCGCGCTCCCACCGGCAGATTTATCGGCGACCCGGCTGGGTGGAGCATGACGCCGAGGAGATTTGGAAAAATGTCCTGGCCGCTATCGCCGAGATCGCCCGGCGCAATCGCCGAAGCATTTCACAGGTCATCGGCCTGAGCCTCACCAACCAGCGCGAGACGGTTTTGTTGTTTGATCGCCAAACCGGTCGGCCGCTGCATCCGGCCATCGTCTGGCAGGATCGCCGGGGGGATGCCATTTGCGAAAGGCTGCGCCGCGGCGGCGGTGAAGATTTCATCCGCCGGAAGACCGGTTTGAAAATGGATGCCTACTTCTCCGGACCCAAAATCCGCTGGCTCGTGGAGAACAAACCGGCTCTGGCCGCCCGGATCAAACACGGCGAGGCCCTGATCGGCACAATGGATACCTTTTTAATTTACCGCCTCACCGACGGAAAAGTTTTGGCAACAGATTTTACGAATGCCAGCCGCACGCTGCTCTTTGACATCGGCAAACTGCGCTGGGACGAGACGCTCTGCGGCGAATTCAGGGTGCCGCGGTACGCGTTGCCGGAAGTCCGCGAGAGCGCGGCGCTGTATGGCCGGACGGATGTAAACGGCCTTTTGCCGGGGCAAATTCCGATTGCCGGGGTGATGGGGGATTCGCAGGCGGCGCTGTTTGCGCAGCGTTGTTTTAATCCCGGCGAGGCCAAGGCGACGTTCGGCACGGGCACCAGCGTGTTGCTGAACATCGGGGAAAAATTCAAACTGCCCAGGCGCGGCGTTGTTACCGCGCTGGCCTGGGTTCTGAACGGACGGCCGACTTACGCCGCGGAAGGTCTCATCAATTTTTCCGCCGCCACCGTGGAGTGGCTGACGCATCAACTCGGCTTGATTCGCGATCCGGCCGAGGCGGAAAAACTCGCGATGCGCGTGGCGGACAACGGCGGCGTTTATCTGGTGCCGGCGTTCGCGGGATTGGGCGCGCCGTATTGGTCGCCCCAGGCGCGCGCAGCGCTGCTGGGAATGACGGCGCACACGTGCAAGGAACATGTGGTCCGCGCGGCACTGGAAGCCATCGCCTATCAAATCCGGGAGGTGCTGGACCTGATGCGTCGCACCGCAAAAAGAGAGGTGCACCGTCTGCATGCCGATGGTGGCGCGACGCGGAACGAATTTCTGATGCAACTGACCGCTGACCTGACGCGTCTGGAACTGCGCGTGGCGGAATTGGCCGAAAGCTCTGCCTGGGGGGCGGCGATGAACGGGTTGCTGGCGCGGGGAGTTTACTCCTCCCTCGATGAACTGAGGCAGTTGCCGCGCCAACAAAAAATTTTCCGGCCGCGAATGCGCCCGGCACTGGCGGAGAGAAACTACGCCGGCTGGAAGCAGGCGGTCCAACGAGTTCTTTAATCCAAAACCATTCCCTTGCCGAAGCAAATTATGAAAACAAACTGGCTCAAACTGACACTGACGGTGGCGACCGCCTTCGCGGTCATTTTCTCCGTCGAAAGCGGGTTGGCGCAAACGGTGGCGAAACCGAAAATTGCCGTCGTCATTTCGACGCTGAACAATCCCTGGTTCGTGGTGCTGGCAAACACCGCCAGGGAGCGGGCGGAAGAACTGGGCTGCCAGGCGACCATTTTCGATTCGCAAAACGACACCGCCCGGGAGGCCGCGCATTTCGACAACATTATCGCCGGCGGTTACAAAGCCATTTTATTTAATCCCACCGATGCCAACGGCTCAATTGCCAATGTGCTGAAGGCCAAAGCGGCGGGCATTCCTGTTTTTTGCATTGATCGCGAAATCAATTCCACCAATGCGGCGGTCTCGCAAATTCTTTCCGACAGTTACTCCGGCTGCGTGAAGCTCGGCGAGTATTTCGTGAAAACGGTCGGCCGGGAAGGCGATTATGCCGAACTGCTGGGCATCGTCGGCGACAACAATACCTGGAACCGCTCGAAAGGATTTCACAGTGTGGTGGATCGTTTTCCGGGGTTGAAAATGGTGGCTCAACAAAGCGCTGATTTCGATCGCGCCAAAGCGCTCGAAGTCATGAGCGCCATCCTGCAGGCGCATCCCAACCTCCGGGCCGTATTCTGCGGCAACGACGCGATGGCCATGGGCGCGTATCAGGCCCTGGTGGCGGCGGGTCGGGAGGGACAGGTAAAGGTGTTTGGCTTCGACGGCGCGGAAGATGTCCTGAAACTCATTGCCGAGGGAAAAATCGTTGCCACCGGAATGCAGTTTCCGAAAGTCATGGCGCGCACCGCGGCCGAATACGCCGTGGCATATCTCAAAGGCCGGCGTGATTTTCCGCAAAAGGTTCCTGTGGCCGTCGAACTGGTGACGAAAGCCAATGTCTCGAAATATGGCGACTACGGCAAAAAATAAATCCCGCCGCGCTGCCGGTTGGATCCTGCTCGGCGCGGCAGCGGCCGTTTTTTGCCGGATGTTTCCGCTGTTTCATGTGGTGCCGCTGAAAACCCTTGTGGCGGAGAAACAGGCGCAGACATTTCCTGCGGCGGCAATCGCGCAGAAATTCTGGGCGGAGAAATTGCTGCCTGCGGCCAGGAAAACCGTGAGCGCGGATGTTTTGTTGGCGGCGATTGAAGAAAACCCGGCCAGCGCCAGGACGAACTACGGCCACTCTCCGGGCTTGAGCGACAGCTATTTTTATTTTTTGCGCGGCGTGGGCAGGGTGGTTTCCGTCTCGGACGACCAGATCGGCCTGGCCGTCCGCCCAAACTCCACCCGCGCCGAGATTGTTCTGGAAACCGGCTTGCTGTTTGGCAATGCGCTTCGCGACGGCAGCGGTTTGTTGAACGCCGGCGATTATCCGAATTCACAGGACTTCAACGACCTTGCGGCGGCGCTCAATCACCTGGCCGAGACAGGCGTATTGCCGGAATTGCGGACTGCAAAAATTGGGCAGACGGTTTCCTTTGCCGGCTGCGCGGAGGTGGACGATGAATCCACCGACCTGCATCCGCTGCAGGTGATTCCCATCCAGGCCACGGTCCAATGAACGCGCGTGCCGGAGAGCTTTTCAAGAAACTTCAGCCGCTGATCGCGCTGGGGGTGATGATCGCCACCTGGAGCGTGTTGTCGGACAAGTTTCTCACGCTGGCCAACGGGCGGAACATCCTGCTGCAAATTTCGGTCAATCTCTGCCTGTCCATCGGCATGACGCTGGTGATTTTGACCGGCGGCATTGATTTATCCGTCGGCGCAACGCTTGCTTTTGCGGGGGCATTTGCAGCGGGGCTTTTGAAAAACGGGCTGGTGCTGAAAATGTTGGGAGTTGCGTTGCAATTCACACCGTTCGGCGCCCTGCTCGCAGGGATTGCTTCCGGTCTGGCCTTCGGCTGGTTCAACGGCTGGGTCATCACCCGATTCCGCCTGCCGCCCTTCGTGGCCACGCTCGGCGTGTTGAGCGTCGCCCGCGGGTTGACCATGCTCTGGACTGGCGGGTTTCCCATCACCGACCTCGGCCCGCAATTTGGCTTCATCGGTGCGGGCGCCTGGCTCGGCGTACCCATGCCGGTGTGGATTTCCGCGGTGCTGGCGGGGATATTTTGGGGGATTTCGCGACGCACAACGCTGGGCCGTTACATTTACGCGGTCGGCGGCGGCGAAAAGGCAGCGGCGTTTTCCGGTATCGGTGTGGACCGTGTCAAAATCCGGGTTTATGTGCTGGGCGGCGGACTGGCGGCGGTGGGCGGATTGATTCTGACGGCGCGGCTGGACGCCGCCGACCCGAAGGCTGGTCTTGGCTATGAACTCGATTCCATCGCGGCAGTGGTCATCGGCGGGACGTCGTTGAGCGGCGGCCGCGGCTCGATTTCAGGCACCGTTCTCGGCTGTCTCATCATCGGCGTGTTGAACGATGGCCTTTTCCTGCTCGACGTCTCCCCCTTCTGGCAGCAAGTCGTGAAAGGATTGGTCATTCTGGGCGCCGTTGCTGTGGATAAAATGGGCGGACGAAGGGAAAATTGATTCTGCCGGCGGCACGGCGACGACAAGCACAGCCTTCCTCCCGGCGTTCTTGCTTGCTGAAAATTGTTCCGGCAGCGACTCTCACTTCAAGGGCCGGCTGGTAATCAAACCGATGCCCCGCCCTCCGGTGACCGTGCCTGTTCCACCGGGCACGGCGCAATAGAAGAGGTAAAAGGTGTCGTTTCCAGGATTGTAGACCAGCGACGTTTTGTGGGCATACTGCTTGTCCAATCCGCTGGGGTTACCGCCACCTTTGTAGAGCGGAAGGGGGTCGGAAGTCCAATGCATCAGGTCGCGAGAGAAGGCGATCATGATGCTCGCCGTGCCGTGCCCCACTCCGAAATAAAACATCGTCCAGTGATCGCCATCGCGATACACCTTGGGGTCAGAGGCAAACGCCGCGTCGTAACCGCCGGGCCGGTTCCGCAGAACGGGATTGGCCGGATAACGAATCCAGTTCGTCAAATCCGTCGAAAAGGCGACGCCGCTCTGCTCATGGTGGGCGTGCGCGGCGTTGTAAAAATCGAAAAATCTGCCGCGCCATTCCAGCAGCCACGGCTGATAAATGCGGTCGCTCTCCCATTCGCCACAGTCGGAATCATGGATTGAGATCACGGGCGTGTTGAGCGCAGGTTGCCAGTGCAGGCCGTGGTCGCTCACGGCCAGTCCCTCGCCGTCGGGCTGTTGCTCGTAGCCGCCTTGTTGAGCGTAGGCGCCGTAAAGCGACCAGAATTTCCCATCGCGCCGTTTCAAAACGCGCGAGCCTTTCACATCGTAGTTTTCAAACAAAAATCCGCCCAGCGTGCGGCCGCCGTGGTCAAAGGCGTTCGCCGGTCCGTAGCCGAAGGCGAGCCGGTAATGGCCCCAGTCAACCAGATTTGTGCTTTCGGCGATGTAAGATTGATAGCCGCGTCCGTCGAAGGCGACGAAGCTCATGTACCATTTGGCGTCGCCGGGAATTTGGAAAACCGTCGGAATGTCCGTGCCCAGAATGTTTGTGGCTCCCGGCAGCGGCGGCCGGGAGGGAATGACATGCGTGGGCCAATAATACCAATGGCGGTACGGTGCCGACCAGCGCGCCAGCGTGACGGCGTCAATGGCGGCGGAATCCTCTGTCGTTTTGGGCGTTTCGCTTCCGCGAACGGCAAGGGAACAAACCAGCGCGGCGCCGATGCCGAACCAGGTGGTCCACCCCGGCGGAGTGAGCGTGATAAAAGGCCGTTTCATTCGGGGCGAACCGGAATTTTCCCGGCCACTTCCAATCGCACCGGCCCCAGCAGACCCGATTCCAACAACGGATCATCCTTGGTCCAATGATGCCAGGTGGTGAAAGTGAATCGGCCCGTGGGACTGGGTTTGCCTTCCAGCAGCCATTGCGGCCAGGCGGCCAGCGCCTTGCCGTTCCACTGGCAATCGGCGGGCAATTGCTCGTCGCCAATGAGGCGGTTGGGCCACAGATTGGTCACTTTGATTTGCAATGAATTTTTGCCGGGCCGCGCCGCCCGGGTGATGTTCAGGCGGAACGGCGGTTTCCACAACACGCCAAACGATTGGCCGTTGAGGGACACTTCGGCGAAATTTTCCACGTCACCCAGATCAAGCCAGATTTCGCGGCCGGGACGAAAATCGGCGGCGGGAATTTCAATCTCCTTCCGGTAAGTGGCCGTGCCCGAGAAATACTTCACGCCGGGGTTAGTGTCGTCGGACCAGGAGATGAGCCTGTCGAGAGTGATGCCGGGCGGCGCACCCCAGTTCGGCGGAAAGTCCAATTGCCATGGACCGGAAATTTCTGTCGGCGCGGGCAGTGCCGGGACTTCGATCTTCGACTCGGTTCCGGCTGTGTCCAGCAAATACATCACTCCGGGTTTAAGGGCCTGGACAAAAACGCGACCGTTTTTATCGGCGGCAATCTCGAATGCCGGCGCGCTCCCCATTCGATTGGGATTCCCCAGGATGAGCGTTTGATTTTCGGGAACAACCTTTTCGCCCCGCTGGTCGTCAAGAACATATTTGACGCGCAGTTGTTTCGGCTCTTTGGGAAAGGGGTCACCGCCCAGCGTGTCGTTGTTCACGGCGATATCCAGCGCGCCGTTTTCCACCAGAGACGCGACACGTGTGGTGACGTCGGCGCCTTTGGCGCCGTCGCGGGTTTCGTAACGGGCGCTTTGAATCTCAAGCCTGGGCGTGTGGGCTGCCGCGGCGGGTGTCGCCCAGGCCACGCTGGTCATGGCCACGAAATGCGCAGCGCTGCCGGCCGGTTGACGAAACACCACGAAAATGGAATCGGCCGGTCCGAAGGAAAGCGGCACCACGGTGCGCCCGTTTTCCTCGCGCCAGACGGGCGCCGGCTCAATGCGGCCCGTTTCGGGGTTCCACAATTCCGGCTGTTTGCCGGTGATGCGAAAGCTGCACTCGACGGCATCGAATTCATGGCGCTGGTTGGAGACAAAATAAATGTCCGTTTCCGCCGTCTGCCGGTGGCAATACACAATTTTTGAATGGGGATTGCCCTGAAATTCGAAATCCGGCGGCAGGTCCAATTCAGCCAAAACGTTGGTGAGCGACCGGCCCCAAACGACGCGCCCTTTGCCGTAGGCGTGTTCGGTGACATTTGTTCCATCACAGTTGCCCCAAAGTTTTTCTGCCAGCGACTTCACCTGCCGGTCGCAGCGCGGATAATCCTGGAGACTTGGCGAATGTTGCGGGGGCGGGCCGACGACCGTCAAACCGTCGCGGACAAATTCGCGGATGCGGCGGAGCAGGGGAGGCGTCATGTTCGGGTCGTCGGGGGGCAAAATCAGCACGGCGTAGCTGGCGCCGCTGTCCAAATGAAGCCGGTGATTTTTCACCGTCGCGTGATGCATCAACACGTCGGCGTCAATGGCGTCCCACTCGTAGCCGGGCGGCAGCGGCGGATGGCCGGCGCGCATTTCGACCGGTGCGCTCTGGCCGTCGAAATACGCCGCGTCGGCCACGTAACGTCCTTGTTGCAGCAGGAACTGGCAGCGCGAAATGTAGTCAATCCAGGCCTTGCCCTGGTTCCACCAGGTTTCGGTGCGCTCGAAATGAAATCCCCACTGGCCCATCGTCATGCCCGGCCAGCGGTTCGTCCAGGGCTGCATCGCGTAACGGTGGAAAATGTAGCGATTCAAGCCGGCGCAAAATTCCAGGTCCCCCAGGGCCTTGAGTTTGTAAGGCGTTTCCAGCCAGCGGCCGGTTTGCGGACCGGGAGCGGCGGTGAATGATTCCGCCCCGACAATCTGCTTGCCGTAGATGTGCGCGACCGACGCAGCAAGTTTCACTGAGGGATGGCCCTGGCTGCCGCTCCAAAATTCGCCCATGACGAGGTCGGCTGCCCGGCCGCACTGCAAGGATTCAAACGGTCCGGTGTAAGGCTCAACGGCTGCCGTGAGTCCATGCCGGTGGCAAAGTTGGGCAAAGTGGCCGTAATAATTTTCTGCGAACAAATCGGCGATGGTCCGGCGCACGTCCCAAAGGAAACGTTCCGTCACCGCCGGGCTGTCCACGACCTGGCCGGCAAACACGGGCAGGAACTTCTCCGGATCGTAGCCGCGCCGTTTCCGGAACTCCGCGCGGAAATCTTTCGTCCAGTTCTGGCCACCGACTTCGTAGCTGTCAATCAGCGAAGCATCGAGAGTCCGACCGGCCAGCGGCCCGACGTCATCGAGAACTTTCTGCATGAAGCCGTCCCAGTGTTGGTCGAGAGCGGTCTTGCTCAATTTGTCACATTCCAGTCCCAAACCGCCCCACGCGGCAGGATGATTGTTCACGCCGGTGGGGGTGTAACCGATGCGCAAGATGACCCAATTGCCGGCGGGGACATGCCAGTTCAATCGTCCGGCCCGGGTCAATTTGGAGCTGAGATCCACAATGTCCCGTTGCGAAACCGCGCCGGCAGGGGACGAACTGGCATTGGCCGCGGACAAGACGGCCCGGCCGTTTAAGCCGTCTTTGGCATCCAGATTGGTGATGACGGGGCTGTTGTCCGTCGCCGGAAAGGCGAGCACGGCGATGTCGCGATAAAAACCGAGCTTGGTGGGTGGTTGGGGCAGCACGCCGTCAAAATTTGTCGGGCCGGTCAGGCGCACTTCACTGGTGGTAACCCGCTGCATGGCGTTGGTGACGGTGTTCCAGGGACCGCCGCTGCTGGACCAGCCGGCGCAATTTTCCACGCACAGTTTCAGGCCGAGTCGGTTGGCCTCCTGCACGGCGAACTTGAAGTCGTCCTGCCATTCCGGGCTCATGAATTCCACCGGGCCGCGCGGGATGCCGCAATCCACATTCACGATGGTCGCGCCGCCCAGGCCGATCTGTTTCATCGCTTTGAGATCGGCGGCGATGCCGACTTTGGTGATGTTGCCGTTCATCCAATGCCACCACGTTTGCGGCCGGGCCGAAGCCGGCGGCGATTCGAATCCTGCCTCCAGGAAATCGTCGGCCTGCGCCGTGACCGATGCGGCCCAGAAAACGCAAATCGGGAGGAGAACGGGAAACCGTTGA
>DASRCU010000078.1:0-1443 GCA_035652955.1 Verrucomicrobiia bacterium | reverse complement strand
AAGATGCTTCTCGTCCACGGGATCAGTTTTGTAATTCCATTCGGCCAACGGCAGTGAACAAACCTTGGCCAGCACAGTCTGAACGTTCACCGGCGCGAAGTTTTCCTTGGCGTTCCGATCGCTGGTTTGATTGAGGGTCATGCAGGTGATCGTGCCGCTCTGGCCATCGAGGGAAATGGTGGGGTTGCCGCTGGTGTTGCGCACATCCACGTAGCCGGAGACGGTGGCGTCGTCGTTGGGCCAGACTTCCAGGCGGTTGCGGAAACGCAAGTAACCGGCGTCGGACACCAACCCCGGCGCGATCCCGTTGTCATTGCGAAAGGTTAGCGCACCCACGCCGGTGTTAATGGTGAGTGTGCCGCTGGGCGCGTTGGTATTGATGCCCACACCGCCTGCGGCGCGGATCAGGAATTGATTCGGGCCGGTGGAGTTGAAATTAGTCGTGCTCTGCGAATCCGCCCAGACAAACACGCCGTTATTTGTGGCAAACGCATGGGTACCGGCGGCAAACGCGTTCTGGCCGGACGCTATGTTGTTTCCACCGCCCGGCACCATTGAGCCAGCACCGGTGGCCTGGTTGGCATAACCGCCGCTGACCGTTGCCGCAAAGTTGCTGACGATGTTGTCTGCGCCCCCGCCCACGGTGCAGAAGGACGAATTGTTCGCCACGGAATTTGCATAACCGCCGCCGATGGTTGCGCCGGACGCGCCAGCCAGCGCTGCGCTGTAAGTGCCGCCGATGATGTTGGACAGGTTGTTCGTGGTCTCCTCAATGATGATGGCCGCCCCGCCGCTGCCGGTTTGCAGAATCAACTGTTGTCTGCCCCCTTGAGAGGCGCGCAGGACCACGTCGCCCGGCTGGGCATCAGCGCTGTACTCGCCGGGATACCAAGCCACCCCCAGCTCGGCAAGGGGCTGGCCATTGGTGCTCCGAATGGCAAAGCCGGAGGCCAGGCCGTTCTGATAAAGGCTGACGCCTTGAGCGGGAGCCGTATTGGTCACGCTCAACGACCGGCTGAAGACATTGGCTCCACTGAAGGTTTGGTTGGCGTTGAGCGTGGCCACATTGGCCGGTAATTGCGCCGCGTTTAAGGTGCCGCTGGTGATTTGTGAGGCGTTTAAATTCGTCACCCCCGCCCCGTTGCCGCTGAAGGTGCCCGAAAGGTTCACCCCCGCGGCTCCATTGGTCAGCACCCCCACCGGCAATTGCGCCAAGGAGATGGCCCCGGTAATGTTCTGAGCCAGCACCGCGTTGGCGCTGCCGGCCGCCGGCGCGTAAAGGGCATACGGGGTGGGCGTAATCGCCTGCAACGGACTGAGGGCGGTGTAGCTGCCGGCGCCGTTGGTGCGCACGTCCACTTCCAGCCAGTAATTGCTGCCGGTGAAGATGCCCGGCCCGAAATCCAGCGTGGCGGTGAACAGGCCGTTGCTGACGGCGGTGCC
>DASRCU010000077.1:0-1090 GCA_035652955.1 Verrucomicrobiia bacterium | reverse complement strand
CCCTTGCACGAGGCAAGTTTCTCCGCCGCGGCGGCGCCCGGCGGCCAGGTCAGGCATGCGGCGGCGGCGGTTTCAATTTTCCTGAGCAAATCCTGCACAGGCGCATAGGGTGATGGGAAACGAGCTGTGAGGCAAGCGGCGCGTGGCGGCGTTTGGCGCTTCACGTGCGGAGCCGGAGCTTTTACAATTCCTCCATGTCAAAATTGCCGTTTGAACTGTTGCTGGCGCTGCGGTATCTGCGCCCCAAACGGACGTTTGTTTCCATCATCACGCTCATTTCCATCGTGGGCGTGGCCCTGGGCGTGGCGGTGCTTATTGTCGTTCTGGGCGTGATGAGCGGGTTCGACCGGGACCTGCGCGGAAAAATTCTTGGCTTCAATGCGCACCTGAAAATTTTTGAACTGGACCCATCCGGCGCAACGGGAACGATGGACGATTACGAATCCGTTTTGCACCGGGTGGCGACGAACCGTTATGTGCGCGGGGTGGCGCCCTTTGTTCTGGGCCAAGTGCTGGTGGAAACGGAGCCGGGCAACACCAACACGGAAGACGCGCTGACGGCGGCGCCCTGGGTGCGGGGCGTGGACCCGCAAACCGAAGGCGCCGTGAGCGTCCTGCCCCAGAGCATCATTGATGGCGCCTTCAATTTAAGCGGGCGCAGCGTGATTGTCGGCAGCGATTTTGCGCAAAGCATGAAACTGGCCGTGGGCGACCGGATTGCCATTTATTCACCCGCCGATCTGAAACGGATGAGGGAACATCAGGGCCAATCGGATCAGGAAGCGGTGTTGCCGGATGATTACACGGTGACGGGTATTTTTGATGTGGGTTATTTTGATTACGATGCGAACGTCATTCTGACCTCGCTGGAGAATGCGCAGGATCTCTACAACCTGGGCGACGGCGTTCACGGGTTGCTGGTGATGCTGCATAATCCGTATCAGGCGCCGCAAGCCCAGGCGGCGCTGCAGCGGATGTTGGGTCCCCGTTACAAGATCACCACCTGGATGCAGGAAAATTCGGCGATTCTGGGGGCGCTGGTTGTAGAAAAAAACGTGATGTTTTATCTGTTGTTTTTCATCGTGCTGGT
>DASRCU010000076.1:0-1059 GCA_035652955.1 Verrucomicrobiia bacterium | reverse complement strand
GCACGGCGTTGGCGGGCGCATGGAGCGCACGCAGCACGCAGTCCGCAAAATCCGGCGGGAGCTGCGCGGCGGCGCGGCGATAGAGCGCGTGCCAGGCCTTGGAAGTGTCAGGAGTCAGGTTCATAGATCTTGCGAAGTTGTTCGCGGGCGCGGTGAAGGCGGGCTTTGACGGCGGCGACGGTGGTGCGGGTAATGGCGGCCATTTCGACCTGGCTGCGTCCTTCCTGGGCGAGGGCGAGCAGGGCGCGGTCCTTCGGTTTCAATTGTTGCAGGGCGTGATGCAGGGCGTCGAGTTCGGCGGCGTCAACCGTCGCGTCGGTTTCGGGAATGGTTTCGTGTTCGGTTTCAATCGGGGTGAAAAAGCGCCGCCATTTTTCGCGGCGAAGGTGATCAATGCAGCTGTTGCGGGCGAGGCGGAAAAGCCAGGCCTCGAAATGCTCGACGTCGTCGAGACGGTCGAGGGCGCGGAACATCTTGATGAAAATAACCTGGGCGAGGTCCTCCACGGAGCTGCTCTGGCCGGTGATGGCATAGACAAAGCCGGCGACGCGCTGCTGATAACGGACAAGGAGCGCGCGCTGGGCGACGTCGTGGCCCTGCTGGGCGCGGCGGACGAGATCGGCCAGCTCGGTCGAATCAGAAATGTCCATGCAGAATACATCTGGTTGTGACTCGTTTGACGCAAAATGTCGCGCGAAAGTTGCGCTGCCGGACGGATGGGTTGTAGACCGTATGCCGCGGTATGCAAATTGCCCAGAAAGGAAAAATTTTGCGCGGCAAAATGCATGGAAATGGCATTGTTAAGTTTTTTTGAGTTTGATCCAACCCCTTGCGGGGGAAAGATTAATTTTGCCGGCCGCCGGACTGGCATGGAAGTAGCGGTGAACAGTTGCTTTCTCCGCCATGATCAACTGGGTCATCACTTTTCTCCTGCTCGCCCTTGTCTGCGCCGCGCTGGGTTTTTTTGGAACCGAGTATGACTTTGCTGGTCATTCCGCATGCATTCTTGCCGGTTGCTTTTCTGCCGTAGCGCTGATACTATGGTTTGTAGATCGGACC
>DASRCU010000075.1:0-14690 GCA_035652955.1 Verrucomicrobiia bacterium | reverse complement strand
CGCCAGCAGGACAGTGAACATCGCCGCCGGCCACGGCGCCAGACGAAGCCAGACCAGCCCGCCCGTCAACACCACCGCCGCACCCGTGGCGAAAAAGGCCGAAACCGGCGACGTCCGACAGCCCTTTCGGCGGCGCATATAAACGCGCAAGACCAGCACCGTGGGCACCGAACGCGCGAGCATGACCGCCGCCAGCGCCGCCGAGGCCGCCGCGCCCCAGCCCGCCAGGGCAGCGCAGGCCGCCGGCAAAACGCCAAAAGCCACCACGCCCGCCAGTTCGGCGGCGCCTTCCCGCGCTTCGTTGCGTGAATCAAACCAGACAAATGCCAGCGCCGCCAATGCCGCCGGCGCCAAAGGCCAAAGGCGGACCATCTCCCCCTCCCGCACCACCGCCGCCAGCGCCCCCAAAGCGAACAACCCCAAAATCAGGGCCATCGTCCCGGCGAGGGGACGCCGGGCATCAGCCTGGCGATTGAGGACAATTTTCAGCGGACGCCGCAGAAAAAATCCGGCCAGCGCCGCCGCCGCCAGCGCCACACCGAGCGCGGAAGGCGCGGCCAGCAAACCCAGCACCAGCGGTTCCAGCGCCAGCGACCAACTGCCGTGCTCGCGAGGCAGGAGTAATTTGATCATCTGTCGCGCGCGCGGTTCTTGCGGCGCCAAAGTCAAGGTCTGCAACATTTCAAAAGCGCGTGGAACAAGTTGCGGGAGGACAAGCCCCTTTCAACGGCAACCTTCCATTTCCTGAATGAAATAGCCGCGCTGGCGGATGGCCTGCTCAATCCCGGCCGAGGCGCGCTCGACGTGGCAGAACTGACATTCCCGGGCCGCCAGCGGCTGGCCTTCTTGCCCGACGCTTTTCAGATATTCGCGGCCGAAAGCGAACACGCGCTCCGGCAATTCCTGCTCGGGCACGAGGATGTCAAAGTGCATCGTCCGGCCGTCCTTTTTTGTCACGTAAGTGTCGTACACAGCAACGTTCATCGTTTCTCCTGCGGTGGTGGAACGCGCGACAGCACGCGGAAGACCGCGGCGCGGGCGTTCACGGTTTGTCGTTCATCTTCAAAAACATCTCGTTTCGTTCCTGCTCGCTGAATACGTGGTCCATCAGCGGATAGAGAATGCCCTCTTCCTTCTGATTGTGCGCGCACAACACGGCGTCCAACTTGCACTCGTCCTCCTCAGTGTCGAAATCCTCCCGACCCAGCTTGTCGGCGATGGCCTCCAGATGCCGCCGGATTTCCTGGTGTTCCAGGCGCATGACCGCCGTCGGGCCATTCTGAAAATGAGGGAATTTTTCCTCGAATGCCGGAAACAGGATTTCCTCTTCCCAGACGATGTGCCGTTCCAGGCCGGCTTTGAATTCGTGAAACAATTTCTCGCCTGTCCGGCGGTCGGTGGTTTTCAGTTCCCGGAACTCGTGGAATAAATCATCCAGGCGCTGATGGTCTTCAGTGTACTGCTGGTTGATGCTTTGCGTCTCCATGTGAATCTCCTGTTTTGACTCCGACCAGCATGATGGCCGCCATGTGCGAACGGTATTTCACGAAAATCCGGCGCATGGCCAGGACGCGCCGGCGAGCCTCTCCATCCCGAATCAGATTTTTGAGGAAACGCAACGCGCCCCGGAAACCTTCGTCCTGAATCAAGCGATCCGGCTCCAGCAGCCGCATGGGGCGTTGGATTTCGGCTTGCACGTTGAAGCCTTCGGTTTCCAGAATCGCGCGCCATTCGCTGGCGGTGAGCGGTCGCGCGCCGACATGAATCGTTCGGGAAAGCGCCTGCTCAATTTCGTGTTTAATTTGGCCGTCCAGATCATCCGGCACCAGGCACAATTCGTGAATGCCGTAACGGCCGCCCGGCTTCAGCAGCCGGGCGGCTTCGCGCACGATGCGGCGTTTCTGCTCGGTTCCTTGCATGGTCAGCATCGCTTCGCCGTAAACCACCGTGGCGAACCGGTCGGGTAATGGCGTCTCCGCCGCATTGCCCACCAGGCATTGCTGGTGAATGCCATCCAGGAAACGGCGCACACGATTGGCCGCCGCTTCGTCGTCCTCCACCGCGGTGTAGGATGCCGGATGCAGACGCAGTGTCATCCGCGCCGTCACGCCCAGACCGGGCGCGAATTCCACCACCGCGTCGGAGGGTTGAATCGCCAGCGCTTCCAACATCCGCCGCGTCAGATCCAATCCTCCCGGACGCAAAACGCGTTTGCCCAGCCGCGCCAGCAGCCAATGGCCCGGCATCTTCCCGGCCGGCAAATTGGCGCCGGGCAAATCCAATGTTTCCGCGCGCCGCATCGTCCGGCTCTGCTCACCGGAATCGCGGCTGGCGGCAAACCGTCGCGGGAGGAATGACTCGTAAGATTTCATCCAGCAGGATTTCATTCAGTGCTTCGCGGCCTTTTTGCCCTTCGGCTTGCCGATGCGCACGCGCCACACTTCCGGGCCTTGCTCTTCGTAGGTCCAGGTGAACTGGCCTTCGTGTTCGGCGGCAAACTGATAGTAAAGCGGCTTGGGATCGTGGTCGTTCACCAGCACGAACGACTCGCCCTGGCCCAGGCGATGATACGTCTCAAAAATCAACGAATGCCGCTGGGCCGGCGGCAGGGCGCGCACGTCCAGGTTGCCGTTGACCAGGGCGTTGGTCAGCGCGGTTTTGACGGTTTCGGCGGAGGCCGGCGCCGTCGCCGCGCCGCCGCAACAGGTGTGGGTGGAATGATTTGTAGTTTTGGTGCTCATACTCATTTTGGTTTTTCATTTTCCTTTCGCGTCACTGGCGCGAGAACGGGGCCGGATTGCCGGCTGCCCATTTCGTTTGGCACCCAAAGCTTACGCCGTTCTTCCTGGCGGCGGTTTGACCTAAGTCAATTTTGTTTCAAAAGAGGCAAAATATGTTGTTTCGCGCCTTGTCGGGGGTGCCGGACGAACGTCATCCACCCCGCCGCCCCGCGGCCAATCATGAAACCGTCGTCAAAACAAAACGCACGCCACAAACGATTGCAGAGGTTCGGGCGTCACCCGATTACGGCGGATGACGACGCCCAATTCGCGGCTGAAACGCGGGTGGATGGCGATCCGGCGCACCACCCGCCGGCTGCCATACAGCGCCAGCACGCGGTGCGGCACCAGGCTCACGCCCAGACCCAGCGAAACCAGATTTACAATCACATCAAAGCTGTCCAGTTCCATCGCCGGTTCGATGAGCCAGCCCTGCGTCCGCAGCCAATGGTTCAGCCGGCGACCAGTGAAGCCCTCCCGGTCAATCAACAGCCAGCGTTGACCGGCAAAAATTTTTTTCAACTGCCTCATCGTGACGCCCGTCACCGCCGGGGCCAGGGGAAATTGCGGCGGGGCAATGGCCGTGAATTCGTCGGCAAAGCGGTGCGTGACCTTGAGCGACGGCGGCAACCGCGGTGGCGGACAGACCAGGCCCGCGTCCAGATTACCTGCTTCCAGCGAAGCGAGAATTTCGCGGCTGGTCTGGTGGGTCACCTGCAACTGAACTTCCGGATGCCGCCGCTGGAAGGCGAAGAAGTAACCGGGCAGGTAGGCCAGCCCGATGCTGCGCGCCACCCCGACCCGCAGCGTGGGCGGCAATTTACCCACCGTCCGTTGCACGTCCTCCAGCAGTTCGTTGACGGCGGACAAAATTGTTTTGGACTTCTCCCGCAACAACCGGCCGGCCGGCGTCAGGCAGACACGCCGCGTCGTGCGCTCGAACAAGGCCACCCCCAGCCGCTCCTCCATGCCGCGAATCTGCCGGGTGATCGCGCTCTGTGTCAGCCCCGCCTTCTCCGCCGCCCGCGTGAACGAGCCGGTCTCCGCCACGAGCTGGAACAGAGTCAGTTCGTAAAGGTCAAACGGCGCGGTGGCCAGAAATTGATTCATAAAACGCATCGAAATATAAACAATAATGAATTTTACGCAACAGCCAGGCAGCGGGAACTTGTCATGATCGAAAGCGACCGGCTCTCAACGACGAGCGCCAGGCTTTCAAGAATAACACAAAGGACCATTATGGCAGACGTTACAAAACGCCTTCCCACGAACGTGCCGGGACCCTGGTACGTGGACTCCAATTGCATTGACTGCGATCTGTGCCGCGAAACGGCGCCGACGGTCTTCAAACGTGATGATGAAAACGGCAACAGCTTTGTCTTTCATCAACCGGAAACGGAGGAAGAGCTGCGCCTGGCGCGGGAAGCCATGGAAGGTTGCCCCGTCGAGGCCATCGGCAACGATCATCCCGCGTCACCCCCACCGGCGACTGAAGCCGCCAAAGCGCCGGGTTCGACACCTTGAAAATGCCACCGGCTACAACACCATCGCTCTACGATCCGAAGTTCGAGCACGACGCCTGCGGCGTGGGTTTCGTGGCCAACATTAATGGCCGGCGCGAGCATCGAATTCTGGCTTGCGCGCTTCAGGCGCTGGCCAACCTCGCGCATCGCGGCGCGCTGGACGCCGACGCCAGCACGGGCGACGGGAGCGGCGTGCTGGCGCAACTGCCGCATCCGTTTTTCCGGCGCGAAATGGAACGGTGCGGGGGAACATTGCGGAGCGATTCGGACCTGGCCGTGGGCATGGTGTTTCTTCCCCACGACAGCCGGCAAGCGGAGGATTGCCGCCGGGGGATCGAACAAGCCGTCGCCACTTTTGACCTGAACCTCCTCGGCTGGCGACCGGTGCCCATCAATTTGAGCGCGCTGGGCCAGAAGGCCGGCAACACGCTGCCGAAAATCGAACAAATCCTGGTCAGCCGCCCCGAGGGCTGTGACGACGGGGAATTTGAGCGGCGCCTGTTTCTGGCCCGCAAAACTGCCGAGAACCGCATCCGCGACCAAAAAATTCCGGGATTCTACATTCCGTCCTTTTCGTCACGCACGATTGTTTACAAAGGGCTGCTGAACGCTCCGGACCTTGGCAGGTTCTACCGCGATTTGCAGGACCCGCTGTTTGAAACGGCGTTGGCGATTTTCCATCAGCGTTATTCAACCAACACGTTTCCCAATTGGCAACTGGCGCATCCGTTTCGCGTGCTGGCCCACAATGGCGAGATCAACACCCTGCCGGGCAATCAAATCTGGACTCGCGCCCGCGAGCAGGAACTGGCGTCGCCGGTTTGGGGCGACCGGATTGATTTGCTCAAGCCGATCCTTCAGCCGGACGGTTCGGACTCGGCGAACCTGGACAACGTGCTGGAAGTGCTCCAGTTGAGCGGACGCGACATTCTCCACAGCGTCATGATGCTGGTGCCGGAGGCCTGGGAGAATAATGACGATTTGCCTCCGGCGCTGAAGGGTTTCTACCGGTTTCATGCGTGTCTCAATGAGCCGTGGGACGGGCCGGCGGCGCTGGTTTTCAGCGACGGCCGTTACATCGGTGCCGCGCTGGACCGCAATGGCCTGCGGCCCGCGCGTTATAAAATTTATGACGATGGCCTGATGGTGCTGGCCAGTGAAGCGGGCGTGCTGCCGTTGGACGAGAAACGCGTAACGGTGAAAGGGCGGCTCGGCCCGGGCGAAATCATCGCCATTGACACGCAGACAGGCAAGCTGCTTTTGGACGAAACCATCAAAGCGCGCGTCGCCGGCCGCAAACCGTATGCCGAGTGGTGCCGCCGCCAGATTTTCCCGTTGTCCAGCCATGCGGTGAATTTTGCGCTGCCGGCCAACGGTGAGGCGGATGTTCCGGATTTGACCCGCCGGCATATCTTGTTCGGTTGGGACGCCGAGGAACTGCGCGAAATGCTCAAGCCAATGGTTACGAACGGCGACGAGCCGATTGGTTCGATGGGTGACGACACGCCGCTGGCGGTTTTCTCAAAGCGGCCCCGGTTGCTTTACGATTATTTCAAACAACGCTTCGCGCAGGTCACCAACCCGCCGATGGACAGCATCCGCGAGAAAATTGTCATGTCGCTGACCACACTGCTGGGCCGGCGCCGGAGCTGGCTGACGGAAAGCGAGGCACACGCGAAACTGGTCGAGCTTGACAGCCCGTTCCTGTGTGATCATGAACTGCAGGCGTTGCGAAACATCGCTGACCCCGCGTTCCGCAGCGAAACCATTTACTGCCACTTCAACGCCGACCAAGGCGCGGAACAACTTGAGACCGCGCTGCAGGCGATTTGCGCCCAGGCCGAACGCGCCGTGGATGCGGGCAAGACCATTCTCGTCTTGAGCGACCGGCAGGCGGATGAAACCAAAGTTCCGGTGCCGATGCTGCTGGCGGCGGGCGCGGTGCATCATCATTTGCTGCGGCGGGGCAAGCGGCTGCGCGCATCCATCGTTTGCGAATCAGGCGAGGTGCGGGACGTTCATCAATTCGCCTGCCTGATTGGCTATGGCGCTTCGGCGGTCCATCCCTGGTTGACCATCGAAACGATTCGTCAAAAGGTGGCTGCCGGCGAATGGGGCGAATTGACCTTTGCGCAGGCGCTGGCCAATTTCCGCAACGCGATTGAGCACGGCCTGATGAAAGTCATGGCCAAGATGGGCATCTCGACCATCAGCAGCTATCGCGGCGCGCAAGTGTTCGAGGCGATTGGCGTGTCGTCGGAAGTAATTGATCGTTGTTTTCACGGCACCACTTCAGCCATCGGCGGCGTGACGTTCCGGCAAATCGCCGAGGACGCGTTGCGCCGGCACCGCGCGGCATACGGGCCGCCGGAAGCGCCCGCGCTGGAGGAAGGCGGCAATTTTCGCGTCGCCCGCAACGGCCAGGGCGAATTTCACGCCACCAATCTACAGGTGGTCACGGCGCTACACCGGTTCACCAAAACCGGCAGTTTTGAGGAATTTGCCAAGTACCTCGAAACCGTCGAACGCCGTGTGCCCGTGGCGCCGCGCGATTTGTTGAAGTTCAAAACCACGACGCCGATCCCGTTGGAGGAAGTCGAGCCGATTGAAAAAATTCGCCGGCGGTTCACTACGGCCGGCATGAGCCTCGGCGCTCTGTCGCCCGAAGCGCACGAATGCCTGGCCATTGCCATGAACAGTATCGGTGGCAAGTCAAATTCCGGCGAAGGTGGCGAAGATCCGGCGCGTTACAAAGTCCGGCCCAACGGCCAGAACGCGAACTCGGCCATCAAGCAGGTGGCTTCCGGACGGTTCGGCGTCACGCCGGAATATCTGGCGAGCGCGCAGGAGCTGGAAATCAAAATGGCGCAAGGCTCCAAGCCGGGCGAGGGCGGTCAGTTACCGGGGCACAAGGTATCGCCGCTGATTGCCAAATTGCGCCACAGCGTGCCGGGCGTGACGTTGATTTCACCGCCGCCGCATCACGACATTTACAGCATCGAGGATCTGGCCCAGTTGATTTACGACCTCAAGCAGGCCAATCCGCGCGCGAAGATCTGCGTCAAGCTCGTCGCCGAATCGGGTGTCGGCACGATTGCCGCGGGCGTGGCCAAAGCGGCGGCGGACATTATTTTGATCAGCGGCCATGACGGCGGCACGGGCGCCTCGCCGTTGAGCTCCATCAAACACGCGGGCTGTCCGTTCGAGTTTGGCATTGCCGAGGCGCACCAGACACTGAGGTTGAATGGCCTGCGGTCGCGGGTAACGTTGCGGACCGACGGCGGTCTCAAGACCGGCCGCGACATCGTGCTGGCGGCGATCCTCGGCGCACAGGAATTTAATTTCGGCACGGCGGCGCTGATTGCCGCCGGGTGCGCCATGTTCCGCATCTGCCACACCAACCGGTGTCCGGTCGGCGTGGCGACCCAGGACGAAGAACTACGGAAAAAATATCGCGGCAAGCCGGAGAATGTCGTCGCCTTCTTCAACGGGGTGGCGCAGGAGGTCCGTGAAATTCTCGCCCGGCTTGGTTGCCGCACGCTGAACGAGGTCATCGGGCGGACGGACCTTTTGGAGCGGCGACCGCTCGAAGATTTTCCCGAGGAAATTCGCGGCAAAATCGCCAGCGTCAATTTGGACCGATTGCTTTATCAGGTGGAGGCAACCGACACGATACCGCCCAGTCACCCGCGCAACCGCAACGAACGCTTCGGTGATGCCGCATGGGACGACAAAATCATTGCCGATGCCCGGCCCGCGCTGCTGGAGGGCCGCCCCGTGAGATTGACTTATTTCATCAACAATACGCAGCGCAGTCTGGGAACGCATTTATCGGGGCGAATCGCCCAACTGTTCGGTGATCGTGGCCTGCCGGATGGAACGATTGACATCACGCTGCACGGCAGCGCGGGACAAAGTTTCGGCGCGTTTCTGGCCAACGGCGTGCGGCTGCGGTTGTTCGGCGAAGCGAACGATTACGTCGGCAAGGGCATGAACGGCGGTGAAATCATCCTTCGCCCGGCGGACGACTGCAAACTGATCTGGTCCGAAAATGTGCTGTTGGGCAACACGGTGATGTATGGCGCAACCGGCGGGCGGCTGTTTGCCGCCGGCCTGGCGGGCGAGCGGTTTGCCGTGCGCAACTGTGGTGGCGTGGCGGTGGTGGAAGGTGTGGGCGACCACGGCTGTGAATACATGACCGCCGGCATCGTGGTCGTGCTGGGCCGGACCGGCCGCAACTTTGCCGCCGGGATGAGCGGCGGACGGGCTTACGTGTTCGATCCGCAAAATGATTTTCCCGCACGTTGCCATCGGGCGATGGTCGCCTGGGAACGACTGTCCGATCCGGTCGAGGTTCAGCGGCTGCAGGCGTTGATTCAAGCGCACGGGGAAAAAACCGGTTCTCCGCGCGCCGCAGACATTCTCCGGCACTGGCCGGAAACGGTCAAACACTTCTGGCGCGTGGTGCCGCGCGCGGCGCCGATTCCATCGGAACCGGCCCGGCTTTTAGAGAGAGTCGAGGCGAAAGCCTCGGCATTGGTTGACGGCGTTGGCGGAGATGTGGCATTATTGGTGGTTCAAACCAAAAAGATAAGGTGACATGGAAACGCTGCTCGAAAAGGAAACGTTTGCCGGCGCGGAAATCAATCGCCGTCTGACGCCGGAAAAAAAAATTGATCTCCTGCGCCAGATGGTGCGCATCCGGCGGTTCGAGCTGGCGGCCCTCAAGCAATATCAGACGGGCGGCCAAATGGGGGGGTTTCTGCATCTCTACATCGGCCAGGAATCGGTGGCCGTGGGCACCATTTCCCTCTGCGGCGAGCAGGACCACATCATTGCCGGCTACCGCACCCACGGTCACGCGCTGGCCGTGGGGATGACGATGAACGAGTGCATGGCCGAACTGTTTGGCAAGGCCACCGGCTGTTCCAAGGGCAAGGGCGGCTCGATGCATTTTTTCGCGCCGGAAAAAAATTTCTGGGGCGGCCACGGCGTGGTGGCCGGTCAAACGCCGCTGGGGCTGGGGCTGGCCTTTGCGCTGAAGTACAAGGGCCTGAAGGGTTGCTGCCTGTGCTATCTGGGGGACGGTGCCGTCAATCAGGGCGCTTATCACGAATCACTCAACCTGGCGTCGCTCTGGAACCTGCCGGTGGTTTACATCATCGAAAACAACCAGTATTCGATGGGCACCAGTCAGGAACGTTCTTCGGCCTACCGGGACTGTCTGGCGGCGCGCGCCGAGGCTTACAACATTGAATGGGACCGGTTTAACGGCGAGGACATTTACGAAGTGCGCGCCCGCACCTGGCCGGCCATTCAGCGCGCCCGTGAAACCTCGCGGCCCACGGTCCTGGAAATCGCCACCTACCGCTACCACGGCCATTCGGTGGCCGATGCCAACGCCAAGAAATACCGTTCCCCGGAAGAAATTGAGAAATACCGCAAGCTGCACGACCCGATTCAACTCTGGCAAAAGCGACTTTTCGAGGAGGGCATTTTGACCGAGGAACAGGCCGCCGAATTGGACGCGGCGGCGGCGGCCGAAGCCGCCGCGGCGGTGCGGTTCGCCCAGGAGAGTCCGTTGCCGGACCAAGCCGATATTTTTGCCGATGTTTATTATGAAGTGGATCATCAAACTGCCGCCGGGCGCACCGGAAGACATTTCTTCAACGATTAACCGCACCCTTCCATGCCTGTCATCACCTACCGGAAAGCCTTGAACGACGCATTGGCGGAGGAACTCGCGCGAGACGAAAATGTCGTCATCATCGGCGAGGAGGTCGCGCAATACAATGGCGCTTACAAGGTGACCGAGGGCCTCTGGCAACGTTTCGGCGACAAACGGGTCCTGGACACGCCCATCAGCGAGGCAGCCTTCGTCGGCCTGGGCATCGGCGCCGCCATGCTCGGATTGCGACCGGTGGTGGAACTGATGTTCTGGAGCTTCGCCTTTGTGGCTTACGATCAGATCGTCAACAACGCCGGCTGCATCCGTTACATGTCCGGCGGACGAATTCACCTGCCCCTGGTCATTCGCGGTCCGGCCAACGGCGGCACCAACGTCGGCGCCACCCACTCGCACACGCCCGAAAACATCCTGGCCAACAACCCCGGCGTCAAGGTCGTTTGCCCGGCCACCGCCTACGACGCCAAGGGGCTGATGAAAACCGCCATTCGCGACAACGACCCCGTGTTCGTGATGGAAAACACCCTTCTCTACGGCCAAACCTGGGAAGTGCCGGAGGAGGAATATCTCATCCCGCTCGGCGTGGCCGACATCAAACGCGAAGGCACCGACGTCTCGCTCATCGCCCACGGCCGCGCCGTCATCACCAGTTTGAAAGCCGCCGAAATTTTGGCGAAGGAGCACAACATCAAGGCCGAGGTGGTTGACCTCCGCTCCATCCGGCCGTTGGACGAGGAGGCGATTCTTCAATCCGTGCGCAAAACCCACCGCGCCGTGCTCGTGGACGAAAACAAACCTTTTTGCGCCGTCAGTTCACAGATTGCCACCCTCATCCAGGAAAAAGCCTTTGACGATCTTGACGCGCCGGTGCTGCGCGTTTGCACGCTCGATGCGCCCGCCATTTACAGCCCGCCGCTCGAAAAAATCCAACTGCCCACGCCGGAGCGCGTCGTGGAAAAAGTCCTGACCCTCGCCTGATACCGCTGCCATGCCCTACGTCGAAATGCCCAAGTTGAGCGACACGATGACCGAAGGCACCGTCGTCAAGTGGCGCAAGGCCGTCGGCGACCCCGTGAGCGCCGGCGACATCCTCGCCGAAATCGAAACCGACAAGGCGGTCATGGAACTGGAAGCGTTTGATGACGGCACCCTCCGGGAAATTTATGTCCCCGAAGGCGGCAAGGCGCGGGTCGGACAAAAACTGGCCCTGTTGCTGGCGCCTCAAGAAACCGCGCCTTCCAAAAACGGCGAAACTTCTCCCGCGGCCCAAGCCCCTTCCGCTACTCCCGGCCCACAGCAGGCAACGCCGGCTCCCGCCGCCCTCCCGCACTTCGCGGCGCCAACTTCCGGAAGTCGCGTCAAAGCCTCCCCGCTGGCCCGGAAAATCGCGCGCGCAAAAGGTCTGGATCTGACTTCAATTCGCGGCTCCGGCCCTGGCGGACGGATTATTGCCCGGGATGTTGAGTCGGTTTCCACAGCGCCGGCAACTGCGCTGGCGGCGGCGATTTTGCCCGCTCCCGCCGGCCCGGGAGATCGGCGCCTTCCGCTCTCCGGCATGCGCAAAATCATTGCCGAGCGGCTGCTGGCCAGCAAAACGCAGATTCCGCACTTCTACCTCAACATGGAAGTGGACGCCGGCGAACTGGTGCGACTGCGCACGCAGTTGAACCATCATTTTGAGCAGACCGGTCAGGGCAAACTCACGTTCAACGATTTCATTCTCAAGGCCACCGTCATGGCCGCCGGGAAAATCCCGCGCGTCAACGCCGCCTTTGCCGGCGACGCCATCATTGAATACGCCGACATCCACCTGGCGGTCGCCGTGGCGATTGACGACGGCCTGGTCACGCCGGTCATCCGCCAGGCGCAGAAGAAATCGCTCCGCGAAATCAGCGAGGCGGTAAAGGATTTGGCGACGCGCGCCCGCGCCCGAAAACTCAAGCCGGAGGAATACCAGGGCGGCACGCTGACCGTGTCCAACCTCGGCAATTACGGCATCGAAAGCTTTTCCGCGGTCATCAATCCGCCGCAGGCCGTCATTCTTTCCATCGGCGCCATCGTGAAAAAGCCGGTGCTCAACGCGCAGGATCAGATCGTGCCCGGCCATCGCCTGGCCATCGGCTTGAGCGCCGACCATCGGGTGGTGGACGGCGCCGTCGGCGCGGCCTTTCTGGCCGAACTGCGCCGCCTGCTGGAAAATCCGGCCGCACTGTTGCTGTCATAAATATGAGTTACGATCTAATTGTCATCGGCGGCGGCCCCGCCGGCTATGTGGGGGCCATTCGCGCCGCGCAACTCGGAAAAAAAGTGGCCTGCGTTGAGAAGGAACGCGCCGGCGGCACCTGCCTCAACTGGGGTTGCATCCCCACCAAATCGCTCCTGCGCAACGCCGAGCTGTTTCATCTGCTCAAACAGCGCGGCGGCGAGTTCGGCTTCAGCTTCGACAACCTGCGTTACGACTGGAACAAAATCATCCAACGCTCGCGCGAGGTGGCCGATAAAAACGCCGCCGGCGTCGAGTATTTGTCCAAAAAAAACAAGGTGGATTACATCCGCGGCGAAGCGTCGCTCGCCGGGCCCGGTACAATCACGGTGAAAAGCGCCGACGGCAAAACGCAGAAACTCGAAGCCGCCAAAATCCTGCTGGCCACCGGCGTGGTGTCGCGGCCTTTGCCCGGTTTTCCGTTCAACGGCAAGACCGTCATCGGCAGCCGGGAAGCGATGATTCTGGAGCGTCAACCTCAAAACATCCTCATCATCGGCGCCGGCGCCATCGGCGTTGAATTTGCCTACTTTTTCAACGCCTTCGGCACGAAGGTCACGCTGGTGGAAATGATGCCGAACATTCTGCCGCTCGAAGACACCGAGGTCTCGCAAACACTCGAAAAGGCATTTGCCAAACAAGGCATCCACGTCCTCACCGGCACCAAAGTGGTCAAAGCCGAAGCCGGCGCCAGCGGCGTCAGAATTACCGTCGAAGGGAAAAAATCGGAGACGCTGGAAGCGGAAATTTGCCTGGTAGCCATCGGGGTGCAGCCGTTGCTGCCGGCCGGCCTGTCGCTGGAACTCACCCCGCGCGGCTTCATCCAGACGACGGATCGTTACCAGACCAGCGTGCCGGGTGTCTTCGCCGCCGGCGACATCATCGGCCCGCCGCTGCTGGCGCATGTCGCCAGTTACGAAGCCATTCAAGCCGTGGAAGGCATGTTCACCGATCACGTCCCCAAGCGCATCCACATCTTTCCCAGTTGCACTTATTGCCAGCCGCAGGTGGCCAGCGTCGGGCTGACCGAGCGCGCCGCACGGGAAAAGGGCTTGAAATTCCGGGTCGGCAAGTTTCCGTTCAGCGCCAGCGGCAAGGCTCGCGCCGTGGGCGAAGTGGACGGCTTCGTCAAACTGCTTTTCGGCGAGCCTTACGGCGAACTTCTCGGCGCGCACATCATCGGCGCCGAAGCCACGGAGATGATCGCCGAATTGAGCCTGGCCCTCACGCTGGAAGCCACCCACGAGGAAATCGAAGCCTGCATCCACGCCCATCCCACCTTGAGCGAAGCCGTCCATGAAGCCGCCGGCCAGGCCTTCGGCGCGGCAATTCATATCTAAAAAGAAATTTTTTGACAACACCGGCTGCTTTCGCAAAGATGAGCCGGAATTCAGAAATTCTTATGAAAAGATTAGCCCCACTGGTTTTTATCGCGGCTCTTGTGTTTTCCCTGGATTTTCTGCGGGCGGATCCGACGAACACCCTCGTCTATGTCTGGACCAATACGGCTGGCGGCAACTGGAGTGATCCAAACAATTGGACAAACAATTTCAGTAATTTGCATGAAGTGCCGGGCCAATTGAATGCCCTCGACAGCCCCGACGACGTGCAGATCACCGCACCGGGCACATACACGGTGGTGCTGGATGAAGGAGCCGACCCGAATTTTTGGGACATTCACAGCCTCACGCTCGGTGCCGGCAACGGCAATGGGGTTCAAACCTTGGTCATGTCGAACAAGATTCTTTACGCCAACCCCCTGACCGTGACCGCCGGCGGCGTTTTGGTGGATAGTGGCGCGTCGTTCCACGTTGGCGCTTTTGTCCAAAATGGCGGGCAAATTCTCTCAACCAACGGCACGTGGTTCGTCGCCCCGCTGGCCATTTCCAGCGGCGGACAGTTCAGCGCAAACGGCAACTACGCCTATGACACATTTCACGGGAATGTCGTCGTAGATGCCGGCGGGTTGTTTTCGGTAACCTCCGGCTCGACGAAACTAGCTAATGATGCGTCGTTGACTGTGGCGGCCAACGGTGAACTGGATATTCCTGGTAATGGTTACTTTTATCTGCAAGGGCCGTTGACCAATTCCGGCATGGTCTATCTTGCCGGCAACAACGGCAGCCTGAGTGAAATTGCCGTTGATAACGACGGAACCCCAAATTACAAAGGCGGCATCTGGAACCTGGCCGGTGGCATTGTCCAATTAAACAGCGTAAACGGCTACAGCATTATTCAAACCGACTACGGCGCGGCTTCGTATTTCATCAATCAAGGCGTGATTCTCGGGACGACGATCTCACCGTCGGGCCAGACCATCAGCGTGGCGCGCTTTGACAACAGCGGCGGCGTGGTGACGAACTTGGTCGGCACCATGGACTTGAGCACGTTCACCAACACCTTGGCCGGCATTTTCTACGCGACGAATGGCGCCGCGA
>DASRCU010000074.1:0-9897 GCA_035652955.1 Verrucomicrobiia bacterium | reverse complement strand
GGCAGAAGGGGAAGGCCCAGGTTGGTCCATTGCAACCAGTAAAAATCGTAAGCGGTGACGTTGTTTGAGGAAATATAGGTGGTATAGAGCAAGGCATTGCTGCCGGAAACGGAATAAATGCGCAACAAGTAAGCCTGGCCTGCGGTGGGCAGTTGTCCGCTGTTGTCAGCATCGAAAACAGCCAGAGAGGTTAACAGGTAACCATTGGTGTTACTTCCGGTGGTGAAGGTCTGGCCGGGTGGTATGCTGTTGTCAAAGTAATAGTTCAATCCTGGCGGGTTTTGGGCGCTGGCGGGGGTCACCAATTGATATTGATCATCCGGGCCGGGAACCGGAGCGATCGGCAGACCGCTGGAATCCTGAAGCAGCGTTAACGTCGCAGAAGTCTGCGCCAAGACGAGGCCGTTTATCGCCAGCACACAGCCGGCCACAAGGATTAAAAAACGCGCTTTTTTCATAAGAATTTGAGGGGGGCGTTTACTTCAACAGCCACATTTTATGAAAAACTGTTCGATTTGTCAATTACCCGAAAGGGTAATTACCCAAAAGGGTAAAAATGCAGCCGACCGATTGACAGCGGAGAATAAACGGGGCTAGTATCTCTTTAGCTTCCAAGAGAACCAGCAACAAAATCGCGCGCGGACGTTTTTATGACTCGAAATCATCAGCATCACGGACTGCTCCGGATTGCCCGACAGTTTGGTACCCAACTGTTAAGACACTCCTCAAAAGATGTCGGGCGGACGTCTTTTGAGGTGGCGCGGCGGCCACAGTCCGGTGTCCACTCCCCCACCGAGCATTCCATCCGATCAGGCCGGGCCGGGGCGATGGGCTTCACACTCATCGAATTGCTGGTGGTCATCGCCATTATCGCCGTTCTGGCGGCAATGTTGTTGCCCGCCCTGGCGGCGGCCAAAGAGAAGGCCCGGCGCACACAATGTTTAAACAACATGCACCAACTGGGTCTGGCCCAAAACATGTACAACGGCGATAATCAGGACAGCATGCCGTGGCCGAATTGGGGCGCTGATTCCTCGCCGCCCTGCCCGGCCGGTTGGATTTATGCCGGTGATCCGGCTTCCGCACCCAGCACGCTGGCCAGTGGTGGGCCATTGGCCATTGCCAATTGGGATAAAAATCAGGTGGTGCATCTCAAACAAGGTGTGTTTTGGCAATATGTACCCAACGGCAAAGTGTTCATCTGCCCCGACGATCTCAAACCCTCTCTCACCGGTCTTTGGGCGCTGCGGGACGAAACGCTTTCAACCTATGTCATGAACGGCGCGTCTTGTTATTATGCCAATCCGCCCAATCAATACCAATACGGCACGTGCAAAGTCAGCCAAATCTGGAATGCGTTGTGCATCATCCTGTGGGAGCCGGATCAGCTCCTGAACCCCACCTACGCCTACAACGACGGCAGCAGTTATCCCGGCTACGACAACCTGGCCGGGCGGGGCACGGGCGAAGGCCTGGGCCATTTGCACGTCAAAGGCGGCAACGTCCTGACCGTCAGCGGAAGCGCCCAATTCATGAGTTTCATTGATTTTAACAACGAACAGGCCAATCCCCGGAAAAATCTCCTGTTCTGGAACCCCAAAACCACCACCGGCCGCTAACCAAACCATGAAATCCATCTCCTCTTCCAGTTCCAATCTTCAACAACTCATAGGCGCCCGTTGGGCGTTTCATGGGAGGTCTGTCGTTCGACGGCGGGGCTTCGATGTGTTTCGAATCGCCGCCCTGCTTGTTTTGGCCGCCGGTTGCAGCAAGCCCAATCCATCCGCCGTGGCCGCCGCCCATTCCCAGCTTTTTCCCGCCGACCCCCTCAAAACAGAATGGGAAACAGCCATGGCCGCTCTGCAGACCAACGGATACGTCATTGCCGAAACGGCGCTTTACAAAATGCAGCGGGAAAATCCCAACGCCCAGCAGCTCCAGGCCATTGATGAGACACTCCGGGCGTTGAACGAACAAATCATTGCCGCAGCCAACAAAGGCGATCCCGGCGCCAACCAGGCGCTCCAGGAATTAAAAAAGTTGAACCCTCCATGAAGTTGGCAGGCGCGGGTGGAGCGAAGGGGACCGATAGATTGCCCCCGGGTCGAGGCAAGAGACACCGCCCGTGTAGCGTACGGCGTCAAACCTTTTTAATGTGTCGTTTGATCCAGCTTCGTCCGCAACTGGTCGCCCGGCAGTCAGCGCCTCAATAATTTATGCCAGCAAGCCTTCATCCCGCGCGGGTCGTTGCCCGCATCGCCCTGCTGTCTGCCCTGCTCGGCGGCATGACAGAGCGGTCTGCGACTGCCCGGCAAACGCAATGCCTGGACGCCCATTGGCGCTTTCACCTCAACGAAGTGGACGGCAATAGTGCAGTGGCGCCGCCCGGGCTGCCGCTCACGCAGTGGGTCTGGATTGCCGACAACAATGCCACCAATGACGCCGTCACCATGGCCGCGCCAGGGCTGGACACTGCCACCTGGACCAACGTGACCGTGGGCACCGACGTCTTCAACGGGCGTGTGGGTTATGCGTGGTTCCGAACCATCCTCCTCGCTTCGCAACTGCCGTATCGGCCGGCGGCGATTTATTTCGGGAACGTGGATGACAATGCCTGGGTTTACTTAAACGGCGTGCTGATCGGTCAGCATTTCGGATGGGGGCAACCGTTCACAGTCTCGCTGCTCAATCCGGCATGGATTGCTGGCGGCACCAATGTCCTGGCCGTGGCGGTGCAAAACACCGGCGGGCCGGGCGGTATTTATGCGCCGGTGCTCTTGCAGTCGGCCGCGCCGCAAATCCAGCCGCCGGGAATTCCCGTGACGCAATGGATTTGGCAGGCCGACAGCAACGCGCCCAACGATTGGGCAACGATGACGGCGACGAATTTCGACACCTCCGGCTGGCAGCCGGCGGCCATTGGCCAGGACGTTTTCAATGGCACGCCCGGCGTGGCGTGGTTCCGCGCGTCACTCGATGGATTGGCGGCCACGAATCGTCCGCTCACGTTGCATTTTCTCTCCGTGGCGGACGCCGCCACCATTTATCTCAACGGCATTTTGCTCGGTCAGCACGTTGGCGGCTCGCAGCCATTTGATCTGGCGATTCCCAACGCCGCGTGGTCCGCCACGGGGCCGAACATCCTGGCGATGGCGGTGAAAAGCGCCGGCGGTTCGGGCGGTTTGATGGAACCGGTGCTGCTTCAATCCGGCTCTCTGGTGCCGCCGCCGGGAATTCCCGTGACGCAATGGATTTGGCAGGCCGACAGCAACGCGCCCAACGATTGGGCAACGATGACCGCCACCAATCTCGACACCTCCGGCTGGTCGGTGGCAGCGCCGGGGCAGGATTTGTTTGGCGGCCATGCCGGTGCGCTCTGGCTGCGCGCGGCGCTGGACCACTTTGCCACGGGCGGGCGGCCGCTGATTTTGCATTTTTTGAATCCCGGTTCCAACGTGACAGCAAACGTTTATTTGAACGGCGCCGCGCTCGGTCAGTTTGCCGGCGCGTTTGATTTGCCGATTCCGACCGATGCCTGGAGCAGCGGCCCGAACATTCTGGCCGTCGCCCTCCAAAACGCCGGCGGCGCGGGCGGCATTTTGAATCCAGTGCTGTTGCAGTCGGGTGATGACATTCAGGATTTCAGCCCGGCCAGCCCAGGCTTTGACGACAGCGCCTGGCGCACAGTTCATCTGCCGCACGATTACGTGATCGAAGGGACGTTCACGAACACGGCGGAAACGAGCCACGCCTCGCTGCCGCTGGCCAACGCGTGGTATCGGCTCGCCTTTCCCGTGCCGACCAATGCCCAGGGCCAAAGCGCGTGGATTGATTTCGACGGCGTGTATCACAATTCGATGGTCTGGCTCAACGGCCATTACCTCGGTTACTGGTATAGCGGTTACGCGCCGTTTGGTTACGACGTGAGCCGCTGGATTTTGCCGGGGCAAACCAATGTGCTGGCCGTTCACGTGGACCCGCACGGCGATGAAGGCTGGTGGTACGAGGGCGCAGGCATCTACCGCCACGTCTGGTTGACGGTCGCCAATCCGCTGCACGTTGCGCCGTGGGGGGTGTTCGTCTCGTCGGCAGTTCAAGTGCCGGACGCGAACGGCCAGGCCTCGGCGACGTTGACCCTCACCACCACGGTCACGAACGCCGGGCCGCAGGTTCAGAGTTGTACGCTGGTTTCGCAGGCGGTCGGGCCGGACGGAGATTCCGCCGGCGCGGCCACAACGCTAATCACGGTTCCCGCCGGCGCGAGCACGAATGTGGTTCAAACCATTCCGGTGGCCGACGCGAAATTATGGTCGCTGGAGACGCCGCAGCTTTATCAATTGCAAACCAGCCTGCAACAGAGCAACCAAATCGTGGATAAGGTCACCACGCCGTTCGGCATCCGCTCGATTTATTTCGATGCGAACAAGGGCTTTTTCCTGAACGGCCAGCGCGTGGAAATCCAGGGCACGTGCAATCACCAGGATTTCGCCGGCGTGGGTATCGCCATCCCGGACAATCTGCTTTACTGGCGTATCCTGAAATTAAAGCAGATGGGCGCCAATGCCTACCGCTGCGCACACAATCCGCCGACGGCGGCGTTGCTGGACGCCTGCGACCGGCTGGGCATGTTGGTGATGGACGAAAACCGGCATCTGGGCGACGCTACGGGCGCTTATTCGTCCGCCACGGCGCAGACGACTTACGCGGACCTCTCGCCGCTGAACAACATGATCCTGCGCGACCGGAATCATCCCAGCATCATTCTGTGGTCCATGTGCAACGAGGAAGCGATTTCCGGTACGCAGGCCGGCGCGGACATTTTTTACGCGATGAAACAGCGGGTCCGGCAGTTTGACCCGACGCGCCCGGTGACTTGCGCCATGAACAGCGGGTGGTTCAACGTCGGCATCACCTTGGTCGCAGACATCGAAGGCTTCAACTATAACTCCGGGCAATACGACGCCTTTCATCAGCAGTTCCCGTCGCAACCGATGTTTGCCAGCGAAACGGCCTCGGCCACCACCGACCGCGGTGAATACACCAACAATGGCGTGACTTACGTGAGCTCTTACAACACCACCACCGAGAACGCCTGGCAGCCGGTGGCCACGCGGCCATTCATCGCCGGCGCGTTTGTCTGGACGGGCTTCGATTACAAGGGCGAGCCGTCGCCTTACGGCTGGCCGTGCATCAGCTCGAAATTCGGCGCGATGGACTCCTGCGGTCTGCCGAAAGATGATTATTTTTATTACCAAGCGTGGTGGGGTGACAAGCCGCTGGTGCACATTTTCCCGCATTGGAACTGGCAGACCAACCAGACCGTCACTGTCTGGGCCTACGCCAATACCGCCAGCGTGGAGCTGTTTTTGAACGGCGTCAGTCAGGGCCGGCAAACCATGCCCGCCTACGGCCACGTCGCCTGGTCGGTGCCTTACTCGCCCGGAACCTTGCTGGCTGAAGGCTACGACAGCAACGGAAACGTCGTCGCCACGGACCAAGTGGTGACCGCCGGCACGCCGGTTGCCATCAGGCTGACTGCCGACCGAACCGCGCTCCTCGCCGACGGCGAAGACGTGACCGTGGTTTATGCATCCATCGTGGACGCGCAAGGCCGGGTGGTGCCTACCGCGAGCAATCTGGTCACGTTCGCCGTCTCCGGCCCGGCTTACATTGACGGCGTCGGCAACGGCGATCCAGCCAGTCACGAGCCGGACAAGGCCTCGCAACGACACGCCTTTAACGGCTGGTGCATGGCGTTGGTGGGCGCCACTTATTCCGCCGGTGCCGTTTCACTGACGGCGACTTCGCCGGGACTGATTTCGGCCACGTTAAACCTGCAAGCCAACGCCACCAACAGCCCGCCGCTCACGCCGACGCATCTGACGGCGACCGCCGGCAACGCCAGCGCCACGCTGCATTGGGATTGGGTTTTTGGCGCCGACGGTTACAACGTCAAACGCGCCACAGCCAGCGGCGGTCCTTACACGACCGTAGCCCACACCACGGCCATCGCGTTCAACGATACCGGCCTGACCAACGGCGTGAATTATTTCTACGTCGTCTCCGCCGTCAATAATTACGGCGAAAGCGCTGATTCAACGGAAGTGAGTGTTACGCCGACCGCACCAGCCCTTCCTGCCGCGCCCGCCGGCTTGACGGCTCAACGCGATGACGGCCAGGTGATTTTGAGTTGGAACCCCGCAGCCGGCACAACGAGCTACAACGTCAAACGCGCTCTCACTGTTGGCGGTCCTTACGCGACCATTACCAGCGTCGCCAACACCAGTTTCGCCGACACCGCCGTGACCAATGGCGTGACATATTTTTACGTGGTCTCGGCGGTGAACGCCGGCGGCGAAAGCGCCGATTCCGCCTCCGTGAGCGCCACCCCGATCAGCATGAGTTATCTGGTGGGCACCAGCATGGGCAGCACCGGTTCGTGGCAAAACTCCGGCAACATCCGCGAAATGGCTCTGGACGGAAATCTCAACACCTTTTTCGATCCTTCCAACGCCAACGCCTGGGTGGGCATTGACCTGGGCACGAACATCGCCCGAACGATTTGCAAAATCCGTTATGCGCCGCGCGCCGGTTACGAATCCCGCATGGTCGGCGGCACATTTCAAGGCGCCAACCAGCCGGATTTCAGCGACGCCGTGCCGCTTTACACGATTACAAACACCCCGCCGGATGGCTTCAGCGCGTGTTTTCCCACCAACACCACCGCGTTCCGCTACCTGCGTTATCTGACGGCGCCCGGTAACTGGTGCAATCTTTCCGAACTGGAGTTTTACAGCCCCGGCCCGCACAACAACAAGTTGACCGGCACGGTCATCGGCACCAGTGGTTCCTGGAATAACGATGGCAACACCATCACCAACGCCGTGGACGGAGACCTCACAACGTTTTTTGACGGACCGACAAACACCGGCAATTGGGTGGGCTTGGACCTCGGCGCCGCCGTTCCCGTCGCCAACATCCGTTTCTTCCCCAGGCCCGGTTACGCCTACCGCATGAACGGCGGCATCTTCCAAGGCGCCAACCAGCCTGACTTCAGCGACGCGGTTAATCTTTGGACGCTCACTCAGGCGCCGCCGGAGAGCACGTTCACCGCGCAAGTCATCACCAACTCGACGCCGTTTCGCTACCTGCGTTACCTGGCGCCACCCGGCAGCTATGGCGACGTAACCGAAGTTCAATTCTTCGGTCCGGCAACCGGAACATTGGCTGGTCCGCCCACGCCGACCGGTTTGGCGGCGACACCGGGAAACCGCGAAGTGGCGCTGACGTGGAACGCCGTCGCCGGCGCCACGAGTTACCACATCAAACGCGCCCCGGTCAGCGGCGGCCCTTACGAAATTGTCGGCAGCACGACGGCAACGCTTTTCATGGATTTGAACCTGAGCGGAGGAAATTACTTTTACGTCGTCTCCGCCATGAACGCCGCCGGCGAAAGCGCCGATTCAACGGAAGTGGCGGCGACGGTGAACTGCGACCTCGCGCCCGCGCCGACCGGCCTGGCAGCCACGGCGCAAAACGGTCGAGTGCTCCTGACATGGTCCCCGGCATTTACCGGCACCAGCCCGACGATTTACAACGTGCTGCGCGCCACAAACGCGGCCGGGCCCTATTCATTGCTGGCCTCCGGTCTGACGAGCACAAGCTATTGCGACGCCACGGCAGCGGGCGGCGTTGGGTATTTTTACCGGGTCCAAGCCGTCAACGTGTGCGGCACCGGCGGCAATTCCACCGCCTTGACCGTTACTCCGCCGGCGCCGCCAGGACTAAGTGCAACGGGGTCAGGCGACCAATTCAGCTTGTTCTGGCCCTCGTGGGCGGCGGATTATCTCGTCTTCACCACCACCAATCTGGCGTTGCCGGATTCCTGGCAACCGGTAACCAATCTGCCGGAAAACCACGACGGCGTGCTCCAGTTGAACTGGCCGGTCGCCAACGAACCGCAGCGTTTCTTCCGGCTGAGTGCGCCGTGACGAGATACTTCACGTCACAAATTCCAGATCCGGCCGGTGCGGAATCAGGCCGCGCTCGAAGGCCTGGCCCAGGAACCGCCGGATGCTTTCGCGTCCGCGCTCGCCGTAATCCAGCGTCCAGTGATTCACATACATACCGACGAACTGGTCGGCCAGATCGCGGCCCATGTCGCGAGCAAATTGCAAAGCGTATTGCACGGCCTCGGCGCGATGATCCAGGCTGTAGCGGATACTGGCGGTCAAAATCCCGGAAATCTGTCGTCGGACTGGCGGCGGAAATTTTTTGTGGATGACATTGCCGCCCAACGGCAGCGGCAGACCCTCATTTTGTTCGCCCCACCATTTTCCCAAATCCTCGCACACGACAAGACCTTCGTTGCGATATGTCAACTGGCCTTCGTGAATGATCAAGCCAACCTCGGCCATGCCACTCTTTACGGCGGCAAAAATCCGGTCAAATGGCACCACGATGTAATTGAATTCCTTCGCGGATTTACCGAGCCAGAGCTGCAGCGCCAGAAACGCACTGGTCATGGTTCCCGGCACCGCGATTTTTCGATTCAAAATTTCCTCGCGGGAAAATGGTTGTTGGGCCACGAGCATCGGACCGTAACCATCCCCCATGCTCGCGCCGCTCGGCAGCAAGGCGTATTGACCGCTCACGTAGGCGTAGGCGTGGAGGCTGACGGCGGTGATATCCAGTTCGCCGCGCGTGGCGCGCTCGTTCAACGTCTGGATGTCCTGCAAAATATGCTGAAAACGGAAGCCGTGTGTCGGAATCCGCTCTGCGGCCAGCGCGTAAAACATGAAGGCGTCGTCCGGATCGGGCGAATGTCCCAAGGTCAGCGTTGTCGGTTGCATCGGGCCAAAATAAACCAAGCGACCTCCGCTGTCACGGCCGGACGTCTGATGGCCAATTCTCAAAAAAGAAACGCCTCAAGAATCATCGCCGTGCTCTCCCCTTCGGGGATCTTTTCTTCCCAACTACAAATCCTGAAGGCATTCCGTCCGCCAAAATTCAAACGAATTTTTCAAGATTGGCCATAAGAGTCGAGCAGACAACGCACCGGTTTGGACTCTGGCAAACCTAATTTTATCAGGGGAATCCGCCTTAAACGCCTAGGAAAATGTCGGAAATTATTCCAAAAACTGTTTTTTTTATTTTGCTTCTGATAATCAGCAACTTACAAAACAACCCTGAGAGAATGAGCCTGTTGTCCGTCGGCAAGACTGACAGTCAATTCAGGGAAAAACCTAACTCCCGGCCGACGGTCCGAAGTTTTTAGCCACTCATAAGTCCTTTGTTTTCAATATGTCACGTCTGGGTTGAGAATTCTCCAGCCAGATGGATCGTTTCTGGCATCTGTTTTGCGGAGTGTTGGCAGGAGTCAAATTATGCAAACATTCCATTGGACGAAAATATGAAAATAACAACAGGCATGGTAACCGGAGTGGCGGCAGGCATGTTGCTTGCCGCTGTCACGGCGCAAGCAAATCTGATCACCGGTGAAATTGACATGAGCGGCACCGTTTCCCTGAATGGCAACAGTCTGGCCACAGCAACGAGTGCAACGTTTTATGCAGGAACGGTGACTTACGATTCAGGCGCCTACTCGAGAGTGAACGTGGGAACGCCGGTTAACTGGGCGTCGGTGCTAAGCTGGAATCCGAAAAACACGCCGGTGACCTTGTGGACATTTCAGTCCAAACTTTTAACCTATACTTTCACGGTCGGTTCCGTCAATGTGGTCAGCCAAAGCAGTTCCCGCTTGGCTCTTTCAGGAACGGGCGTTGCCACCATCACCGGACTGGGTTCGCCGTTTCAAAAATCCCTGGCCACGTGGTCGCTTTCCATCTTTCGCGACCCGAGTTCGGATACGGGCTATCGCTTCACGTTCGATGACCC
>DASRCU010000073.1:0-4802 GCA_035652955.1 Verrucomicrobiia bacterium | reverse complement strand
AGGAAGGTGACGTTGTTCCTGCCAGCGATGTCCACGATTTCGTTGTAAAGGCCGTTGCGGATGTTGATGACGGTGGGGGTGGTGTTGCCGGGTGGAATGGCGTTCACCGCGCCTTGCACGGTAAGAAAATCTCCGCTGCCGTCAGGATTGACAACCAGGTTTGTCGGGTTAATCGGGCCGCCCTTCGTTGAAAATCGCCAGGCGTTGGTGTCCAGGAGTCCCACAAAGTTGGTGCCGCCGGAATCTTTGAAGGTTTTCGGGTCCAGCGTGACGTAGTAGGTCTGATTCGATGTCATCGCGTTAAAGTGCGGATAGATCGTTACCGTATTGCCGTTGGTTTTGATGGTGAGATAGGAGAACGACTGATTGTCACCCGGAAAAGTGCGTTGCTGGATGGCGCCCAGCGAGACGCTGATCGTGTCCACGGGCGTGGCCGGATTGGTTGCATTGTAAATGTTGATTGAGCCGGAAGCACCCAGGCTGACCTTGTCGCTGAACGTGACCGTGAGCGGCGTGTCGTAGCAAACGCCAGTGGCGCCGTTGGCCGGTGACACGGCGGTGACGGTCATGGTGGAATAAACCGGCACGACGACCGTCAACGTCATGCGGTTGGTCACACTGCCCAACGCGTTGTTGGCGATCAGGGAATAGACGTAACCGCTCTGGTTGGTGGTGACGTTGACCAGCGTCAGGGTGGTGTTGGTTTGGCCCAGCAGATCCACGCCGTTTTCCTGCCATTGACAGGTCGGAACGGGATTTCCCGTCACCAGCGGGTTCAGAATCACGGTGCTGCCGGCCTCCACCGTCTGGTTGGTCAAGCCATAAATGGCCGGTGCCGAACCGCCGACCTGAAGTTGAAGGCCGTTCAAATAGACCTGCCACCACACCGAGCCGCCGGCATTGCCATCGGCGATAATGGTAAGGTTGCCGGAGGCATCGGAGGTGCCGGTGATGCTGTTCCAGCCGTAGCCTTTGCTGCTGGCAAGAGTTACGTCGCGGTCGGTCGGGTTTGCGGCGGTATTGGCGACGGTGGAGGCGGTGCCGCCCCCGTTGGCCGCGGCCAACGACCATTTCGTGCCGGTGCCATCGCTGTTGCCCGTGCCATACACATAGGCTGTCACCGGCGTATTCGGCGGCAAACCGCTGAAGGAAAGGGTGAGGGTGTTAATGCCGCCCAGTCCGCTGTTGTAATCAATCTTCGCCACTTGATCCACCAGGACCGGCGTGGCCGCGCCGGCCGTCTGGCCGGTGTAATGGTTGAACGAGCCCGTGTTCCAACTGCCCGTGTTGTTGTTGAACTTGGAGGTCAGGGTGAGACGAACGCCGTAGTCGTTTCCTTTGGAATCCAGCACCGGCACGTCCGTAAAAATGTTCGTGGAACCGGTGTAAACGCCGCTCCAATCCGGGTTGTTCCACCAGTCACCGCTGCTGCCGATCCGGGCTGCGCCGGAGAAGGTGTTGTTGGTGAAACCGTTCAGTTGAACATTGTAAAGCGCATTTTCCGCGGCGGAAGCAACGGTGATGACAATTTTGCTGATGTCCATTTGCGGATTGTAGCTGGTGCCCTTGTTCGCGATGCCGATGGCCAGGCCGTCATACTGGTTGGAAAAATTGGTGTAGGTGTTTCCGCCGGAAGTCGTGCTGACCACGCTGGAGAGCGGAATACCGGCGGCGATGTCCCCCGAATAGAGTTGGTCGGTGATGGTGACCTGGTTGGTTCCTGAAAGCAGGATCGTGAAGCTCCGGGTGTAAGTGCCCCCGGCGTTCAACGTGACGGCGGAGGTCACGGGACTGCCCACCGTCGTCCCGCTGGGAAATTTATAGAGTCCCGTGCCGGCGCCGCTGAACAGCAGGTCCTGGACGCCATTATTCGGACTGGCACCGGTCTGCATCGGGCGTGTGTAAATGGACGACAGCGCGCCGTTATAGTTGATCTGTCCGACGTATCCCTGCCAATTCTGACAGTTGCCCGTGATGTAGGTGGTGGCGCTGCTGAGGCCGGCGTTGACGAGATTACCGGCCAGAGGCAGGGCGCCGCCTGAATTAAACAAGCCCACATCCATCACTGATCCCGCGCCGCCGGCGAGCAAGTTGGCAACGTTGGTGAAAGTGAAAGTCAGGTTGATGCTGTCTCCCACATGAACCAGTTGAACCGGCGTGCCGGTGAAAATGGCCTGCAACTCGATGTAACCGGCGGTGGTGCCACTGGCCAGTTGGAGACGAAGCTGATTGGTCTGGATGAAGCAGGTGGTGCCGTTCTTGGTGGAGGCGATGTCATAACTGGTGAACGACGCCGCGGGCGTCCCTCCCGGCACACTGGCTTGATTGGTGGTGCTGCCATTCCCAAAGGTGTCGGTGAAAATGACCGTTCCCGCCCTCGAATGGAGCGGCCAGACGAGCAGGGACAGCGTCAGGATAAAGATGAAAACAATACAGGCGGGGAACGAGGCCTTTTTCATAATCAAAAATGGCTCTGCGGTTTTGTTTTTTGGCGTTAAGTGGCGCCCATCTTAAAACCTGCCCCTGTTTCCGACAGCACCGCATTTGTGCAATTTGGAATGAATTTTGTGCACCGCATCCCGCGCTGGTCAAACCGCCGGTCAATTGTTACGCTGCCGGCAATGTTTAAGACATCGGCCAACAAACGGGTGGCGGCAATGCTCGCCGGGCTGGGCCAGATTACCCTGCTGGCTGTGGAAGTGTTTTCCTCGCTGCTGCGGGGCCGGATCGTGTGGCGGGACTGGTTGCGGCAGCTTTATTTTATCGGCGTCAAATCACAGGCGGTGGTGTTGATCACCGGCGCCTTCACGGGCATGGTATTTGGCTGGCAGACTTATGTGCAATTTCACAAGGTCAAGATGGACACCGCCACGCTGGCCGTGGTGGGCGTGGCCGTGTGCGACGAACTGGGACCGGTGCTGACGGCGCTTATGGTTGCCGGGCGCGTCGGCGCGGCGATGGCCGCGGAAATCGGCACCATGCGGGTGACCGAACAAATTGACGCCCTGCGCGCCCTGGCGACACATCCGGTGGATTACCTGGTGGTGCCGCGCGTGGCGGCCGGCCACGTCGCGCTGCCGTTGCTGACGGCCGAATCCATTTGCGTGGGCATCGGCGCCAGTTACCTCGTTTGTGTGCAGTTGCTTGGCGTGGACCCGACGTATTTGTGGTACAACATGCTGCGGTTCACCGGCGACGTGGACGTGTTTATCGGCGTGACCAAGGCGTTCATCTTCGGCGGCATCATCGCCCTCATCGGTTGTTACAAGGGGCTGACCTGCGGTCTGGGCGCCGAAGGCGTCGGCCGGGCCACAACGGAAGCGGTGGTGTACGCCTGCATCACCGTCTTGATCACGGATTTCTTCCTGACCATGCTGCTCACCGTGCTGCTGGGCGAATTATGATCGAGGTCCGCGGCCTGAAAAAAAGTTTCGGCGACCACGTCGTGTTGGACGGCGTGAATTTGCGGATCGAAACCGGCGAATCCGTGGCCATAATCGGACGCAGCGGCGGCGGCAAAAGCGTCCTGCTCAAGCACCTCATCGGCCTGCTCAAGCCGGATGCCGGCGCGGTTCTGATTGACGGGGAGGACATCGTGCCGATGAGCGAGCGGCAATTGCTCCGCGTGCGGCTCAAATTCGGCATGGTCTTCCAGGGCGCGGCACTGTTCGATTCAATGACCGTGGCGGAAAATGTGGCCTTTGGTTTGCGCCGCTGCGAGCGCTGTTCGGAGGCGGAAATCACTCGTCGCGTCACCGAGGCGCTGGCGGTGGTGGATTTGCACGGCATTGAAAACAAAAAACCCGCCGAACTTTCCGGCGGCATGAAAAAGCGCGTCGGCCTGGCCCGCGCCCTCGTCTATCGGCCTCAAATCGTCCTCTACGACGAGCCGACCACCGGCCTGGACCCGATTGCCTCGGACAGCATTGATCGCCTGATGATGCGCGTGCGCGATCAGTTTCGGGTGACCACGGTGGTGGTTACGCACGACATGCGCACCGCCCGGCGTGTGGGCCAGCGCGTGTTGCTGCTGCACAACAAAAAAATTTACGCCGGCGGCGCACCGGAGGAATTTTTTGCGTCCCAGGACCCCGTGGTGAGGCAGTTTGTGGACGGCGTGGCGGATGCGAAGGAAATCGAGTTTTGAATTTCGTCGCCTCGTTGGCGACCGCCTGCTCACGGACGGCTCCGGAAGCAGCGGATTCACCAAGGCCGCCGCACTCCAGGATCCGGCGGTCATGTGGCTTTGCTCACTGCGTCAGCACGCGCCAGAACGCCGTGCCGCTGACGGGCAAGGGCAGGGGAATAGTCTGCGTTTGATTCGTCGTCACGAATGTCCATACCGTCAGCCAGTTGGTCCCCGCCAGTGAATCCACTTCCTGAACAAGATTGGTGCGGCCCACGTCGCCGCTGACGGTCAGCCACAAATTTGTCATCCCCGGCAACAAGGCCAGTTGCGGCGCGCGCGGCGGCCTGGCGACGACTGGATTATCGCTGAAATCCGGAATGCCGTTGGCGTTGGCGTCGTTAGTGTCGTCAATGGAAAGTTCCCACCAGATGTAATCCGGGTCGGGCGTGTTGGGGTCGAAGTCGTTGAAAACAACGTAGCCGTAGTAGTTGGTGGGGTAGGTGAAGTCATGCAGAAAAAGGCCGTTGGTGAAGGCCAGCGCCTGCATCGCCGCGTTGGTCCAGACGCCCGGCTGGTTGGTCAGCATGTTGAAGGGATCGGCGGTGGATTTGTCAAAAACGATCGGGCCTTGCAAGGTGTTCGAAGAAGCCAGATTGTCGCCGTGCTGAGTGAG
>DASRCU010000072.1:0-7775 GCA_035652955.1 Verrucomicrobiia bacterium | reverse complement strand
GTTTCGATTCAATAGCGGCTGGCTGGATTTGACCAACGACATCATTCCCAATTTGCAACTGGTTCGCGGCACCCTGGAGTTGGAGCCAACGTTCCAGGGCGGCGTCATCACGAATCTGGCGCTGAACGGCATTACGCTGACCAACCTCGCGCTGCCGGTGACCAACGGCCTTTTGGCCGTGACCAACAGCATCATCTACGGCAACTGCTTTGTGCAAAACGGCGGGCGATTGATCACCGCCAGCGATATGACCATTCACGGCAATCTGGACGTGCAAGCCGGCGGACTGTTGACAGTTACTCCCACAGTTATTCCCACCTGGTTGAACATCCCCGCCGACGGCGCGCTGACGATCGAAGCCGGCGGTGAGGCGGACGTTTCTGGCAACGCTACCATTGACTTGAGGGGGCCGGCGACCAACTCTGGCACGCTCAACCTGCTCGGCAATAACGGTGGCGCAAGTGTGATTTCCATGGAAAACGACGGATCGGCGAATTACCGGGGTTCGCTCTGCAACCAGCCTGGCGGGATCGTCCGTCTCAATGGCGTGGCCAACGGCTACAGCGTGATTCAAATCGGCTACGGCGCGAACACCTGGTTTCTCAATCAGGGCACACTCACCGCCAGCTTGTCGGGGATGATTGAAGCATCCAGTTTCACCAATGCCGGCGACGTGACCGTCCTAACCGGCACGCTCCAGTTAAACGACAACAACCTCGTCCTGCAACCCGCCAGCAGCCTGAACGTACGGCTCAACAGCAAGAGCGATTATGGCAAGATTGCCATCAGCGGCCCCGTCGCGTTGACCGGCACGCTCGGTGTCACCTTGAATGGAACCTATGTTCCGGCCGTCGGCGATTCATTCACGCCGCTGACTTACGGCTCCTATTCCGGCGCCTTTACCGCCACGAACCTGCCGCCACTGGTTGCCTGGCGGACTGCTTACGGTGCCACGGCGGTGACAGTGTCAGTCGCGCAAGCCGGCTTGATTCCCGAATTCACGACCGCAGTGTGGTCGGGCGGAAATTTGATTTTCAGCGGGACCAACGGCGCGCCGGGAAGCCCGTATTGGGTTTTATCCTCGACCAATCTCGCAGTGCCACTCGCGCAATGGACGCCGGTGTTCACGAATAATTTCGACGCCAACGGCCGCTTCAGTTACACCAACGTGCCGGGGCCGACCCGACCGCAGCAGTTTTTCATTTTGAAATTGCAATAGTTTCCTGCACCTCCAACAGCATCCTCGCCGGCACTTCCACAGCGACTTGCATGCCGCGCAGGAACAGAACAACTTCCCTGCCATCCACGATGCGATGATCGTAAGTCAGTGCGACATGCGTCATCGGCCGGATCACCGGCCGTCCAGCGCAAACGGCGTTCCTGGATGGCGCGCATGCCCAGGATGCCGCGTTGCTGGAGGAGTTGACAGCGTTGTAGAAGCAGAACCCACAATACCGACTGATTCCTGTCACGATGGCAGCGACCAGATTTACAAACACTTGGAAGGGTGAAAAGGGCCACGTCCCCCAAAATTTGATGATAACATCTGTATGGAAAATTTTGGTGGCTATTGAATCAGAAACCCAGATAGATTTGCACGCAGGAGTGCGATCCCTGGCTTAAAACGTTCACACTGCCAGACACTCTGGCGGCGATTTTAAGGATGGGTCATGGCTTCCGGGCGGACCAGACGGTCGAATTCCTCGCCGGATAAAAAACCCAGCTTCAGGCAGGCCTCGCGCAGGCTGATGCCATCGGCGTGCGCCAGGTGCGCAATGCGAGCCGCCTTGTCATAGCCGATCGCCGGTGTCAGCGCCGTTACCAGCATGAGCGAATTCTTCACGTTGGACTCAATCCGTGCGCGATTGAGGGTGATGCCTTTTATCAAATACTCCACAAAACCGTGGCTGGCGTCGTGGAGCAGCGTCACGGAATGCAAAAAGTTGTGAATGATGACCGGCTTGAAGGCGTTCAACTGGAAGTTGCCCTGCGACCCGGCGAAGGCAATCGCCGCATTGTTTCCGTGAATCTGGACCGCAATCATTGTCATGGCCTCACACTGGGTCGGATTGACCTTGCCAGGCATGATTGAGGATCCCGGCTCGTTTTCGGGAAGCTGCAGTTCGCCCAAACCGCACCGCGGCCCCGATGCCAGCCAGCGGATGTCATTGGCAATTTTCATCAGGGAGCCGGCCAGCGTGTGAATGGCCCCGTGAGCGAACACCAATTCGTCGTGCGCCGAAAGGGCAGCAAACTTATTGGGATGTGAGCGGAAAGGAAGCCCGGTCAGTTCGGCGATTTTGGCGGCGGCGCGCGCGGCAAATTCCGGGTGGGCATTCAGGCCGGTGCCAACGGCAGTGCCGCCAATGGCCAAGTCATAAAGACCGTCCGCCGCCAGTTTCAGCCGCTCGATGTCCCGAGCCAGCAAGCTCGCCCAGCCGGACATCTCCTGTTCGACGGTCAGCGGCGTGGCGTCCTGCAAATGGGTGCGCCCGATCTTGACCACGCCGGCGAACTCCCTGGCCTTGGCATCAATCGCATCGTGGACACGCTGAATGGCGGGAATCAAATCACGGTGCAAGCGTTCCGCCGCCGCGATGTGCATGGCGGTGGGGAAAGTGTCGTTCGAGGACTGGGACAGATTGACGTGATCATTAGGATGAATCGGATTCTTGGAACCCAGCACGCCGCCGGCCAGTTCAATCGCGCGATTGGCGATGACCTCGTTGACGTTCATGTTGGTTTGCGTGCCGCTGCCGGTCTGCCAGACGCGCAAGGGAAACTGGTCGTTAAGCCTGCCGGCGATGACTTCATCGGCGGCTTGCACGATGAGGCGCGCCTTGTCCTCCGACAGTTTGCCCAGCTCCGCGTTGACCAGCGCCGCCGCTTTCTTTACGACGCCAAAGGCGCGAATCAGCTCCGGCGGCATGAAGTCCCGACCGATCTGGAAATGAACCAGCGAACGCGCCGTCTGCGCGCCCCAATAAACGTTCGACGGCACTTCGACGTTGCCGAGGCTGTCCGATTCCACGCGAAACTGAATCTGTGCGTTTTGCGAATTCACGCGAGGCGCATTTGTTCTGCAACCTGTTCCCGTTTTTTAATCAACGCGCGCAGCTTTCGTAACGCCTGCTCTTGAATCTGCCGAATGCGTTCGCGCGTGACGCCAAAGCGTTTTCCTGCCTCTTCGAGCATTTTGGGTTCACCGCCGTTCAGGCCGAACCGCATGATCAGAATTTTCCTTTCGCGCGCGTCGAGCGCTGCCAGAACCTTGCGGAGCAATTCGCGGTCGCCCTCGCGAACGATCCGCTCAAAGGGAGCGACGGCGTTGCTGTCGGCGACCACTTCAGCGAGGGAGGCCGAATCTTCATCCCCGATGGGCGAATCGAGTGACACGGGAGGGCGCGAAGCTTTGCGGTACTGTCGGATGCGCCGGGCATCAAGCTCCAGATGATGTGCAATCTCCTCGTCGGTCGGTTCACGGTCGAGCGCCTCGCGAAGCCTGGCCTCGGCTCTTCGAATGTGCGTCAGTTGGTCCACGACGTGAACCGGCAGACGAATGGTCCTCGACTGGTTGGCCAGCGCCCGCTTGATGGCTTGCTTGATCCACCAGGAAGCATACGTCGAAAATTTGGCGCCCTTCCTCACGTCAAAGCGATCCACACTTTTCATCAGGCCAATGTTGCCTTCGTTGATGAGGTCCAGCAGCGGCAGCCCCAACCCCTCATACTCGCGGGCGATTTTCACCACCAGCCGCAAGTTGGCTTGGATCATGTGCTCGCGGGCCTTTTTGTCGCCGCGCTTGATTCGTTTGGCGAGCGCGCTTTCCTCCTGCGGCGTCAGCAATTTCACCTGGCCGATTTCACGGAGATACAATTGCAGGGCGCCTGCCGGCAATGGTTCCGCGGAAGTCACCCCTGACCGCCGGGGCATTGACGCGGCCGGCGGAGATGCGGTTGATCGTGAAGGCGCGGACGGACAGGGTGACAACCATTGAGCCATCAGGCGAGACGATCGGGGCTTCAGCTTTGCCGTCTTAAAGTGGAAAACTCGGCCGCATCCGCTTTTCCTGGTAGCTTTCATTCCCCTGGATGGTCCTCGGTCAATTCTGCCGGCCTTGGAGAACGAAGAAGCTTTTACGCTCTCAATCACATGCCAAATCTAATCGGATTAAACATGTATTTCAAGTGCATATTTTACTTGCATTGAGAACCGTCTCCGGCCATATTGCAGCCAAGGATGCAATTGAGCGTCTATTCTGATTACGCTGTCCGGGTGCTGATGCAGACCGCCTTGCGCCGCCCGGAGCGGATCACGGTGGCCGAAGTAGCGGAAACCTTCGGCATCTCGCGGCATCATCTGGTCAAGGTGGTGCACGACCTGGGTCGCGCCGGTTATTTGGCCACACAGCGAGGAATCGGCGGCGGTTTTACTCTGGCGCGCGCGCCGGAAACCATTCGGCTGGGCGACATTGTGCGTTTGGGCGAAGAAAGCGACACGGTGATCAATTGCCGTGAAGACAAGAACCGTCTCTGCCGTTTGATGCCGATTTGTCCGTTGAAGCAGGTGTTGGATGAAGCCGCCGGAGCCTTTTTCCGGGTCCTGGACCATTACACCCTGGCGGATCTGGTTCGCCGTCCCACCCGTCTGCGCCAGGCGCTGGGAATTATTCCGGCTCCAATCCTTGCTCCCTCTCGAGGGCGATACCCCCATGCGGAACTTGAATTTGAAATATGAAAATTGAAAATAAAAACGCGCGCCATGCCGGGGCGGATGGGGGTCTGGACGCGGACGCCGTCTGTGAAATTTGCGGGAGATTTGGCGCCTTCCATTTAGGCGAGCGAACGCTTTGCCCGGACTGCTACGCGGGCTGCGGTTCCTGCTGCCCGGAGTTCGGCAAGGACGATTTGTGGACTTTTTCGGGCGAGGATTGAGGGTTTTGAGCCGGAGTATTTGTGAAACATGAATCATCAGACGCGGGTTTACGAAAACGTTTTTGAGATGCTGCCGGGCGAGGAAAATCCCACGCCGCTGGTCCGGCTCAATCGGCTCAATCCGCACGCCGACTTTCCGCTCTATGCCAAGCTGGAATGGATGAATCCGTTCGGTTCGGTGAAGGATCGGGCGGCCTGGGCGTTGTTGCGCGACCTGGAAGAACGCGGCGCCTTGACCGACGGCCGCGGCCTGGTGGAACCGACTTCCGGCAATACCGGCATCAGCCTGGCCGCCATGGCGCGGGCGCGCGGCCATCGCCTGCTGGCGGTGGTGCCGAACAAGGTGCCGCTGGAAAAAAAGGTATTGCTGAAAATCGCCGGTGCCGATTTGGAGGTGGTCTCCGACGAACTTTGTCCCGCGCCCGGCCTGGGCGACGGCTCCATCAACCTGGCCAAGACCCATGCCAAGGCCTCGGCCCACAAATACGTCATGCCCAATCAGTATGAAAACACCAAAAACGTCGAGGCGCATTATCGCACGACCGGACCGGAAATTTGGAAGCAGACGGAAGGTAAAATTACGCATCTGTTCACCTCGCTGGGCACCTGCGGCACGGTAACGGGCACAGCCAGATTTCTGCGCGAGAAGAATCCCAAAATCAAAGTCATCGCCGTGCAGCCGACGGAGGGCCACGACGTGCCGGGTTTGCGGAACGTTTCCCAGCTTGGGGTTTCAAAACTGTTCGACGCCTCGCTCGTGGACGACATCATCGAAGTGGATTTTCACCTCGCTTACACCCGCGCCCTGGACCTCTGCCAGAACGAAGGGCTGCTGGCCGGCCCCAGTTCGGGCCTCATTCTGGAAGGCGCGCTGGAAATCGCGGCGCGCGACAAGAGCGGCTTCGGTGTGATGATTTTCCCCGACAACATTTTCAAATACACCTCGAACATGATCAAACACATTCCCGGACTGGCTTCCGGGACGCAACCATAACCAACCTATGAGCCACTACGCCCATCCCGAAGTCCTGGTCGAAACCGACTGGGTGAAACAGAACCTCGGCCAACCCGGCATTAAACTTGCCGAAATAGACGTGGACACCAAGGCCTACGACGCCGGTCACATCCCCGGCGCGGTGGGCTTCAACTGGCAGACGCAACTCCAGGACCAGGTGCGCCGCGACATCATCAGCAAGGAAGCCTTTGAAAAATTGATGAGCCAGGCGGGTATTTCGCCGGAGGACACTGTGGTGCTCTACGGCGACAACAACAACTGGTTTGCCGCCTACGGTTTCTGGCTCTTCAAGATTTACGGGCACAAGGACGTGCGCCTGATGAACGGCGGGCGCGTCAAATGGCTCAACGAACCGGACAAACCGTTGACCACCGAACGGCCGCAGATTGTTCCCACGCAATATCGCGCCAGCGGTCCGGACTTGAGTCTGCGCGCCCTGTTGGCCGAAGTATTGCAAGCGCAGGCCGAAAAACGCTGCAATCTGGTGGACGTGCGCAGCCCCGATGAATTCACCGGCAAAGTTATCGCGCCGCCAGGCATGACCGAGACCGCGCAACGCGGCGGCCACATTCCCGGCGCCAAAAGCATCCCCTGGAGCACCGCCGTCAACCCCGACGGCACCTTCAAATCCGCCGACGAACTGCGGAAAATTTACCTTCAGGAAAAAGGCGTGGACGCCGCCAAGGACACCATTGCCTATTGCCGTATCGGCGAACGCTCCAGCCATACCTGGTTCGTGCTCAAATATCTGCTGGGTCTGCCCAACGTGAAAAATTACGACGGCAGTTGGACCGAATACGGCAGCATCGTCGGCGTGCCTATTGAAAAATAACTTCCGGCGTGCCGGAGAAACGGCGGCAGATGCCACGTGGGGAGATCTGTTCCGTTTCGGCCCAACCCGGAAGGATCCGGGCGATGCGCCGGGGTTCAACGTGAAAATCATTCCTCCACACGGAACAAAAACGCGACGGTAAAACAGATTCGCTGTCGGAAAACCGGCGAACAGGCAAAAGTTCCCGGCGGTTTGGCGGCGCTCTGCCCGTCAGGCGTATGCGGGAGCTTTTTGCGCCCCCCCCGCCATCGTTCCCTGCCCAAAGACAGCGGCGGTTCGCCTTTGCAAATTTTGACTTTACGGCAGGCCAGCCAGCGTCAACCTCTGCGGTATTGTTCGTCGCTCACCTTTTCCAGCCACTCCACGGCCTTGCCGTCGAGCGTTTCCTGAATGGCCAGATGCGTCATGGCCGAAGTGGGTGTGGCGCCGTGCCAATGTTTTTCGCCTGGCGGGAACCAGACCACATCGCCGGGATGAATTTCCTCCACCGGCCCGCCCTCGCGCTGGACCCAACCGCAACCGGAGGTGACGATCAGCGTTTGCCCCAGCGGATGCGTGTGCCAGGCGGTGCGCGCGCCAGGCTCGAATGTGACGCTGGCGCCCGTCACCCGTGCGGGCGCCGGCGCTTGAAACAGCGGGTCAATTCGCACCGTGCCGCTAAACCAGTCGGCCGGGCCACGGTTCGATGGCTGCGAGCCCACTCGTTTGATTTCCATCTCAATCCTTTCGTTTGGCAACGGCTATTTTATTTGCGCCGGAGTCAATATTCAATGGGTTGGCGGTCCCGGAAAAAACCACCGGTTGGGCCTTCGTCCGGCAACGTGGCCAGCCACACGGCTGTGTCCGCTCCCGCGTCGGGCGTTCGGGGAGCGGCTTCACCGCCCATGCGCGTCCGCACCCAGCCGGGACACATCGCATTGACCTTGACGGACGACGGAAGTTCCCTGGCCAGTCTCACGGTGAGGGCGTTCAGCGCGGCCTTGGTGATGGCGTA
>DASRCU010000071.1:0-13931 GCA_035652955.1 Verrucomicrobiia bacterium | reverse complement strand
GCTGGAACGTTCGAAGTCTTCAAAGCTGCCGTAAAGATAGGCATCATCCTTTGTGCTCACGGAAACCGGTTTGCCCCACGCCGCCGCGCGGTTGTAGTAGTAGGCTGCGACTTTTAGCTTGAGCGGGTCGAGCCGGCGCGGATTCACGGCGTTGTCAAACCACAGCAGATCCGGCCGGTATTGGTCAATCAATTCCTCGTTTTGGGCGACCCAGCTTTCGAGGAATTTTTCGCAGGCGTTCGGGCTGCGGTCGGCCACGCTGTAAAAGCCCGCCCATTGGGGATCGTAAAGATCGGTCTTCAATCCCGGCGTCGGCTGGATGAAGGTGAAATGCTCCATGTCGTGATTGGAGACGCCGAATTTAAGCCCTTGTTTGCGCACCGCCTTGGCCAAGTCACCAACCAGATCACGGTGCGGCCCCATCTGCACGGCGTTCCACGGATTGGCCTTACTCTTCCACAATGCAAAGCCATCGTGATGGATTGCCGTCAGAATGACATATTTGGCGCCGGCCTGCTTGAATAACTCCGCCCAGGCATTTGGATCCCAGTTTGAGCAGGTGAACATGGGAATGAAGTCCTTGTAGCCGAATTTATCGGGGGGGCCGAAATGTTCCGTGTGCCAGCGGGTGATTTGCGGGTTGCCGTACATGTGTTTTTCATACCACTCGCTGCCGTGCGCCGGCACGGAGTAAATGCCCCAGTGCATCATGATGCCGAACTTCGCGTCGCGCAGCCATTCGGGCACGGTGTAATTGGTCCGGAGCGAATCCCAGGTCGGCGCAAAGGGTCCCGGCGGGACGGGCGTGCCGGCGGCTGCAGCCTGATCCACGATCGCCGGCGTGGTAGGCGGGGCACTTTGCGCGAAAAGTAAGCGGCTACAAACAGAGGAAAGCAGCAAAACGCAAATGAATTTTTTCATGACGGAGCCCCTTTCTCCTTGGCTAAGTGTAAGTCATGCCGGTTGCTGAGATAGGTTTCCTCTTCCCAAGCATATGGCATTTCATCCTGATCCGAATTTGTCCCTGGCGCGCCGTCGTCAGGCTTGCTGTAGTCGCTGTTTGCCGGCCTCATGGCGCCGGAAAAGGTCAGTGGCGCATCGTGAACGACCAGCCAACCGGCCTGTGTTTTTTTACTGTTCGGATCGGACCTTTGTTCATTGAATGGTTTTGATGTCGAGAGGTTCATGGCAATTGCAGCCGGTAAAACGTCTGTGGCGCGCCGGAATTGACGGGGTTGGTCAGGGTAAAATTACCACTGCTATCAAATTGATTGGTCTGCAGTCGTATCCAGAAGGCTGCCGGCAGGGCAATGTTCGTTGAGGTCAAAACGTAGTAGCTGCCATTCGGGACGCCTCCGTAACCGCTTAACACGAGGTTTCCCTTCACCAAGCCGACATTCCCGAGGACCGGCGGTGTTTCTCTGACGACGCGGATCATGCCGTCACGGGTGAGCGTGTTCGTATCCCAATACAATCCCGCCATCAACGCCGGCAACGTGACGCTGTTGAAATTTCCGATGAAGTCCGATGCGCTGAAAAGTTGGAAGGAATCGCCAGCCTGCAATGGGTCGTCCCTGTTGCTAATGACAAGTGCGCCGCCAGGCGTGAACTTGCCGGCCACGCTGACCGCGCTGTTCGTCTGAAAATCATGGCTGACGCTCAAAAGGGTCAGGCTGCCGGAAACCAAAGTCAGCGAATTGTTGAAGCGCAACATGCCGAGATCGTTGTTTCCCGGAGCCAGCGTCGCGCCGGCGGCGACGATGAAATTACCATTCACCTGGCCATCGCCGGAAAGCATTTTGCCGTTACCCAGTGTCATCGAACTGGCGGTTGTGCCGCTGACGTCCAGCATCGCGCCGTTGGCCAGATTGATGTTAGTGGAACTGGCGATGGAACCGGCATTGGTCAACGCCAGTGTACCGGCGGTGATGAAGGTTGCACCGGAATAGGTGTTTGCCGCGGTCAGCGTGAGCACGCCGCTGCCTGCCTGGGTCAGACTGCCATTGCCGCTGATAAGGTTGTTGACAGTGATGTTGTCGTAACGATTGAAAACCAGCGCGGCGTTGTCGGTGATATTGCCCGAGCCGAGCGTCCCGCTGGCGCCGCCATCGCCGATTTGCAACGCGCCCTCGCTGATGGTCGTCGGGCCGCTGTAGGTATTCGGGCCGGTGAGAATCAAAGTGCCCGTGCCGATTTTGATCAGCGAGGTCACGCCCGCGTCGGCGATGATTCCGGCAAAGGTGCTCGTGGTGTTTCGCGCGCCAATGCGCCAGGTGGGATTAATGGCGCTGCCATTTCCCGCGCCAAGGTAAGCGCCGCTGTCGCCGCCCAGTTCTCCGAGGTCAACCGTCAGATTGTTGTTGTTGACGGTATAGAAATTGACGCCGTTGTTCAGATAAATGGCCGCGCCGGCGTAGCCGCGAGTATTGTTGATCCGAAAATCTCCCGTTCCGCTGCGGGGCCGGACCACAATCCGCCCGGTGAACGCCGACCAGTCGCCGCTGAAGTAGTCGCGGACGTAATCTACCGTGACATTGAGCGTGCCACCGCCGATCAAGGCACTGGTAAACGGGACGCTGTAACCCAATCGCGGTGGCAGCAGCAACGTGCCGGTCTGCCCGACGGGGACATTAAAGGTATTAGTGCAACCGCCCCAATCCGTCCCGCCACTGCCGCCATAACCGTTGAATTGCAGGATACCGCCGTTAAAGATGACCGGGCCCGTGCCTAATCCATATTGGTTGGCCGCAGGATTTCCCAAAATCACCGTGCCGCCATTGAGTACCGTCCCGCCGCGGTAGCTGTTTTCGTTGGTCAGCGTCACGGGGCCGGGGCCGACAAGCGTCAGACTGTTCGTGCCGGAAATCATTCCCGCCAAGGTCAGCGCGTGGGTGGCGGACTCATTCACCACGGTCAGGTTGTGGCTGAAGAAGATGGGCGCGGTAATGGTGTCGCCAGCGCTGGTAGAAAGCTGCACCAGCCCGGCGCTGTTGTTGGTGCCGTTGTTGAAAGTCAACGTTCCGCCATTTGGCGCAATCGTAAAGGCAGCGGAACCGTTCGGGGCACCCAGATTCAACCAGCCGATGGTGATGTTTTGATCCAGATTATTGGTCTGCGGCGCAGGGATGTTCGCAGTCATATTGGCAATGGTGCCGACGGCATTGGGATAAGTGGCCACGTTGGTCCAGTTGGCATCGGTATCCCAGCTTTGCGGCGTGCGGGTGATTTGATTGGTCCAATACGCGATGACGAACGGCTCCGGCGTGGCGCTGACCTCACTTGAATTAGCGCCCTCGCCGCCGGCGTTGACCGCCGAGACGACGTAGTAATAAGTCGTGCCATTGACGAGCCCGGTATCGGTGTAAGTGGTGCCGGTGAGGTTGGTGAGCAGCGTTTCATTGCCGCTGCTGGTGCCGCGTTTCAAATTGTAACTGTCCGCCCCGGCGGAGGCGATCCAACTCAGGCTGATCTGATCGTTTCCCGGCACGGCGACCAAGCCGACCGGCGTGACCGGCGCTGGCGGCACGAAGGTCGTGGCGCTGGCGGGTGTGGAATAGGCGGAATTGCCCCAGCACGAGCGGAATGCTTGCACGCGGTAAAAGTAAGTCGTTCCCGCGGCAAGGCCGGTATCGGAATAATTGGTGACGCCGGCTGGTGTTATGGCGATGGTCGTATAATTGCCGCCGTTGGTGGAGCGTTCGAGGTTAAAACCGTCTTCGTTGGTGGCGTTGTTAATCCAAATAAGATTGATTTGATTCGCGGCCACAGCGGTTGCCGTCAGCCCGCTCGGTGCGAGAGGTGGCTGGGCCGCGTCGGTCGAGGTGTGGGCGATATTGGAAGGCAGCGAATTGCCGTCCACATTGTTTGCCACCACTTGGTAGTAGTAAGTCGTGCCGGGCGCCAAGCCAGTGTCCGTAAAACAGGTCATGTTTCGCATCACGGCCCCGATGGGTGAAAAGTTGATGCCGTCGCTAGAGCGCTGGATGACGACACTGGTCGCGTTCGTCGCATTGTTTGTCCAGGCCAGATCAATCTCGCAGCCGGAGACCGCTGTGGCCGTCAGGCCGCTCGGCGCAGCGGGCGGGCTGGAAAGAATCACGGGCGGGCCGGTTTCCATTTGCAGGAAGTCGTAGATGATGCCGCCTTGCAGTAACTCCGGATAGCCGTTGGTGATGTTGCCGATGTTCCAGGTTGGGGACGAACCGGGCTGGCGGATGGTGATGGAAAGAATGTTAGTGCCGACGATGAACAGATTGGTGGGAAACGAAATCTGGTAATACTGATAGCGCCCCACCGCCACGACATCGCGATAAATGTCCGAGCCATTCTGCGTGTAAATGCCGGTGGTTTGATAGGCAGAAGGCGTGGCATTCACGCCGTTGAGGTAGGTGTAAAACGCCGTGCCCCGCCCGCCGGCCAACGCCAGCGTGAACAGCACATTGGTCGGCGGCAGGTTGGTCAGATTGAAGATGACATTCCAGCGCGGCCCCCAGTAAATACCATTGGTTTGCCTGTGGTCGGTCAGATTGGTGGCGCCGGATTGTGGGGTAATAGCCATGAGGCATTGCGCATAATACCAGTCGTTGGATGCCACACTCCGGCCGATGACGAAATTCAGATCGTTCGTGCCCCGTTCCTTCAAATAGCGCCACCACAAGCCGAATTGCTTGGGCAGGTTGCCGAAGCGAAATTCGCGGGAGGTATGATCTGGTGAACCGATGCGCCAGAGGCGTTGCTGCAAGTGCGGCGGGTTCCAGGCGATAACGCCAAGGTTGTTGGTCTGGTCGGGCAGGACGACGATGTTGGACAGTTCCAATTCGTCCCAGATGCCAGGCACATAGGCAAACAACACATAGTTGCCCGGCCGCACCTTGGGAAGGCTGAAATTTCCATTGGCGTCAGCCGTCGTCCAAAACAGATAATTTGTCGCGCCCTGATACATCCAGTCATACCCGGTTTGGTTGCCGAGAATCACCACCGCATTGGCCGTGGACTCGCCGGTTTTAGCCGTGAGGGTGCCCGTGACCGTTCCGCGCCGGCGCGGATAATCCTGCTCGCTTTCGTCCAGCCAGGCGTAAGGCCAGTTGGACACCATCAGGGCGGCCTCGTTTTGTGCATCCTGCCAGAGTTGCAGGTGATTGGTGCCTGTGTTGGCATACATGAAATACGGACCGATAACTTTCGTATAAGTCTGACCGGCAGCGACACTGGGTGCGGGACTGGAACCGAGGCCGTGACCTTCAAAGTCGTCGTTATACATATAATTGCCGGATACGGCGCCCTTCAACTTAGTCGGGCCGCCGTTGATAAATTCGGCGCTGCCGAGAATCGTCCAGACCCCGATAGTTTCCGTCGAAGCGCCCCAAACCGGTCGCGCGGTAGTGCTCGGCCCTTGATAACTGCTGTAGTCATACTTCGTCCAGGTGGGATGCAAATCGGAAGTCAAACCACACGGCTGGGTGTAAGCCGGCCAGCCCGGTTCGTAGTTCGTGCCGGTGGGCCGGGTCCAATAGTTCGTGTAAGGCAGAATCACCACTTCGGCAGGCACACCGGCGGAAGTCGAGCCGGGGGGATTGCCGCCGATGCTATAACAGACCGGCACGTCAGAACTCGAAAAGTCCCAGGCGTAATTCACTGAGCCGTCGGAGTTGGTAGATTCGCTGAAGATTGAGCTGAGCCGCCCCTGCCAACTGTCCGCCGTGTAATAGGCCGCCGGTTGGTTGGCGTGGTGCCGCCAGACGGTATAGGTGTAAAAGCCGGCTTCGCCTGCGCGCATGACGTGGTGTTCTGCCCAGTCCCACAGACCGTTCGGATACAGATTGGTGTCGCCCGTTGCGCACGGGTTGCGAATCATCACGTCCACCATCTCCCCGGTGTTCGTCACCACGCTATACGTTGCCCCGTAGCCGTCGTTCACGGTCGTCCAATAATCATTGGTGCCGCTGCCAATATGCGTCAGAGACAGCGCGTAGTCCTGGTGGGGATCCAGCAGATTGGTCGTCGGCAGCGCGACGAGATAAAACGCCGAGACCGAACCGTCGGACTTGCTGAACGTCATCGAGACCAGCCCATTGGCCATCGTGACCGTGCCGTTGCCGTTGTCCGTCAGGGTGACGCTGGAACTGGCGCAGGCCGTGAAGATCAAACTGATCGCCGCCAGGGCTTGAATCGCCGGCGCCAGTCGGACGTTCTGAAAAGCCATGGTTATCACGCCGCTCATTCTGTGGGATTTTCGCTGGCCGCGGCATCGCCAATTCTGTTCATGCCGGCAAAAATGGGGTTGGTGATTGGTGATTGGTGATTTAGAGTGAAACCGGGCAACAGCAACGGTTCTGGGGCGCTGGTTTGAAAAGAATGCGCCGGCAGGCGCGACGAAAATCGAATGGACACTCGGATCAAAATTTGCGGCATCACCAGCCTGGCCGATGCGCTGGCCGCTGTGGAAGCGGGCGCAGACGCGCTGGGCTTTAATTTCTACGAGGGCAGTCCCCGTTATGTCCCGGTAAAAACCGCCGCGGATATTTCCCGGCAACTGCCGTCATTTATCCTGCGCGTCGGCGTTTTTGTGAACGCGGACGAGGACTTCGTCACGCGCGCCATTGGCGAATGCGGCCTGACCCTGCTTCAGTTTCACGGGGAGGAATCGCCGGATTTTTGCCTCCGTTTTGGTTTGCTGAGCATGAAGGCCTTTCGCATCCGCGACGCCGGTTCGCTCCAGCTTATCCCTCAATTTCACACCGACGCTTATCTGCTTGACGCCTGGTCGCCGGACGCTCGCGGCGGCACCGGCGGCGCCTTCAATTGGGACCTGGCGATTGAAGCGCAACGCTTCGGCAAACCGATCTTCCTGGCCGGCGGCCTGACACCGGAAAACGTCGGTGACGCTGTGCGCCGGGTCAGGCCGTTCGGCGTGGATGTGGCCAGCGGCGTGGAAGCGGCGCCCGGAAAGAAAGACGCCGCGAAGATGCGGGCTTTTGTGCGGGCGGTGCGCCGTTGCTCCGCCGATTAACCTTCCAGGCGGCGATGTCGCGGAGAGAGTGAAAGTGCGGGCCGGCGGATTCGCCCTTTTGTTTTCCGGGCGGTTCCGTTTTAATAGCCGGGTGTATTCGCCATCCCTCGAAGAATTTCTGAAGCTGGCGGCGCAGGGAAATCTCATTCCCGTCACGCGCCGTGTCCTGGCCGATTTTGAAACGCCGTTGTCGGCCTACTGCAAAATTCGTGGGCCGGGCGAGTCGTTCCTCTTTGAATCCGTCGAAGGCGGCGAGCATGTCGGACGCTACTCGTTCGTCGGCTGCAACCCGCGCGCCGTCATCAAGCAAACGGGAAATCGCGTCGAAGTCCTGGAAAACGGAAAGGCGGTCGAGATCTTTCGTGTCGGGCGGGGCGCGCCGGTGCCCCACGACGCCGCCGATTCGCCGGCCGGCCGCGTCGTTCGCGACGGCCTGGAAGTGGTTGAATACGTGATGAAGAAATACCGCGCGGTGACCGTGCCCGGCCTGCCGCGTTTCACCGGCGGCGCCGTGGGCTTTATCGGCTATGAATTCATTCACGACATCGAACCGGTTGTGCCGCGCCCGCCGCAGGATGAATTAAAAACGCCGGTGCTCTATTTTCTCATTGCCGATCAGCTTTTGATTTTCGACCGCGTGCAGCAGACCCTCACCATCCTGGTTAACGCGGCTCTGGACGACGCGGCCCATCCGGCGGAAGCCTACGAAAACGCGACCGGCGAGATTGACCGCATTGTTTCCCTGCTGGAACAGCCCAGCGAACATCGCGTCGTGTCGGCGCCGAACGAGGTTTTGCCCGATGAATTTCAATCGAACCAGACCAAGGAAAAATTTTTCACCAACGTCCAAACCGCCAAAAAATACATTTACGCCGGCGACATCATCCAGGTGGTCGGCTCGCAGCGATTTTCCGCGCCGCTCCGGGCCTCCCCGCTGGCGGTCTACCGCGCCGCGCGCCACATCAATCCCTCGCCCTACATGTTTTTGCTGGAACTGGACGGTTTGGCCCTCGTCGGCGCGTCGCCGGAAATTCACGTGCGCTGCGAGGACGGCCAGGTGGAAATCCGGCCCATTGCCGGCACGCGCCGCCGCGGCAAAACTCCCGAAGAAGATGCCGCCCTGGAAAGGGAACTTCGGGACGACCCCAAGGAACGCGCCGAACACGTCATGCTCGTGGACTTGGCGCGCAATGACATCGGGCGTGTTTGCGATTTTGGTTCGGTGCAGGTCAGGGAATTGATGGTTGTCGAGCGCTACAGTCACGTCATGCACCTGGTGACGCAGGTGGAAGGCAAACTGTCCGCCGGCAAAACGCTTTACGATTTGATGCGCGCCACTTTCCCCGCCGGCACGGTGAGCGGCGCACCGAAAATCCGCGCCATGCAGATCATTGCCGAACTGGAGCAAACGGCGCGCGGACCGTATGCCGGCTGCGTGGGCTACTTTTCCTTTAACGGCAATCTGGACACCTGCATCACCATTCGCACCGCCCTCCTCAAGGATGGCCGGGCATACGTGCAGGCTGGCGGCGGCTGGGTGGCCGATTCACAACCCGAAACGGAATTTCAGGAAACAGTCAACAAATCGCTGGCCATGCGCAAGGCCGTGGCAATGGCGGAAGGGTTTGGTCGTTGAGGCAGGCAGCACCGACACCCGGCGAGCCCGTGCCGTTTCCATGTCGGGGCCAATACCTGGTGGTTGCCGGCCCGTCAACGCCGTCGTAATTTTCGCAAACGATGCACGCGCCTGGTTTTCGCCGTTCCCAAAAGCCGGCAGGATTGTCCGCGGCAAGCCGGTTCTGGCGAATGGGGCGGATTTTTCTGGCGCTGACGGCCACAACGCCAGTTGCCGCCGCCCCCAACACCTTTCACACCACCGATGTGCCGAACGACACGGCCTTGATCACCGAAGCCACCAACCATCTGGGGCATTGGATTTGGGCGGCACAAACGCGCGACAAACAAACGGTGCGGCTCTGGCGGGCGTTTGACATTCCGCGCGGCGCGGCCGTGAAGCGCGCCACGTTGTGGATAACGGTGGACAACGGTTACCAGCTTTTTCTGGACGGACGCGAAATCGGCCAGGGCAGCGATTGGCGTTGGGTGACGAAATACGACCTGACGGCGCTGCTGTCGCCGGGCCGGCACGTGCTGGCAGTGTCGGCGTTCAACGACGCGCTGGCGGCGGGCCTCTTGCTGGGGCTGCGGATTGAACTGGCTGATCGCCGGGTCACTGAACTGGTTTCCGACAGTTCGTGGCGCGTGGTGCCCGAAACGGCGCGCGGCTGGACACGACAACGCACCGCGGCGTCGGACTGGCCACCGGCCACCGTCGTCGGCGACATGAACCAGGCGCCGTGGGTGCATTGGCCGATGGGGATTGTGGCCGCTCCCTCGCTGCAGCGGATTCAGACGCATTTCTGGCAGACCGGGTGGTTTCAATTGACGTTGCTGGCAGTTTGCGCGCTGGCGCTGCTGTTCTGTCTTTGGCTGGCGGCGCAACTGGCGGCGCAGACCCGGGCGCAGCGGATCCTGCAGGAGGAACGCGCCCGCATCGCCCGCGACATTCACGACGACCTCGGCGCGCAACTGACGCAACTGGTATTGCAGGGCGAAGTGGCGCAACATGAGCAGCCGCCGGATTCCCCGGCGCGCGCCCAATTCAATCAACTCTGCGAACGGGCGCGCGAAATCTCCCGCGCCCTGGGCGAAGTGGTCTGGGCCGTCAATTCCCGGCGCGACACCGTGCGCGATTTCGCCAGCTACGTTTGCAAATACGCGCAAACTTTCCTGGCGAACACCCCCATCCGCTGCCGCCTGGATGTCGAGCCGGAAATTCCGCCCCTGGCGTTCGACCTGGCGGTGCGGCGCAATCTGTTTCTGGCGGTGAAAGAAGCGTTGAACAACGCCGCGCGCCATTCAGGCGCGGACGAATTGTTCCTGCGGATTCACCGCGGCGACGAAACATTGATGGTGGTCGTCGAAGACAATGGCCACGGCTTTGATCCCTCTCAAGCCAGCGGCAACGGCCTGGTCAACATGTGTCAGCGCTTGAGTGAAATCGGCGGCACGTGCCATGTGGTCAGCCAGCCGGGCGCCGGTTGCGTGGTGACTTTTACCGCGCCGCTGGGCCGCGGCAACAGACGGGTACGGTTCCATGCCGGTGAAAGGACCAGGCCCGTTTCCTCCTGATGCGTTGCCGCGGCGAATCGGTGCCGAATTTGCCGGTTGAACAGGCGGCGGTTCGGCAAGCCTATTTCGTCATTTCCTTTCCCGAACTTTTGGGTTATTTCACTTCGCTGGCGCAGACGGATTTTATGATGAATGCCAACCTTTCAACATCGCCCGCTCGCGGTCCAACGCCCGTCAAAGTGGCCCTGGTGGAGGATAAGCCGGACGTGCGCCACAGTTGGGTGAAGCTGATCAATTCGCTGCCGGGTTTCACCTGCGCGGTGGCCTGCGCGTCCGGTGAAGAGGCGTTGCGGCTGATTCCGCCCGCGGCGCCGGAGATCGTGTTGATGGACATTTTTCTGCCGCGCATGTCGGGCATCGAATGCACCGCGCAGTTGAAATTGCTGTTGCCCCGGACGCAGATTCTCATTTTGACCGGCGTGGAGGACGATGAACTGGTCTTCATGGCGCTGGAGGCGGGGGCGGACGGCTATTTGCTCAAGCGTACCAAGCCGGAGGATTTGCGCGCGGCGATGCTGGATGTGCTGGGCGGCGGCGCGCCGATGACCAGCGAAATCGCCCGGCGCGTCGTGGAATCGTTTCGTAAGGCCGCCAGATCGCCGAAGCCGGCGGTCCACCTGAGCGCCCGCGAGGAGGAGGTTTTGATTTTGCTCTCCAAGGGATATTCCAACAAGGAAATCGCCGACCGGCTGTCCCTCAGCGCCGAAACCGTCGGCAGCCACCTCAAACACATCTACGAAAAAATGCACGTCCGCTCGCGCGCCGAAGCGGTGGCGCGTTACATGACGGGCAAGGCGTGAGGCGGAAGGCTGACCGTTGAATCGTTTTCCGGTTCAGGGATTCGATCCCGCGCTATTCCTTTTTCCCCAGCATCCCCCATTTACGGGATGGAGGGCATTTTGATGTGGTGATAGTTTGAATAGACAGCCGGGACTTGCTTCCCGCGCGGCGCGGGAGCGGCACGGCTGATGGAAATTGACGCATTAGATGAACGGAAAACACATCCCACGGAGCGGATTTACGCTCATTGAACTGCTGGTGGTTATCGCCATCATTGCGATTCTGGCGGCCCTGCTGTTGCCGGCGCTGGCGGCGGCCAAGGAAAAGGCCCGACGCGCCCAGTGCATGAGCAATCTGCATCAACTGGGCATCGGCTTTACCATGTATGCCGGTGATAACAAAGATACCTATGCGCCGGCGGCGTTCAACGGCGGTTGGGGTCGGCAAAATCCCATTGAACTGGACGCCACGCTGCTGGCCTCCGCCGCGGAACTGGGATTCAAAACCAATTTTATCAATTTCACCTTGGGTTATTCGACCCGGCCCACCATCTGGACCTGCCCGGAGCGCCCCACTTTGCCCGCGCCCAATCAATGGCCCAACCCGCAAACATGGGCCATGGGTTATCAATACTACGGCGGCATCACCAACTGGTATAATTCCGGCGGCACCGCACAAGTGAACGGCAGGCCGGTTTCCGGAAGCCCCATCAAATCGTCTTCCGCCAAACCCACTTGGATGCTGGCCGCGGATGTGGTCGTGGACTTTGCCACCCCGCCGGCTGCCCAGTGGTCCTTGATCCCGGCGCCGGCGCCCAGCAGTGGTTGGACGGCCCTGCCGGCGCACAAGCAGGGCAACGTTGCCGTCGGCGGCAACGAATTGTTTGTGGACGGTTCGGCCTCCTGGATCAATACCCGGCAGATGCGGAGTTATTACAATGGCGGCGGACGGTATTTCTTCTTCTACCAATCGGATTTGGGTCCGGCGCAGCCGATTCTAAACTCGTTCAGTCCGTTCCCTCAATGAGTCCGGCAAGCCTCTCCGAGGCCCTTCAGGGATAAGCCAGTGTTTTTGTGAAAGTCCAACCGCCATTGAACTCTCCGGCAAGCAATGGATTCGGCCGGTGGGGCGTTTGGGTGCTTGTTTTTGGCATTTTCATTTCGCGCGCCGTCGCTCAAACCGCTTCGCCGCAAATTTATCTCCAGTGCCTGACGAATTTTGAAACCTACGCCGAAACGCTCTGGCATCCGGCCAACTATTCCGGCGCACCACCCGACGCCGGTTATTGGGGCGACGGCGGCGCGCAGGCCGGCAACAACGGGGGCATTCGCGGCAACAGCGGCATTGCTGTGGCCTATGCCGTGCTCGTCCTGGCCCAACCCGGCAATCCAGCCAACAGCAACCGCCTCGCGCGCATCCGCCAGGCGCTCAACTACGATGCCGCCACCCATTTCACGGGCGGTTACAAATCCGTCAACGGCTACGAATGGGGCTGGGGCAGCGGCACGCTGGACACCAATTGTTCCACTTGCACCAGTTGTTCCGATTGGCAGTCCGCCGAATGGGCCGGCTCGATGGGGCTGGCCTGCCTGCTGGTCGAAAGCCATCTGCCCGCCGCCACCGTGGCGGCCGTGCAGCGCGTGGTGGTCTCCGAAGCCGACCATCGCGCGAGCGTTCCGCCCTGCACGCTGATCCTGTCTGAGGGCGACACCAAGGCCGAGGAAAACGCCTGGGACGGCAACATCCTCGCGCTCGCCGCCGCGTGGATGACGAACAACCCCGGGGCCAGCAACTGGCTGCACGCTGCCAAGGATTACCTCGTCAACACCTACACCCTTGCCGACCCCGACCTCATCACACCCGACACCGCCGGCGACCCGCTGTCCAACTGGATCAGCACCGTGACGCTCTTTCCTGACTGGTCGCTGGAGAACCACGGCTTTTATCATCCCACTTACGAAATGGTGGCTGGCATGTCCTCCGGTGATTCGCTCCTGATGGCGCAACTGGCCAACCCGGCCGTCGCGGCGGAACTGGAACCGTTTGCCGAGCACAACGTCGAAACGGTCTGGAAAACAAACCTGTCGCTCATGCTGCTGGCCTCCGGCGATTTTGCCTATCCGGCCGGTCTGGACTGGGAATTGCACGATTACGAGCAGGACTCCTACCTCGCCTGGATGGCCGCCCATTTCAACGATCCGCTGGCGCGCTGGGCTGACAACCAAATGGCCCAACTGGTTCGCTACCGCCAGATCATCAACGGCAACGGCCAGTTTGTCGGCCCCAGCGGCGGCGGGTTTTATCGCGAAGCCGTGGAAGCCCGGCGCACCGCCATCGCCTGGTTGCAATGGGCCCATGCGGATTTTCCGACCGGCCCGACGAATCCACCGGCTCCGGCGATCGTGCAGTTTCCCGACACGGGCATCATCGCGCAGCGCAGCCCGTGGGGTTTTGTTTCGATTAGTTACGGCTCGCGGATCATGGGCATGGTGGAAGCAGCGCCCGCGGCGTTACCCGCCGATGCGTATGTTGCCACGCCGGCGCTGCCCGGCGGGTTTGGCGTTGGGCCATTGGGCAATCCCACCGCCGCCACGCTGCTGAATTTCACCACCAACGCCGCCGGATTTATCGCGCAATTGCGGGTGCAAAACGGCGCCAACGGCCAGACACGCGTGTATGTGGACAGTTGCGGCGAAAGCGTGGCCATCGTGGAAGTGCCGCTGCCGGCGCCCGGCGTCAACGGCGTAATCGCCGGCTGCTTTACCAACGGCATCGAAAACGACCCGCTCACCGGCGGCACAAGGCGGTTGGAATGGAATGGCGGTTCAATGATCATCACCAACCGCACCGGGGTGACGACCAATCCGGCGAGTTCGTGGGTTTGCGTGGCCGGGCGTTACGGCGTCGTGGCCGGTCCGGACGGCATTTTCTGCTACCGCGCCGCCGCCGG
>DASRCU010000070.1:0-12711 GCA_035652955.1 Verrucomicrobiia bacterium | reverse complement strand
CAGTCGAGTTTTCCGTGATGGCCGAGCAGTTCGACGTTTTGCACGCGGCCGGGCTGCGTTGGTGCCCCGGTACCCAGATTCCTGATGACAAAGTCACCTTCCGGCCAGCCCAGAATTATGGCATAAATTATGTCGCCGCGCTTGTTCCGGGTGAAGCGGACATCGCGTGCATCCAGGGAACCGGCGCCGTGGAACGCACCGCCGCTGGACTGATGCACCCCTTCACCGAAGACCTTCCAAGGTCGCGTCGCATAGATCGCCTCGCCATTGATCTGCATCCAGCCGCCGATCGCCTCCACAATCGCCTTCTCGTCGGCGTCAATGGTGCCGTCGGGCTTGCCGGGGATGTTGAGGATGAATGTGCCGTTCTTGCTGACGGCATCCACCATCCAGTGAATGACCTGTTCCGGCTTCATATAATCATGGTGAAGAAACCGCGCCCGATTGTAATGCCAGTCACCGATACACGTTTCGGACTGCCAGGCGCAGGGCATGATGCGATTGGTTACGCCGCGCTCATAATCGGCCACCACGGCTTTGGCCTGGTTGTCTGGCACGCCCTTGATATTTAGCACTGCTTCCAGGTTGCCGCCGTGCGTCTTGAGGTTGTGATTATAGAAATAGGCGGCGAGGTTCATGCCCGCCCATCCCAGTGGCAGGCCAGTGTTATCAAAATAAAGCAGGTCAGGGTCATGCAGGTCAATCAGATCACGCACGCGATGGTAGAAGTTGCGAACATAGGCGTCGTCCGGGTTCTCATGGATACCGTGTTTGCGGCCGTAAAGCTGTTGCGGATCGTAACCTTCCCACCACTGGCCCAACCCATCGGCGAGCGTAAGGTGGCCGTCGTAAGGCACGCCGGCCAGCGGTCCGGTTTTGTCGCACAGATGTGCCACCTGAAACCACCACCAATTGCGTGCCCCGTGAACAGTCACCCCGAAACGCAAGCCGTGTTTGCGCGCGGCGGCCGCCCAGTCGCCGATGACATCGCGGTGCGGCCCAATGTTCTGGGCGTTCCAAGGGTGGTATTTGGAATTCCAGGTATCGAAACCGTCATGGTGATTGGCCAGTGCCAGGAACAGTCTTGCGCCGGCCTTTTTGTAAAGTTCGATCAGCGCCTCCGGCTCCCAGTTCAATAGCGTCCACTGTGCGCAAAGGTCCTTGTAACCAAATTTGGACGGATGGCCATAGTGCTGAATCTGGTCGTGATATTGTCCCTGCCCCTGAATATACATATTGCGGGCATACCAATCGCCGGCTTCGGGTACACATTGCGGACTCCAATGCGCCCAGATGCCGAACTTGGCGTCGCGATACCATTCCGGTGCATCATAAGTTAAGAGCGACTCCCACTCTGGCTTAAAGGGACCATCACCGGTCAAATCAGCAACGTCCGACGGTGACTGTAACGTCACTCCATCCCATGTGCCCGGCCCGGCTTGATCAGCCATGGTGCCCCACCCCTCGTTCACCACAGCCTGCCAGTCGGAAATCGGAAAACTGGTGGACGGCCCATTCCCGGAAGGTAATTTGCCGGTTGGTGCGGGGTCGGCTGCATACGCAAGGTTACCCGCCAGCGGCAACGTGGTAGCACTTGCGCCGGCAGCCAATAATTTGAGAAAATCGCGTCTTAGCATTTGATTCCTTTGCTTCGTGGTCGTGTTTTGTTTGAGGGATCGGCGTCTTTAAAATAGAGCCGGGCAAACTCATTAGCTGTTGGTCGCTTGCATTTTCACTGACCGAAGTTTAGCAAATCTTCGCTACAGCCGGCAAATTGGAAATAGAGGCGGTGAATATCGCCCTTGTCAAAGGCTGACATATTCTGTGGGGATCATTCACGAGACAAAGCTTTTGCCTAACGGCAGAGGGTATAGGCCAGCACTTTGAAAGCGGCTTCAGCCGGCAGTTGGCGGGGGCGGCCCGCACTGAACTGCTGGAACGTGGTAGAAAACGGCAACTGGTCTGGCCGCCCTCCTACCAAACGCAAGGTCGGCGGGCCAAGCAGAACTTTCCTGTGCTGTGGGAAGGTCAACCTCCGTAAGAACAGCGTGCGGGAAGCATTTTTGAAAATGAGCGTGCGCGGGACACAAACTGGCCGAAAGGCCGCGGCTAGAACAAATGTTCAATGGCGGTCAGCAGGGCAGATGGGCGAGGATGTAGCATCACCTGAAATTATGACTCCAATCCATTTGCGAATGATCAGAACCGAAAAAGGCGGCGCTCCGTCCACTCCGCGTTGCAGCGTTTTGATGCCGACCGGTGCCCAGGATTTTCGGAAGGGCGGTTTTCATAATCGTGCCAGCAAACCAGGAATCCGCCTCCCGTGCCAGGGCAACATAGCTTTCACGTTGATCGAACTGTTGGTGGTCATTGCCATTATCGCCATTCTGGCGGCCTTGCTGTTGCCGGCGCTGGCCGGTGCCAAGCGCAAGGCGCAACAAGCCGTTTGCATGAGCAACCTCAAACAGATGGTGCTGGCTAACATCATGTATAGCGGCGACTACAACAACATTCTCCTTCAGCCTTACAATACGGGTCAGGCCGGTGAATACATCGTGCCGCTGGTGGATTACTACGGCCGAGCCACTAATTTGCTGATTTGCCCGACGGCGTCCCAACCGGTCACCGCTGCTGAATCGGCGGGCGGCAATACCGCGGCTGGATACAGCGGCACGGCCAATCGCGCCACCATCCGGGTTACCACGCAAACCCTTTCGCAAGACATCGCCCGTTGGGGCGCAACCCATACTTGGACGGTTAGCTACGAATACAATGGCTGGTTTTATGTCAACGGCACCGATACAAGTCGAGGCGCCGGAGACGGCATGAATTTTTATCCACAAGGTTATTTTTTGAAGACCACCGGCATTGAAAAACCCGTGCTCACGCCGGTGTTCTTTGACGGCAATTGGATGGATACCTGGCCAATGGAAAACGATTCACCCGCCGCCAATCTTTACACCGGCGTTTCTTTCAGCACCCATCAAGGCCAGGAAATGGGCCGTGTGACCCTTGCCCGGCACGCGACGGATCCCATGAAGGCCCCGCGGAATTTCACCACCCCGTGGCAATTTGGCAAGCCGCCCGGCGCTGTGAATCTGGGTTTGGCCGACGGGCACGTGGAACTGGCCACGTTGTTCACCCTCTATGACTACTATTGGCACAAAGGGTGGAATCCGAACAATGTCAGGATCGCCAACCCCAGGCAATAAACTCCCGATTGCCGGACATAAAATCATTCCGAAAAACCACCAACACTCCCAACCATGAACACGACTCGTTATTCATCCCGGCGGCGGACGTTTCGCCGTGCCATCCTCGGCGCCGGACTGTCCGGTTTCATCCTCGCGACTGTTTGGCCAGCACCGGCAGCGGACAAAATTTGGAATGGCGCCGGACCGGACCGGTTTTGGAAGACACCGGGCAACTGGGTGGGCGGCGTGGCACCGGTCGCCGGCGATTCGCTGTTCTTTGGCGGCACGACGCACACCGCCACCACCAACAATTTTGCCGCCGACACGCCGTTCGGCAGCCTTACCTTCAACAGCCCCGCGGGATTTTTCACCCTGAACGGCAATGAAATTGCCCTCGGCGGCAACGTCACCAACAACCAAGTGGTCACCCCGCAAACAATCAATCTGCCGCTGTTGTTGAGTGCGACGCCCGTGGTGGACGTAACGCCCAACGGCGTGTTGAACCTTAACAGCGCGATTTCCGGCAACGGCGGCTTGCTGAAAGTGGACGCCGGCACGCTGAATTTGAACGGGCCCAACAGCTTCACGGGCGGCCTGACGATTGACGGAGGCACCGTCGTGGCCGGTGCGGACACCAACCTGGGCGCGGGTAACCTGGTGCTGGATGGCGGCACGCGGCAAACCACGGCCAGTTTTGCCTTGAACGCCGCACGCGGCATCGCCCTGGGACCGGGCTGGGGAGGAATCAATGTGGCGTCAGGCACCACTCTCACTTACGGCGGCGTCATCAGCGACCACGGCGGTGCAGGCGGATTGACCAAATCCGGTTACGGCACGTTGGCACTGTCCGGCGCGAACACTTACAGCGGGCCGACGACCAACGCCATTGGCACGTTGCTGTTGGATTTCACTCAACCCGGCGTGCCGACGGGCGGCATCATCAATTCCAATTCCGCCCTGGCGCTGGGCGGCGGCAACGCCGGCGGCGGCGTGGAAAACGTTGCGCAACTCGTTGTGGCCGGCGGCACGGGGGCGGACATTCAGAATTTTGCCGGCACGTTTTCGACGTTTGGCGGTTCGGCCATCGTGGCGACCAACGGCAGCGGCGGCACGGTAAACCTGGGTTTGGGCGCCTTGAGCCACAGCCCCGGCGGCACCATTGCGTTTGTGACCTCCGAAGCCTCCGCCGCCGGCCACATCACCACGGCTTCCACCAACCTTAACGGCATCCTCGGCGGCTGGGCGCTCATCAGCGGGGACAGGAACCGGCCCAGCACCTTTACCGACAGCGGGCATACTCTTATCATCGGCACCAATTTTGCCGCCGTGGATGTGAATGGCCATCTGGTGAATTTCACCGGCTATTCCAATGTGACAGCCGCCGCCGGAACGGTGGCCGGACAGATTGCCGGCAGCCCTGTGCCGCCCGACATTTCCATCAACGATTCGGCGGCCGCTTCGGTGGTCAACATTGATACGGACAACGCGGGAACAACCACCGACATCAACGCCATCAAGTGGACGACTTATTCGGGCGGGTTTGACGGTCTTTCCATCGGCGCCGGGAACACGCTGCGGCTGGGCCGATTCGGCGGCATTATTCGCAACGGACCGAGCACCGGCAACGCGGTGTATATCGGCGGGCCGAACAGCGCCTCACAAAGCGGTTCGGGCACCAGTGGCTACGCGGGCATCGGCACCTTGACAGCCGGCGGCGCCCCCAATACGCCGGGCGAAATTGTCGCCGTCATCAACAACCCCAGCGAGACCACCGGCAGCACGATTTTTGAAGCCACCATCGCCGACAACGGCACGGGAGCGGTGACCTTTGTCAAAATGGGGCCGGGCAGCATCAAACTGGATGGTCACAACACATTTTCCGGCGGACTTTATCTGCTGCAGGGCCGTGTCCAGTTTGCCGGCAGTGAAATCGGCAATCCCAATCCCGACGGCGGCGGCACCGGACCAATTTACGTGTTGCCGGGCGCCTACCTTTTCCCCAGCGGCATCGGCACCGGCAATGTCATTACCAATGCGATTTTCGTCGCGGGCGCGGGCGACGCGCACGAGCCGTTGGGCGCCTTCCGGGGCGGCACTTATGCCGGCACGGTCACGCTCATTGGCGATGCAAGCTTTGGCGGCAACGCCGTGTTCAACGGCCCGATTGTGGGACCGTACAACGTCACACTGGGTTCGGCCGCCACGGTCAATGGCGGGGTAACCTTGAACAACCCGTCGAACAACTGGACCGGAAACACGGTGCTGACGGCGCGCAACAACACCGGCAACAACACCATCACTTGCGGCGCCAACAATGTTTTTCCTCACGGTTTCGGTTACGGCAACGTCACCCTGCAAGGTTACAGTGCCGGCACGGTCACCTGGAATCTGAACGGCTTCGACCAAACCGTTAACGGCCTGTCCAGCGCCGGCACCGATGCCAACACCCTCATTGCAAACACCGCTGCCGGCACAAGCGCCACGTTGACGATCGGCGACAACAACCAGTCCGGCACGTTTGGCGGGGTGATGGAAGACCTCGGCGGCCAGCTCGCGCTGACCAAAATCGGGGGCGGCATTGAGACCTTGAGCGGCGCCAATACCTACAGCGGACAGACCGTCGTGAACGGCGGCACGCTGGCTTTGATCGGTTCCGTGTCCATTTCCAGCAGCACCAATATTCAAGTCAATTCCGGCGCAATCCTGGACGTTTCGGGCGCCAACAGTTTCACCACCAGTTATCCCTTGCAACTCAACGGCGGCACGTTGATTGGCAATGCGTCGGTCGGCCCGCTGACGATGAACGGCGGCGCATTGACGCTCGATCTGAATCCCGCGACGGTAAACGTGACCGCCACTGCGCTGACTCTGGCCGGCAGTTCCAACGTTGTGAACATCGCCTCCGTTTCCGGTGTGGCAGGTTATCCGGCCTCGTTCCCCATCCTTCAATATTCCGGCAATCTCTCCGGCTCGCTGAATTTTGTCATCGGCACGGTGCCCAACGCCAGCACGGGCGGATTCATCACCAACAACCCGACCGCCCACCAGATTGTACTGGTGCTTACCAACGGCCCGGCGCCGTTGACGTGGGTGGGCGGCGACCCGGTGAACCCCACGTTCTGGGATACCGACACGACCACCAACTGGCTCGTATTCAAGGGTACACCCAATGCAGCGCCGGCGGTGTTTGAGCCGGCCGACCCGGTCTTTTTTGACGACACGGCTCTGACCAACCGGATCAATTTGATCGGAAATTTACAGCCGGGCCTGGTGACCGTCAGCAACCAGGCGCTGGATTACACCTTCGCCGGCAGCGGCGCGTTGAGCGGCGCAATGACGCTGGTCAAGGACGGCTCCGGCGCGTTGACGTTGCTCAACACCGGCAGCGACAGTTACAAGGGCGGCGTCGTGATCCACGCCGGCTCAATCGTTTTCGGTGCAGACAATGCCATCTCCGGCGGCCTGACCATCGCCAACGGCGCGAGCGCGCAAGTCGGCCTGGGCAGCGGAACCGGAACTTTGCCCGGCGGCAACGTGGACGACGAAGGCAACTTGATCTTCAACCGCGGCGCCAATCTCACGGTGCCCAACGCCGTTTCCGGCGCGGGCAGCATTGTCAAAGTGGACACCAACATCCTGACCTTGAGCGGCAACAACGGAGCTTTCACCGGCCCGATCCATGTGACCGCCGGCACGTTGAGGACAGGCAGCGGGAACGCACTGGGCACGGGCCTGACCACCATCGTCAGCGGCGCCACCCTGGATGTGAACGGTCAGGCGCTCAATGCCACGGCGCACGTGGTCGTTTCCGGCAGCGGCGTCGGCGGCGCGGGTGCAATTGTCAATTCCGGCGCGGACAACCAGAATGCCCTGAGCGACGTGACGCTGGCGGGCGACACCACCTTCGGCGGCACGGGCCGCTGGGATATTCGCGGCGGGCCGCTGACGGAGCTGTTGACCTCCGGCAACGCCTACAACCTCACCAAGACCGGCCCGAACTTTATTTCCCTGGCGGGGGTGTATGTGGATTCCGCGCTGGCAAACATCAACGTCCAACAGGGCACGCTGGAAATTAACGGCTCGACGGGTCTGGGCGACCCCACCCGCACGCTCACGGTGTCGCCGGGCGCAACACTGCAATTTTATGGCAACGCCTCCGTCAACAAACAATTTGTCCTGAACGGGAGCGGAACCAACACAACGTTGAATTGCGCCAACGGCGCCAACACCGTTGCCGGTTCGTTGACGTTGAGCGGCGCGTGCGTTTTCAACGCCGCCCTCGGCACAACGTTGACCTTTAACGGCGCTTTGTCCGGCAGCGGCAGCGTGACCGAAACCGGCGCCGGCACCTATGTCGTCGCCAGCGGCATCACCGCCAGTTACACCGGCGGCACGACGGTCAGCAACGGCACATGGGTCGTGGACGGCACGTTGTCCGGAGCGGTGCAGGTGGCCCCCGGCGGCACACTGGCTGGCACGGGCAATGCCGGCGGAAACGTGACCGTGCTGGGCGGCAGTGTTTCCCCCGGCGACGCCGCTTCCACGCCGCAAGCCACGCTGACCACGGGTAATCTGACTTTGAGCAACGCCACGGCGATATTTGAATTGTCCTCCAGCCCATCGTTCGGCAACGACCAACTGGCGGCGGCCAGCCTCATCCTGCTGGGCACCAACACGCTGCAAATTGTCCCGCTGTCGTTCATGAACATCGGTGATACTTACACCTTGATCACCTACACCGGCGCGACGCTGCCCGCCAGCGCCACTAATCAACTCAACGTTGTTTCCAGCCGGCCCTTCTTCAGCTTCGCGTTGGTGGATCCGAGCACGACCCCCGGCAGCCTTCAAATCAAAGTGTTGTCGGCCGTGGGCAACGATGTCTGGACCGGCGCCAGTTCGTCGGTCTGGGACACCAACACCGTCAATTGGACGCGCAATAATAATCCGGCCAATTTCAACAGTGGCGACGTGGTGACGTTCGATGATACCTCCATCCGCACCAATGTCGTTCTTTCCGGCACGCTGGCTGTGTCCGACATTCATGAACTGAGTTACAACCAGGCTTACACCTTCGGCGGCGACGGCAGTCTGACCGGCTCCGGCGGATTGGATTTTGAAGGGGCTTCATTGACGATTGCCAACGCCGGCACCAACACCTTTCTGGGCCCCATTTACATCAGTTCCGGGACGCTGCAACTGGGCAACGGCGATGCCCACGGCAATCTGGGTTCAGGCGTGATCACCAACAACGGCGTGTTGATCTTCAACCGAAGCGACACCAATCTGGTGCTCAACAACACCATCAGCGGCAGCGGCGTGATTTCCAACGCCGGCCCGGGAATGGTCACCCTGACGGGCGCGAGCAGCAGCTTTGGCGGTCCGGTGTGGGTGGGCGCCGGCACCCTGCGCGTGCTCAACAGTGCCGCGTTGGGCAGCACGTTCAACGGCACTTACGTGAACAACGGCGCCACGCTGGACATTTCCAACGCCGTGCATCTGGGCGGTGAACCGCTTTACGTTTCGGGCGCCGGCGTGGGCGGCAGCGGCGCGGTGGTCAACAACAGCGGCAACACCGCTTACGGCGGCGCCAGCGGCAACTTCTATAACCTGACCCTCCTCGGAGACACCGTCGTCGGCGGCACCGGCCGGCTGGACATGCGCAACGACACAACCACCCCCACGCTCTCCACCGGCGGTCAGCCGTTCAACCTGATCAAGACCGGTACGAACCTGTTCCAGATGGTGAACGTATTCATGGACCCGATGCTGGCCAACATCGTCGTCACCAACGGAACTCTGGGCATTCAGGGAACCATGACGCTGGGCAACACCGAGAGCAACCTGACGGTTTTCAACGGTGCCACCTTCGGCCTCTACGACCTGTCCAACTCCATCACCAAGGTTTTGATCCTCAACGACGGCGGCACGTTGGCCGGCCAACATGGAAACAATGAATTCGACGGCCCGGTGACGCTGGCCGGCGGCACCAATTTCTTCAACGTCGCCAACGGCACGCTCACGCTGACCAACGTCTTAAGCGGTCCCGGCACCCTGGCAAAAACCGGCAGCGCAACTCTCGTCTTGTCCAACGCGACTGTCGCCTATGCCGGCAAGACCCTGGTCAATGGTGGCACGCTGGCTCTCATTGGCGGCACTTCGCTTGCCGCCAGTCCGGCAATCATTCTGGGTGGCGGGACGCTGGACGTGCGCGGCCGCCCCGATGGCACGCTCACCTTGTCCGGTCAATTCCTGGCCGGCGGCGGCAATATCACCGGCACACTGATGGAAAATCCCGGCGCCCTGATCAACCCCGGCAACGGCGTCACCACAGCCAGGTTGAACGTCAGCGTCGCCGCCACGCTGAACGGCAGTGTGATTATGAACCTGAACCGGACCAACGCGCTCCAGAGTGACGAAATTTCCGCGTCGAGCATTACCGCCGGCGGTGTTCTCACCGTGACGAACCTGGGGCCGGACCTGGTGACCGGCGACACGTTCCAATTGTTCAGCGCGCCGGTCTCCGGCTTCATCGCCGTGAATCTGCCGACGAACAATGCCGCCGGCAATCTGACTTACCAGTGGGAAAACGACCTGGCGGCGAGCGGGACAATCACGCTGACCAACGTCATCTCCGGTATTCCGACCACGCCCACGAATCTCATCGCCTCGGTCAACGGCGGTAATCTGACCCTGTCCTGGCCGGCCAGTTACACGGGGTGGACCCTGCAGGTGCAGACCAATCCGTTGACGACCGGCCTGGGCACCAACTGGGTGGACGTGCCCGGTTCCAGCAGTGTGAATTCGGTGACGGTGCCGATGGCGGCCACCAACGGCTCGGTGTTTTACCGGCTGATTTATAATCAGCCGTAAGCGAGGAAGCTGGCGCAAGAATTCACCCGGCCACTTCATCCCGCCACCCCGGCGGGATGAAGGCCGGCGGCGGAAGAACAAAACGCGGCGATTACCCGAAAAAATACGCATATGAAAAAATCAAGCCATTGGCAGAAAGAACCCTCACGATAATGTCCACGTGGTTTGCATCGGCGGCGGGCGCGGCGCTGGATGTCGCTGGGCGGGAGGACGGGGCGCTGGTGGGCGATTTAACGAACGGTTGGACGCGACCGTTTCGCCCGGCAGGGGTTCCCTCGTGTGTTGACGGTCACGGGAACGGCGACGTTAGGGGGACGACGCGGATGAAATTGAAGCCAACGGCGGAAACGAATGACGTGTTGCAGGCGGGCGGAGGATTGAATTTTGGCGGCACGCTGGCGTTGACGAATTTGGGTGGCGCGGTGGGGGCCAATGACAGTTTCAAACTGTTCAACGCCGGTGGATACAGCGGCGCGTTGGGGAACGTTTCGCCGGTGATACCGGTGGTGAATCTGGCGTGGGACATCAACACGCTGGCGTTGATGGCACATTCCGGACTGTCGCGAGGCTGACGCCGCCACCGACCATTACCGGGCTGGTGTTGAAGGGGAAGCAGTTCGTTTTCAGCGGTTCGAACGGCGTGCCGAACTGGCTCTGTTTGGTGTTGGCTTCAACCGATGTGGCCCTGCTGTTGAGCCAGTGGACGGCGATCGCCCGAATACGTGCGATGCCAACGGCGGTTTTACGTTCACTAACACGGCCGACGTCGCGTCGGGACGGTTTTACCTGCTTCAAATGCAGTGACCAGCGAACGCGATAAAATTAATTGATTGAATGAACTTCCACAGTGTCACAGCCGGCACGTTCTCCAGCTTTCTGTTTTTTGCGAGCCTGGCCCGCGGCGCGGATAATTTGCCGCATCCGATTTTGTCCATCAGTTCGAACAACGGCAGCGCGGCCGACGCGGTGTTGAGCACTTGGACGGAGGCGCAATACACGAACGCTTTCACGCCACGCTACGCGCCGCGCAATGAAAGCTATGGCTTCGGCGCGGCGGTCGTGTCCGGCGACACCGGCTGGTCGTGGAGCCCAAACAGCCCTACGCAAATCGTCAGCACGCCCAGCGGCACGATTTTTCCTAACCCGGACACGGTAACCTATCCGATCCAGACACAGGCGGTGACCACGTTCACCGGCCACACGGTGCAGGCGCCGTATTATTTCCGGGCCGGCAGCACAAGCGGCAAATCGTTCGTGTTTAACGTGATTGCCTATCACCAGCTTGGCAAGCGCGACAGCGACCTCAGCAATCTCGCCGGCGCCTATGTCAATACCGGCTTGAACCAGTCCAGCCGGGATGCTTATGCGCGGCGCATCGCCATTGCGCTGCTGGACTGGGGGCGCTGGTATCCCGATTACACGCTGACGGGCAAGAACAGCGCGACGTTCATCAACGCCAGTCCGACTTACGTTTTGTCCACGGATTTGCAACGGGCCAGCGATCACAACGGTCTGGCGCACGAATGGAATGACACGCCGTTGAAGGCGTTTGACGCCATTTACGACAGCGCAGCGCTGACGAACTTAAGCCTGGAACTCGGGTTTGACGTCCGCGATTTCATCACCACCAACGTCTTTTTCTTCGAGGGCGATTTTTTTGTGAACCACGTGCCGGTGTCGGTGGCGATCGGCAGCAATTTGTCCGGGCCTTACGACGTGCTGCCGGAAGTGGCGCGCGTGCTGAACCGGCCCGATTACATCGAGTGGATGGACCAGTATCTGAACGCCACGGTCACGCAAAAAATCCGGCGCGATGGCGTGCTGGAGGAGGGGATGGGTTATTCCATCGGTTATCTGAACGCAAACGTGACGGCGGCCTTGAACACGCGGAATTATTTTTTGACGCGCCCGGCGACGAACAGCGAGTTCGCCGGCATCAGCAACCGCGCCGTCATCTACGCCGGAACCCTCCAACACGGTCAGGCACAATGGGCCAAAATCGCCCTGCCCAACGGCCAGTTGCCGTCGTTCGGCGATACACCGTTCGACACCTATTTCCCCGCGCGCAACACCGGCAGCTCATGGGTGTTGCCGGCTTACGGCACCGTGGCAATGGGCGCCGGCAGCGGCGCCTTGGCCGTACAGGTCAACCAGAATTTTTCCGGCGACAACAATCACATGCGCTCCGACACCACGGCGTTCACATTGTGGGCCTTCAACAACGAGTATCTCGGCAACATCCGCTATTACAACGGCGCAATCGGCCGGTCGTTCGGCGAGCAAATTCTGGAAAAGAACGCCGTCACGATTGACCGCGTGAACGAAACGCCGTTTCCCGACGCCGACACCTACGGCAACGGCAATTTGACGCTTTACGAGCCGGGCAACCACGGCCTGGCGCTGACGGAGATTGACGGCCAGCGCGATTACGCAAACAAGGCCTCGCGCTACCAGCGCCTCCTGATTTTGAATACCGAGGACCTGGCGCGGCCTTACGTGGTGGACGTGTTTCGCGTCACCGGTGGCACGAACCACGATTACACGTTTCACGGCTCGGTGCGCTGGGCGCAGGTCGGCCAGTGCAGCTTTCCGTTGGTGACGAACAACAATCCGTATCCAATGCTGGAACCCGGCGACCCGGCGTGGG
>DASRCU010000069.1:0-3376 GCA_035652955.1 Verrucomicrobiia bacterium | reverse complement strand
GCTGGTGGCCATCGCGCTGGCTTTGCCGATGTTGGTGGTGTTTTCCATCCTCGTGGGCTGGTTCGGCGGAGCGGTGGTGGCCAATGTGAATCATCGCATAGACATTCCCATCCAGGCGTTTTTTTCAGATTTGCGGAACATCGTTCGGATCAAGGATGTCGCCAACGGCGTGTTCAAGAGCTTTTGCTTTGCGCTCATCATCGGCGTGGTCTCGTGTCATCAGGGGCTGGTGACCCTCGGCGGGCCGCGCGGCATCGGGCGCTCGGTCACCAAGGCCGTGGTCAATTCCATCGTGCTGATTGTCATTTTTGATTACGTGTTGACGCGAATTCTTTTGAAATAATGAACAGCGCCGCCAATCCAGCCAACGGGGTGAGCCTGAGTGTGCGCGGCCTGCGCAAACGTTTCGGCGACCAGGAGGTGCTCAAGGGCATTGATTTCGACGTGCGCCCCGGCGAAATTTTCGTCATCATGGGCCCCAGCGGCAGCGGCAAGAGCGTGTTGCTCAAACACCTCATTGGCCTGGAGCCGCCCGACGCCGGCGAAATCCTCATCAATGGCGAGCCAATTCAATCCCCGGACCTCGCCGCCAAATATCGCCTGGCGCTGGTCTTCCAGTCCGGCGCCTTGCTGAATTCGCTCACCGTCGGCGAAAACGTCGGACTGTATCTGAGCGAGCACCGGCTTAAACCGCCTGACGAAATTCGAAAAATCGTCGCCGAAAAACTGGCCGATGTCGGCCTCAAAGAGGCGATGGACAAAATGCCCGCCGAGCTGTCCGGCGGCATGAAAAAGCGCGTGGCCATCGCGCGCGCCCTGGTCATCGAACCGCAGTTGATTCTTTACGACGAACCCACCAGCGAACTGGACCCGCTCTCGGCCGTGGTCATCGGCGAGGAAATTCTGGAATTGAACCGCCGCACCGGCGTGACCTCGTTGATTGTCACGCACGACCGCGACCTGGCTTTTGGCATTGCCGACCGCCTGGCGGTCATCAATGACGGCCGCATCCTCAAGATCGGCACGCCGGAGGAAGTGAAACGCTTCGAGGACCCGCTGGTTCGCAAATTTTTGAACGCAGACCTCAACCGTCAAATCACCCACAGTTTATGAAACGAGATTCATTGGAAACCAAACTCGGCATCTTTGTCGTCCTCGTCGTCTTCGCCGCCTGGGCCATTGTTGAAACCCTGGGCGGCGTGGAATGGTTGCAGGGCGGTTACCGCGTCAGCGCCCTGTTCGACTCCGTTCAGGAACTCAAACCGGGCGATCCGGTCAAAATGGCCGGAGTCGAAATCGGACGTGTGGAAAACATCGCCCTGGATCTCACCAATGAAAAGGTGCGCGTCACGATGAGGCTGGATCCTCATGCCGTCGTCAAAACCGACAGCCAGGCCACCATCAAATTCACCGGCTTGATGGGCCAGAATTATGTGGCGATTGATTTTGGTTCACCCAGCGCGCCCCAGGCCGTGAACGGCGCCGTGCTGGCCACCGTCGAACAGCCGGACTTGAGCGCCATGATGACCAAACTCGACAAAGCCGCCACCGGCATTCAAAACCTCACGAAGGATTTCACCCCCGATACCATCAACAATCTGTTCGGTCCACTCACCGATTTCATCAAGCAAAACAGCGGCCACATCGGCGGCGCCATCTCCAACATCGAAGCCATTACCGCGCAAGTTGCCAGCGGCCAGGGCACTGTCGGCAAACTCATTTACGATCCGACGTTTTATAATTCGGCAATGGACACCGTTTCCAACCTCCAGGCCGCTGTCACCTCCGCCCACACCGTCCTGGCCGATGCCCAACAAGTTATCCTCGGCGTCAACCGCGGCCGGGGCACGCTCGGCAAACTGGTCACCGACGACACACTTTACAACGCCACCACCGCCTCCATGACCAACCTGAATCAGATCCTGCTCAAAATCAACCAGGGCCAGGGCACCGTCGGCAAACTGGTCAACGACCAGGAATTCTACAAAAACGCCAAGCTGACGCTGCAAAAGGTGGACAAGGCCGCCGACGGCCTGGAAGACCAGGGACCGTTGAGCGTGCTGGGCATCATGGCCAACAACCTGTTCTGAATTGCGTTGCCCATGTGGCTCACCGCTTTTGAAATGAGGCCGTGAAGATTCGCGAAGCGTCGCGAAACGCATCAGGCCAAACCAAGATTTTTCAGCACCTGCAGCGTTGAACGGGATTTGTTGAGTGTGTAAAAATGCAGTCCCGGCACGCCGGCACGCAACAGTTCCTCACACTGCCGGGTGGCGTATTCAATCCCAAAGTCCGCCACGGCGACGTCATCGTCGCGCCATTGTTCCAGCCGGCTGCGGAGGGGCGGAGGAATTTTCGCGCCGCATTTTTCGGTGAAGGTCAGGATGCTCGATGCGCTCACAATGGGAATAATGCCCGGCACCAGCGGCACCTGCACGCCGAGGGTTCCGGCAACGTAATCGCGAAAGGCGAAATAATCCGCATTGTCGAAAAACAACTGCGTCAGCACAAAATCCGCGCCGGCATCCACCTTTTCCTTCAAATGCCACCAGTCGTCGTATTTCCCGTTTTTGTTGGCCACATGACCTTCGGGAAAGCCGGCCACGCCGATGGAAAAGGAATTCTGCTGGCGAATGAAAGCCACCAATTCCGAGGCAAACTCGAAACCGCCCGGCGTTTTTCGGAATTCGCCGCCGCCGGGAGGGTCGCCCCGCAGGGCCAGGATGTTTTTGCAGCCCAGCGCGCGGATTTGCTCCAGCAGGGCGCGGACTTCCTCGCGGGTGTGATTCACGCAGGTCAGGTGCGCCAGGGCGGTCAATCCGTGCCGGTGTTGAATGGCTTCCACAATTTTAAGCGTCTTGTCCCGCGTGCTGCCGCCGGCACCGTAGGTCACCGAGCAGAAGTCCGGTCGGGCCGCGCGCAAGGCCGGGAGATGTTTCTCCAGCAGCGCCCGTTCGCCCTCGTCGGTTTTGGGCGGAAAAAATTCAAAGGAAATGACCGGCTGCCGGGTCAGCCGCCTGGCGGCATAAATGTCGCGGATAAATTGCATCGGGCGACCCCATGGTAACGGCGGGCGGGGCGGATGTCAGGATGAATTCCCGCTCAAGCGGCGTCACGGCCGCCGCAATCCAGGACGGCCGGCGTTGTCGAGGGCGTGTGAGGATTTGTGGAGCGTCGCGGAATGCGGCGGCAATGTCGTCGCACGCCAAATAAAAAACCCCTTCCGGACAGACCGGAAGGGGCGTGAAGTTCCAAATCAAATTAGAACTGATAGATCAGGTTGGCTGCGATCAAGAAGTCGTTGGCTCGGAACGGCAGTCCGGCCGCGTTAGCGCCGAAGGGAGTTCCGTGCTCCACATGATCCCAGCGGAATTCC
>DASRCU010000068.1:0-1858 GCA_035652955.1 Verrucomicrobiia bacterium | reverse complement strand
GGAATTCCGCTGGGATCATGTGGAGCACGGAACTCCCTTCGGCGCTAACGCGGCCGGACTGCCGTTCCGAGCCAACGACTTCTTGATCGCAGCCAACCTGATCTATCAGTTCTAATTTGATTTGGAACTTCACGCCCCTTCTGGCCCAGCCGGAAGGGGTTTTTTGCTTTCGCGAACGCTTGCCGTCTTGGACTGCGGCAGCCCTCTGCCGCTTTTGCTCCGGCAGGCCAGCTCGTCTCCGAAAATTTCGCCCCCCGCTCGTCACCACCCGCAAAAGCGCCACAGGGCTGGCCACTCGCAAAACCGCTGTCACAAATCGTCCAACACGACCAATAGTCACCACGATTTTTTGATCATTGGCCGGTCAGCGCACAGGCCGAACGTTGCGTCACCCAAATTCTTCCAGAACTTCCGACTGCACAAATCGGCCCAGAAACAATGATTTTCTTGATTTTTCGCGGCAGGCGTTCGGGGTGCCAAATTTGAAACATGCCGTGTCATGCTCTTTGGCATGGTTTGTGGTTAGCCAGCGGCCAATGGCCAATGGGTTCCTCCGATGTGCCAGGCGGCTTAAGCTGTTGTCCGGTGCGCGCGGCCGGCAGCAGCTTGGGCTTGAAAGCAAATGCAGTGAACAACAACCAAAAGCAAAATGAAAAAACTGAAAGTGAAAAACCAGATGAAGTTGAATCCGTGGACAACGGCGCTGGCGGCCTTGGGGGTGGTAAGCCTCGCCGCGGCGGCCCGCGCGGACGAAAAAATGAGCCAGGTCCAGACGGCGCTTTCCAATACCACCATCAGCGGCTATGTGGATACTGCTGCCACCTGGCGGCCGGGGACGGATACGACACCAGCGGGCGGACTGAATATTCCCGGCTATAGCTTTGCAAAGAATGATGGCTTCAGCCTGAACGCGGTGGACATCGCGCTGGATCGCCCGATGGATGAAAGCCCGTGGGCCGCTGGCTATCATATCGAACTCATGATGGGGCCGGATGCGGTTGGCTATACGACGGGATTGGGAGCCAGCGCTGGCATTCGCCAGGCGTATCTGGCCCTGCGCACGCCGGTGGCCAACAGCGGCATTGATTGGAAAATCGGCGTGTGGGACACTATCATCGGCTACGAATCCAGCAGTGACCCGCTGAATCCGAACTACACCCGTTCTTACGGTTATTCCATCGAGCCGACGACTCATTTGGGGATTTTGGGCACATACAAAGTGAACGACCAAATCACCGTGTCGGCTGGCGTGGCCGACGATTCGAATGCGGGCGCAGGCGTGGTCGGAGTGAACAGTTTCCACTCTGAATCTCAAAAAGCTTACATGGGTTCCGTCGCGCTGACCGCGCCGGATTCGTTCGGCCCGATGAAAGGCGCGACGTTGACACTGGGCGCCATTGACAGCGCGGGCCATGTTGCCACAGCGGCCGGTTCGACCAGTTTGTATGCGGGTTTGACCTTGCCGACACCCATTTCGGCGCTGAAATTTGGCGCCGCGTTTGATTATCTTGATCTGCATAACGGTGTCTCCGGTGCAGGATCCACCAACCCAGGCAACGACAGCGTTTGGGTGGTCGGTGCCTACGGCAGCTATCAAGCCAATGACAAGTTGAGCTTCAATCTGCGCGGTGAATATCTCAAGGACGATGGCGCTGGACCTTACGGCAGCGCGGCGGAAGAATTCACGGCCACCGCCCAATACAATCTTTGGGCGAATGTGATCAGCCGCCTGGAATTCCGCTGGGATCATGTGGAGCACGGAACTCCCTTCGGCGCTAACGCGGCCGGACTGCCGTTCCGAGCCAACGACTTCTTGATCGCAGCCAACCTGATCTATCAGTTCTAATTTGATTTGGAA
>DASRCU010000067.1:0-7602 GCA_035652955.1 Verrucomicrobiia bacterium | reverse complement strand
ATTTTTCCACCGACAAATGGAAGCCATGCCAGTTGGCGAACGATGGCGGGATGATCCGGTAGCGCGCAATTTTTCCGCCATCGTCCAGCCGCACCCAATGAAACGCGCCGCCGCGCGGGGCTTCGACCCAACCCAGCGCCGCGCCCGCGCGGAGTTGAATCGCTTCACAAACGCTGCCGCCGGGCAGCGCCGCCACGGCTTGTTCCATGATGCGCAGCGATTGTCGGGCTTCGGCGAACAAAATCCGCAGTCGCGCGTAGCCGTCGCCTTCCTGCTCGCCCGGCACGTCGAACTGAAAATTTTCGTAGCCCAGATACGGTTGCGTGCGGCGCAAATCGCGGACGATGCCCGACGCCCGCGCAATTGGGCCGAGCAATCCGTACGCCCAGGCCGTTCGCCGCGGCACCACGCCGACTTCCTCCAGCCGGTCCAGAAAGCTGCTGGAGACACGCAGGCGACTTTCCAGGGCATTGAGTTGCGCCAGAACTTTTTGCGATTTTTCGAGCGCCTTGCGGCAGGCATCGTTCGGCAAATCGCAGAGCAGCCCGCCAGGGGCAAGCAGACCAAAGAGGTAACGATGGTCGGTGAGTTCGCCGGAAATGCGCAGCAATTCCTCTTCACAAATGCCCGCGTGGGCGTGGGCCACGGCCAGCGCGGTGGATTCGCAGATTTCCTGAATGGCGCCGGCGTGCTGGCGCAGGCGTTCCAGTTCCGCCAGAAACACGCGCAGGAATTTGGCGCGCGGCGGAAGGTTCGCGCCGCAGATGCTTTCTACGGCCTGACAATAGGCCAGCCCGTGAGCAAAGGCCGTGGTCGCGGCGAATCTTTCAGCCAGCAACAAAACTTCGTCCGGTGTTTTGCCCTCGGCCAGTTTCTCGATGGCGCGCCATTTGTAAAACAGACGCGGCGTGGAGCGGATGACATCTTCACCAACCGTTTCGAGCAGGAAATGAACCGACTCGGTGACGCCGGAAAATTTCGGGCCGACGGGCATGACGAACGCGCCGGGTTCCTGGACGATGCGATGCGGCCGCCAATCTTCATCCGGCTTGCGATGGCGCAGGGCTTCCTTCGGGTCGAAATGCCGGCGCATGGGTTCGACGTTTTCCTGCCAGGCATCGTCGTGCAGGATGAAATCGCCCAGACGCGGATGGCCTTCAAAGACCAGCCCGTATAAATCCTCAGCCTCGCGCTCATGCCAATCCGCCGCGTGAACGAATTTGACAATGCTTGGGAACGACTTTTCGGCGAGCGGCGCAGTAACCAGCACGTGAACCCAGCCGGCATCGCCTTCACCGTAGAAAACGTAGCGCAACTGCCACTCGCTGGCGCCTTCCTCGACAATCAAGCCGGCGAAGCTGAAATTCCATTCCAGGAAAAGTCGGCCGCAAAGCTCTGGCAACACCGCGCGGGCGCAGGTCACTTCGCACAACGAACCGGATTCGGCCCGGCATTGCACCTGGCCGGGCCAGCGTTGGTCAATTTCAGCTTTGAGTCCGGTGCGGTTCATGGCAACAGATTTTTCATCTCGTCAAGGCGGCGGCGGCTTGAGTCAGCAAATGGTGCAATGGCTGGGGAATGTAAAAACCGAGCACGAGCACCGGCACGGCAGCCACCAGCAACGCCAGCCGGCAACTGAACGGCAAATGGATTTTGTTTCCCGGTTCGGAATGATTATTTGGCGACTCGACGACATTTTCATTTTCCCGCGCGCCGAAAACCATCCGGTTGATGTGCAGCATGATTCCGAAAAAGGCGATGACGATGAAAACGGCGAGCAGAGCCGTGGCGACATATTCTTTTTGCGTCAGCCCGGCTTTCAAAATCGAAAATTCGCTTAAGAAAACCGCCAGCGGCGGCGCGCCGGTAATGGCCAGCCCGCCGAAAACGAGCGCGGCCCCGGCGAAGGGAGATTGGCGGATGAGCCCGCGAATAGAGGCGATCTGCCGCGTTTCCACCGTCAACAACACGGCGCCAGCGGCAAAGAAGCAGAAGGATTTGGTCACGCAATGGCTGACGATTTGTTGCATCGCGCCGTAGCCGGCAACCGACGCGCCCAAGCCAACCGCCGTCAAAATAATTCCCATGTGCTCGACGGTGGAAAAGGCGAACATGCGTTTGTAGTCTTTGACTTGCAGGAGCAAAAACGCGGCGGTGCCGACAGAAATCAAACCAAGCACGACGGCCCAGGTTTCGGCGTGGGAATGCGGCGCGCCTTGCATCACCGGAAACAGCCGCAGAATGACGTAAAGGATGGAGGTCGTTTCGATGCCGGACAGCAGCGCGCACACCGGCGAGGGCGCCTGACTGTGCGCGTCCGGCAACCAGGTGTGCATGGGGACGAGGCCGACCTTGGTTCCAAGACCAATCAATATCAGCAGAAATGCGGTTTGCAACAACGCCGGCGGCATCAGCGGCGCGGCGGAAATCAAGTTGTTCCAGGTGTAAGCAGCCGTGCTGCCGGATGCCTGCATGGCGGCGAACAAGACCAGAAATCCAAACAGCGCCATGCCTGCGCCCATGAGCGAAAGCACGACATATTTCCATGCCGCTTCGAGCGCCTCACGAGTGTTTTCAAACGAAACGAGCAGCGCCGAACAGAGCGTGGTTAATTCGACGACAATCCACACCAGCGTTGGTTCGGCCAGCACCGGAATGGCCAGCATGGAGAAGACAAACAGGTTGTAGTTGAGGTAATAGAGCCGGAGTTTGCCCGCTGTCAAATTCCCGTGCGCCAGATAACCGACGGAGTAAATCGCCGCTGTCGTGGTGACGAAGGCAATCAGGACCAGAATCAACGCGCTCAAGCCGTCCACGACGAACCACTGGGCGCTCAAGCCCGCCGCGACGGAATGATTCGCCGCCACCCGCCACGCAGCGCGCGCGGACAAAATGAAAGTCGCCAGGGACGCTACGACGGTTACGCCCGCTGGCCACGCCTTTTTGAAAGGCAGGCAAACGAGCATTGCCGCAGCCAGCGGCAAGAGCAAAATAATGAAGATGCTCACTTGACCACCTCCTTTTCCACCGGCTCAACGGTGGCTTCCTTCAAGGTCGCCAGTTCGCCGACGGCCGTGGTGCCGATTTGCTTTTGGACGGCACGCGTCAGCACGCCCATGATGAAGACGATGATCAAGCCATCCGTGGCAATGGCCAGTTCGATAAGCATCGGGAGGTTGCGGGCGATGGCGATGCCGGCCAGAAACGCGCCATTTTCCATGGCCAGCAGGCCGATGAGCAGCGGCAGGGCTTCGCGCCGGACGGTGATGGTGAATGCGCCGAGCAGCAACCCGGCGATGCCAATCGGCACGTTGGGACTGCGAAATTCCGGCCCGACGGCTTTGAGCAAGGGCAATCCGAGAAAGTAAGCCAGGATGGCCAGCGCCAGCGCGATGAGCAGGGCGGTGGGAATGTTCAGCACCTGCTGCACTTCGCGGCGGGTATAAACCTCCGAGGGCGAGGTCTTGCGCAGCAGCCACGGGACGATGATCGGTTTGCTGATCACGTTCACGGCGGCCACACCGAAAAGATGTTCCGAGGAAAAACGCAGTCCCAGCAGCACCGCGGACGCGGCCAGCAGAAGGGATTGGACGATGAACAGATCCAAAACACCGCGCGCCTGCCGCATGGCCACGATGCCAAAAGCTGTCAGCAGAAACAGCCCGGTGACCAGGGAGTTTAGATTGTTCAGCAATTGATTGGTGAAATCGTTCATTTTTCGTTCACGACAAAAATATCTGGGCAATCATGGCCGCGACGCAGGTAATGAATGCCGCGCCCAAAAATTCGGTGATGCGAAACAGTCGCAGCTTGGACAACGACGATTCGATGACGACCAGCACCAGGATGAGACAGAAGATTTTGAACAGGACCAGCGGGATGGCCAGCAGCAGCGCGGCCAGTGTTTGCTCGCGCGCCAATCCCCACGGCGTGACCAGCACGTTCAGAAAAATGCAGAGCAGCACGAAGAATTTCATCTGACCACCCCACTTCATCAGCGCCAGGCCGCGCCCGGAGTATTCGAGCGATTTGGATTCATCAATCATGGCCAGTTCAAAATGACCGGTCGGATTGTCCACCGGGATGCGCCCGCCTTCGGCCAGAATCAACATCAGGAAAGCGAGCACCAGGAGGACATGCGAAGGCAGAAAAAAATTGGACAATGGTGTCACCCATTTTTCCTGGACGATGTAGGGAATTGTCGAGCCGGCCACAAAGGAAACCGTGAAGAAGACGATCATGAACACCGGCTCGGCCAGAAACCCCACCATGCGCGTGCGGCTGGCGCCCATCGGGCCGTAGGGATTGGCCGTGTCAATGGCCGCGAGTGCGGCGAAAAAGCCGCCCAGAGACAAAATGAATCCCCCGCCGATCATATCGCCCATGAAAGCGAAAAAGAGCGGATAATTGGTCAGCACCGGAATCAGCAGCGTCACGAAAATGGGGGTGACGAAGACGATGTAAGGCGTGAACCGGAAAATCCAGGAACTGTCTTCAGACACGATTTCGTCCTTGTGAAACAGCTTCCACAAATCTCGATACGGCTGGAAGATGCTCGGCCCGCGTTTGGACTGAATCATTTCCTTCAGGCGCGAAGTCACGCCGGAAGCCAGCGGCGAAAAAATCAACACTGCAGCGATTTGAATCAGGTTGAAGCAGAACAGTCTGAGCATGGTTCAATTGGGGGGCGTTGGCTGATCGGAGGCCTTGTCCTGGTCCGCGCGGTAATCAATGACGCGGATTTTTTCGAGGGTGACCAGGCCGCCTTGCATCATTTCGTCGAGCACAGGGAGGAAGGCGTTGATTTTTTCCTCGCTGTCCACGATTTCGATGACCAGCGGCAGGTCGAAGGAAAGGCGCAGGATTTTGGCGGTGTGCATCCGGCTGGATTTGCCGAAGCCCATCGGCCCGCGCAGCACCGTGGCGCCGGCCAGGTGCATTTCGCGCGCTTTGAGCACGATAGCCTCGTAGAGTGGCTGGTGGTGCCAGCGATCGTTCTCGCCGATGAAAATGCGCAGGAGCAGGGCGTCGTGAGGCAGATGCATGGATCATCCTTTGTTGAGGAGATTGGCCAGAAAATGTCCCAGCCAGACCGCCAGGAGACACAGGGTCAGGTTCAAAATCACGTTGGCGCCGGCGTAGAGCCACTCTTCATCCTGCGCCAGGGCCAGCGTTTGCAGGCTGAACGACGAGAAGGTCGTATAACCGCCGCAGAAACCGGCCATGAACAAATTGCGCCCGGCGGGGCCGACCAGCCACCGGCCGTCCGGCGCCGTGAGAGTGGCGAAAAAACCGATGAGAAAAGAACCCGTGACGTTGATGAAGAGCGTGCCCCACGGAAACCACGAGCCGAAACGATTCGCTATCAGACCCGAAACCCCATAGCGCACCATGCCGCCTACGGCGCTGCCAATCCCCACGACGATGTAGCTGAACATAAAAAATCCTACCGACTCGTTGTGCTTCGGTAGGAGCCATCAGCCCGGAAATCATCGGGCGGTTTTCCCATTGGGGACGGCAAACTCCATTGCCGGCGATAAATATGGTCAGCGGCGTTGAGCCGCGCAAGTTCTTTTTCAAATTTTTCCAAACGCTTTTCAATGAAACTCTTGAACTTCGAACGCTGGAAAGAGGAGCCTTGCTTCACCTGGTTCCCCTTGCGGCGGAACTTTTCAGGCAACCAAATCGTCTAAGATGTGTTAGATTCCCTGGAAGTGGAACGAACCGAAAGGCCGGATATGAAAACCAGAGTTGCCCGATTTTTCCGAATGGCGCCGATAGTGGCGGGGTTGGCGGTGGTCGTGGCGGAGCTGCCGGTTGCGGCTCAGGAACCGGCGCCGGCCGACACGAGCCTGGCGTCCGACAATGGACAGAACAGCTCCGCCTTGCCGGCGGGGGTTGATCCCGACAGTCCGCTGGCGCATGTCATCCGCTTGGCTCAAGCCGACATCAGCGAGGGGGTCATTCTCGCTTACGTCACCAATTCCCCCAGCCCGTTCAATCTCACCGCTGATCAAATCATCTATTTGCGGGACATTGGTCTGTCGGATGAAGTGATCACCGCCGTGCTGCAACACGACCAAACGTTGTCGGCAGAAAGCACGCCGCCGCCTTCCACAGCGGTCGAGACAGCCGCCGCGGAAACGGCGCCTGTTACAACGGTGGAAACCGTCACGGCGCCGCCGGCGGAAATCACGGTGGATTATTTTTACGATGCGCTGGCGCCTTACGGAACGTGGGTGGTAGTGCCTGGCTATGGCCGTTGCTGGCGGCCGTTGGTGGCGGTTTACTCGCCTGGCTGGCAGCCGTATTGTCAACATGGCCACTGGGTTTATACCGACTGCGGCTGGTACTGGGTTTCGGATTATTCATGGGGCTGGTGCACGTTTCATTATGGTCGCTGGTTCCGCGACCCGCGGTGGGGCTGGTGCTGGCATCCGGATACCGTTTGGGGGCCGTCATGGGTCACGTGGCGGTATTCGGGTGATTACTGTGGTTGGGCGCCCTTGCCGCCGGCGGCCACCTGGACGGCGGGGGTGGGATGGAGCTATCGCGGCGCCGCGGTGAGCGCGTCATTCGATTTTGATCTGACGCCGGATTGTTTCACCTTTGTGCCCGCCAGTCATTTCTGCGATGCGCGCCCGTGGCATTATCGCGTGGAGGCCCGCGAAGCGGCGCGAATTTATCATCAGACCACGGTGATCAACGATTTCAGCGTCCATCGCACCGTCGTTGTCAATGACGGCATTCCGGTGCAGCACATTGAAGAAATCACCCGACGCCCGGTACCGACATTTGAGTTGCGCGACACGGAGCGCCGCATGGCGCGCGCCGAACAATTTGGTCCTGATGGCCGCACGTTGTTTATTCACCGGCCGCGGGTCAACGGGTCTCCTGCTTTCACCCTGCCGGCTCGTCCTCCTCAGCCCGGCGCGGCTTTTCAGGGGCAGCCGCCACAACGGAATTTCCACCCCCTGCCGCCCGCCGGCCGAGTGGCGGGAAACGAAAATCGCTCTTTTCAGTCCAACCCGCCGGCGTCCGGCGGCGTGCAGGTCGGAGGCAATGTTCCTCGCCGTTTTCCGCCGTTCCAGGAAACTCCGCCGCCAGTCGCTGCTCCGGCTCCTACTCCACCGCGCCTGGGGCAGGCAATCAACCAGCCCTCTCCGCCGCCGGCCAATCGTCCCTTGCCGGGTACGGCCTTTCAGGGGCCGCCGCCGCAAAGAAATTTTAATCTGCCCGGTCCTGCCGCACCGCCGCCGGTGCGAAGTCCGAACGAAGTGGAACGGAATCCGGTTTCGCGATCCGAGCGGCCGGAGATGAGTATTCCGGCGATGCCGACGCTGCCGCCGGCAGCAAATCGCCGACCATTTCCGTTTGAACGGATGGACCCGCCGCCGGCTTTGCCGACACGCAATTTCCAAGCGCCGCGCCAGCAAACGCCGCCGGTGCCGGTGCAACCGCGGCGCTTCGTGCCACCGGCCATGTCCGCCCCGCGCGTCGCATCCCCTCCCGCACCGGCGTCGCCGCCGCCTCAACCGCAAAGGTCCGCGCCCCGCAACGACCCGGATCAAAACAACCGGTAAAGCAGCGCCTTTTTTCTTT
>DASRCU010000066.1:0-18151 GCA_035652955.1 Verrucomicrobiia bacterium | reverse complement strand
GACCTGCAAATGCGGATAAATCCATTCATTGGTTTCATTCAGCCAAACGCGCCAGTAACCTTCCTCACCCCAGCTTGAAGCGGCAGGGAGGGCGATTTGATTGGTTGGATGCCGCCGCAAATACTCGCCGGGCGTGATCAGTGCAATCGTGTCCTGCTCCCCGCAGAGCCGGCGCGCGAAATAATCGAGAAACTCCGGCCCTTCATACCACCAGTGGCCGAACAATTCCGCGTCGTACGGCGCCACGATGAGCGGGGGGCGATCCAGCACGCCGGCCAGTTGCCGCACCTGCTCCACGCGGCTGTTCAGAAAATGCCGCGCGTGTTCGTCGGCCGCCTGCAACGCCGCGCCCCGGTCGTAAATCTGCTTTTCCCCCTGGCCGCCGGTGATACGATAATACTTGATGCCCGTAAAGCCGCGCGTGTCCGGCGACGGCAAATGGGGTCGGACATAATCGAAATCCAAATCAAAGCCGATGTCGCGGTAGAAATCCCGGTAGCGGGGGTCACCGGGGTATCCCTCCTCTTTGCTCCAAACCTGGCGCGAGGAATCGTAATCACGCCCCAGCACAGCCACGCCGTTGGGGGTGTAAATCGGCGCGAAGGTGCCATAACGCGGGCGGGGGCGGGCGTGCAAGACACCGTGTGTATCCACAATAAACCAGCGCAGATTGGCCTCCTGCAAAATGGTTTCCACGCCGGGGGCATAGGCGCATTCCGGCAGCCAGAAACCACGCGGTTCACGCCCGAAGCAATCCCGATAATGATCGCGCGCCGTGAAAATTTGTGCGCGCAGCGACGGCCAATGATTGATCAGCAGCGGCAACAACGCGTGCGTGGCCGCGGTGGTTATGATTTCCAGCCGGCCCTCGTCCTGCAACGCCCGGAAGGCCGCCACCAGATCGCCACGATGTGCCTGCCACGTCTCGCGCAGGCTGGTGAGCCGGCGATGATACATCCACGCCAATTCGTGAAACGCACGGTCCCAATGCGTGCGGTGGATTTCCTTTTCGGCCAGTTCGATGAGACTGTTCAAATGCCGTTCATACCGCTGCCGCAACAGCGGATCGAGTAACATCGAGCCAAGCGTCGGCGAGAGCGAAAGCGTCAGCGGCGCGTTCAGTCCATCGCGGCGCCAGCCTTCCAGAATTTGCAGCAGCGGCAGATAAGTTTCGGTGATCGCTTCGAACAGCCAGCTCTCTTCGAGAAATTTTTCGTGCTCCGGATGGCGCACGAAGGGCAAGTGAGCGTGCAAAACCAAAGAAAGATACCCTTGCATAGCCAGGCGAAATCAGCCGCCAAATCCCCAACGCCGCCCCCACCCCGCCGCGCGAACGCCGCAGCGGGCCGGCCCCGACCACGCGGCATGGCAAAAAATTTTCCTTCTCAGTAGTGCCATATAGATTGGAAGGGGCGGTTGAGTTTTTTCGCGTCGTTCGCCGGTGAAGTGGCTGAAAATCATTCGAGCTTGTTGGCGATCCATTCGGCCAGAGATTGGGCTTTGATTAAAACGATCACGCCAGCGACAAATAAAAGGCTCCAGAACACGGCGAGCAGGACGTTGAAGGATTCATGCTGAAAATAAAATTCAGCCCACGCCAGCGCCAGCTCCATCAACGCCACAACCATCAGGCTGGCGGCGGCAAAACGAACCAGCATTAAGGCTCCGCGACGAGAAGCGTCCATAATCCTCAGACGTTCTCCGGCAACGGCGGCTGGAGGGCAGGGTCCGACGGCGAAGCACCCACGTCGCCAAGATATTCGGTGCTGCGACTGAACTTCAAATTTGCCGCCCGCGCGTCGGTGCCATCGGCGGAAACGGCCACCGCCGGCAGGTCGTATTTGCCATCCGGCAGTGCAAAGCGGTAGCTGAATGTGCCGTCGGGACGCAGTTTGATTTCCCGTCCTCCCAGCGTCACCCTGGCGTTTGGCTCGGTGGCGCCATAGACGATTAACTCCGCGTTCACGTTGAACCAGAATTCCTTTCCCTTCTCCACCCCGCCGCCCCAGGGGCTGGTCGGACTGGAAAGACCCAATGAGGAAACGCCCAGCGACGCCATTTCGCGGGCCAGCTTGCGCCGCACCAGTTCGGTGATTTCGAGCGACCCGACCCAGACGCGGCGGGAGGCGTCCAGACTGACGATCCGGGCCAGAGCCTGTTGCTGCTGCGAGGTCCATTGCACCGGCGGCTCAGCCGTCGCCCGCGGCAAATCCGGGTGCCCGGTGCGACGCAAGGCTTCGATCGCCCGGGCCAGTGGCAGATTCTCGCCCACCGCGGATTTGATGATGTCCATCAGTCGCGCAAAGGGAAATTCAAAGGGGATGGTGGCGAATTCCGGCTCTGTCTCCGCGGCCGCGGTATCGGGCGGCGTGATCGTGGCGGCGGAAACCGCTACCCGCATCCACCGGCCCACGGAGGAATAATAACCCAATTCAGCAGCGTAGGAATCCCCCGCGTGCTCGACATGCGCAAACCAATGCCGCGAGTCGGGATGCACGTGGATCTCATACAGCGGATGCCCTTCCACATTGTCCCGGTAAATCCGCAACACCAGATGGCCGTCCGCAGAGCGGGCGTTCAATTCGGCCTGCTGTTCGCGCGTCAAATCCCAATGCGCGTAAAGCCAGTGCGGGTCGCGCGCTGCCAGAAAAAGCTTTTTGGTGCCGTAGGCTTCCGGCAATTCGCCTTCCGGCTCGCGAAAGGTCTGAGTCACCGGCGTCGGCCCAAGAGAAAATTTTTCACCGGGGCCGGCCACCGGAGGCGCGGCGGGATGGTCACCCTCCAGTAAAATGGGAGGCGGCTCCGGATTCCGGCGGCGGGAAACAGCGCGTCGCGGTTTGAGGATTTTCTTTGCCGTTTCCGCGATAGCTGCCGTCAGCCGCTTGCCCACGGAACGGCGCCGGGGTTGAGGCGGCGGCGCGGCGGATTCCGGGGGCGCAGCCGCCTGGGATGGAGCCGGCTCGCGACGCGTCCGGGCGGCGCTTTTGGTTTTTGCTTTGGCTGATCCAGGCTTTGCTTTTGGTTTCATGACCTGCCAATACCCGGTTGCCGGACTGTAAGCCCACCAACAGGTGCAGTATAAGTTAAAAACGCCCCGGAGGCAACGAAAATTTTTCTAATTTTTCTGGAAAAATACAGTTTTGCATCACTTGTGTTTGTTCATCCCATGCTGGTCGGGCCCACCGGCAACGCCAGCCGTGGCGTGTATCCCCGGTCAAGCGTTAAATCTCAAAGGTCGGCTTGTCTCTGGGCTCTTGAATCCGTCCAAAGGGAATTTTGTTCCAGACCCGCTCATGAACATAAAACAAAAAGACCTTCGTGAATAACTCCACGCCGCTGATGGTGAATGCCCATTTCAGTTTGCCAGTGATGAGCCAGGAAATAATCATCGTATCCACACTGCCGGTAAGGCGCCAGGACACGGCCTTGACGAGACTGCGGTAGGGTTTTTCAACCATGCCGGAAGTTAAAAAAGCGTCACGCAAATTCAAACAAAATCCACCGGCCTGGCCACTCGCTGTCCTTTGAGACGGTTCCAGAATCAATGCGTCGCTGCGGGAATGGACGGTGCTCCCGTCGCGGGCGGTGGCACCGGCGGGGTGTACTGCCGGTGCGGCTGCCAGCCCAACACCGCCAGCAACAAAAAAAATCCCACCACATAACCCACGACAATCATCCAGCCGTGTTTGAGCCATTGCCCTACCGACCGCGCTTCCGGAAACAGATTGGACAGCGCGACGCCCGCCGAGGAGCCGAACCAGATCATGGAACCGCCGAAGCCGACGGCGTAAGCCAAAAATCCCCAGTCGTAGCCGCCTTGTTTGAGGGCCAGTGCGGTGAGCGGAATGTTGTCGAACACAGCGGAGACAAAGCCCAGCCCCAGCGTCGCGGGCCAGGAGGCCGCCGGCAATTGTTCCACCGGCATCAACGAGGCACACAACACCAGCGCCAGCAAAAAAACGGCGCCTTTGGCTGATTCCGGGAGCAATTCCCAATCCGGCCGACGAATCGGAATGCTGATTAAAATCGCCAGCCAAACCGCCACGCCGATAAATGGAAAGTGTTCCCCCGCCGCCGGTGCGGTGAGATTGACCGTCACATTGACCGCTATCGCCGCCGCCAAAATCAGACCGACGATGCCGACGCGATGCCAATCCACCGGCGTGTGTTGGTGGGCGTGTCTGATGATCGGAGAATAGGCGTGCTGTTTCCGGGCGGCCCAACAACCCACCATTACCGTGGCCACCAGTGCCGGGAGGTAGGCTTCAAGCACATCCAGCGGCGAAACGCCGGCCAGCCACATCATGGTCGTTGTGGTATCCCCCACGACACTGCCGGCGCCACCGGCATTGGCGGCGGCGGCAAGAGCAGCAAGGTAACCGATATGCACCCGCGCCCTGAACAACTGATGCGCCATTGCCCCGCCAATCAACGCGGCGGCAATGTTGTCCAAAAATCCCGACAAAACAAAAACCACCAGCAGCAACACCAAACCGCCTTTCCAGTCACCGGGCAGCAGTCGGGGCAGAATGACCGGAACATGGCTCTTCTCGAAATGCCGCGATAGCAAAGCAAAAGCCGTGAGCAGGCAGAAGAGATTGGTCAGAATCACCCACTCGTGTTCGAGATGCACCAGAAACCCGGTGAAGCCGGGGCCGGTCCTGAAACCGGTGAAAACCCATTTATAACCGACAATGGCCGCCGCGCCGGCGAGCGCCACCGGCAAGGTGTGACGGTGAAACACCGCCACGCCCAGCAGAGTCAGTCCGAACAACAGAAATTCCACCCGCACCCCGCCAATGGATGGCGCTTCGGCCAGGGGTGCAGCCCAGGCACTCAGGCTTCCCACGCACAGCATCGCCAGCACGACAAAACAAATTGACCAGCCGAATTTTTTCATCGCTTCTTTTCATCCCCAACCCCACGTCGCTTGAATAAGGCGACAAATACCGGGAACCACCGGAGGATCAATTTCCAAAGCTCCAAAGAGACTGCTCTCGACATCGCCAGCGCTGTTCATGGCCCACGCCCGGCGCTTTGTCCAGCCCATTACGGCAATAACACCAGTTGATAAAACTTCGTCTGCTGCGGCGGAGTGGGATCGGTGAAGGTGAACACGCCGTTGGTGGAAGTAATGACGTTCGGGAACAACGTCCAGACAATGGGCGGCGTCAGGTTCGTTGTCCATTGCACCTGAAACTGGTCGCTGATCGGAGCGCTCCAGGAGAGGAAGACGTTGGTAGCGGTCGCCACAACATTGGTGATTGCCGGCAGCGGCGCCACAAAAACGGTGAACTGATTGCTGGCAGTAAGAGGCGGCACACTGTCATCGCTAACCACCGTGATAAACCGCGCCGCCAGACCAGCGGGACCGGCCGTCCAGGTAATCACCCCGTTGGTGCTGATGCTGGCGCCGGCAGGCGGACCCAGCAGGTTGTAAGTCAAAACCGCGCCGCTCCGGGAATCCACCGCCGTGTTGGTCACCACCACCACGCTGGAAACGGCGACCGTGAAATTGGTTTGCGCCGGAAGCTTCAGGGTGTTGGTGGCCAGCAACACCAGCCGGTAATAACGCGTCGGTCCAAACCCGCCGGTCTGCGAGCCGTCGTCGAAGAAGTTGAACTGGGCATTTGTCGCGCTGGCGGGCGCGTTGGTGTTGTAAGTCACCAGGTTGCTGAACGTGTTCCAGTTTACGGGCGCCAGATCGGCCGTCCATTGCACGCGGAACACGTCGTTGCTCGGCGCAAACCAGGTAAGCAGGAAACCGTTCCGGCCGCCGATGTTGGTAAAGACGATGTTTGAAATGACCAGGTTGGTCGCCGCAAAACCGGGCGCCGCTGCCAGTCGAAAAGTCACCTGGAGCGCGTAAGTCACCGCCACGCTGTTGGGATTTTGCACGCCGAGGAAATAAAGACCGCCCGGCACGATGTTCGTCGGCGCCGAAGCGGTGGTCAGCACGCTCACGCCATTGGTCGCGTTGGGCATCAGCAGCACGGCGTTGGTCAGGTTCGGCGGCACATGGGCGCTGAACCAGACGTTCACCGGCAGGTTTGTGGCAAACAGCAACGTGTTGGTGGCTGCCACAGCATTGGTCGGCACATGCACGACCAGCCATTGCAGGCCGCCGGGCGGGACGGTGTTGGTGGGCGGCGGGCCCGCCACTGCGCCGGCCGCCACGTAGGCATAAAATTGATTTGTCGCGCTCAAGGATTGGGCGTTTACCGCCCACGGATTGAAATCCGTAACGACAACGGTGAACAAATAATTCGAGCCGGCCTCCGCCGCCGTCGGCATCCAGGTAATGACGCCATTGGTGTCAATCGCCGCCCCCGCCGGCGGCGCCAGCAACGAATAAGTCAGCGGATTGGGCGGAAGGTCCGGATCGGTCGCGGGATCGGCAAAGACAAAGAGGTTACTAACGATGGCAGTCTGGTTGGGAATATTGGTCAAGACAAATACCGGCGGCAGATTGGATTCCTCCACCACAATGCGGAACGTGTTTGTGACACTGGAAGCACCGTTGGAAACGCTGACCGCGACTGAATTGGTGGACGGTCCCTGTGCCTCCGTGGGCGTCCAACTAATTACGCCACTGGAAGAGACTGTCAAGTTACTCGGTCCGCTCACCAGTGCAAACGTCAGCGGCAACGGTGGGTTGTTCGGGTCAGTAGCCACACTGTTTACGGACCAGGGGACGGTTTCCAGAATATTGGTCACCGTCGTGTTCGTTGGAAAGAGGAATACCGGCGGCTTCAGGGGCACGCCGTATTCCGTCGCGATAATATCATAAGTCACCTGAGACCCCGAGGGGCTGACATTAATGACAGCCACATACCAATCGCCGTTGGTCAAAGGCGCCGGCGTGGAATTGGTCGAGACCAAAAGGCTCATGATCCCCTCGGCGGAGTTGGTATTTAAATAATCATAGTCAGAAAGTGACGGCAGCCGATTGTAAGCCACCGCTAAATCCACCGGACCGCCAATGATATTGGTCACAACGAAGAGGAGGCCGGATGCGTTGTTCGTGCTGTGAAAGACGTAATAATCCGAGCCGCCATAATTGGTCGGGTCTAGCACGCCGCTGACCAGGGGCGTAATCACTGGCGGCATGTTGGAATTGATCCGAATCGGCACTTTGCTGACGACGACGCGGACGGTCACCGGCCCGAACCAGGCAAGGGTGTCATTGTTCGTTACGTAAGCGTCAAACGAAGCAAAGCCGTAATTGGTGCCGCCGCCGAAGTCATTTGCCGGGGTGAACCAGGCGATGTGGTTGCCGAACGGCCCGCTATTGGTCACACCATTCAGCACATTGGTCAGATAGACGGATCCATTGATGGCGTTGGTCACCGAGAAGCTCAAGTTTCCGGTGTTGCCGAAGAGCTGCATCAGATCCACTCCCACGGGCGTGTTGGTAACGGTGAGCGCGTGAGGTCCGGCCAGCCAGTTGTTATACTCTTCCAGATCGGTGTAACCGTCGCCGTCCCGGTCGTGGCTGGCGCTGGGAACAAAGACCAAGTTGGGTGTGAAGGTCATTTCCCAGAAATCCGGAATGCCATCCTGATCGGTATCGAGATAAGGTAACGAAGTAGAAGAACCGGAGAGTAACGACTGTTTTCCGGTTTTTCCGGCATTATAAATGGCCTGGATTTCCGATGGCGACAAGGGACGATTATAAACGGCCGCTTCGTCTATCAGACCATTGAAGTAAACTGGCGCAAGGGAGCCGGCCGGCCGCTCGCCCAAATATAAGTCAAAGCTGGTTTGCGGCGTCCAGGCATTGCCCAAATTTTGAGTTGCGACAGCCACCCCATTTCGGTAAAGCACCGCCAGACCTGTGACCTTGTCATAAGTTAATGCCACATGCTGGAAAGTGTTTGGGGTGATAATGCCGCTGGCGGAGGATATCGTGTGGAAGGTTAAGGTGGTATCCTCAAGATTGGCATAGAGACTGCCGGGCCCGCCGCCGGAAATCCACAGGCCGACACCCACCGGAACATCTCCTGAACCGCTCCCGGAATTCCATTCGAATAGAGGGCGCAAATTAACGTCGGCGGGATTAATCCATGCCTCGAGTGTGAAACCGGCGTTGTTGGTGCCCACGTTGAGACAGGCGCTGGCGGGAATTCTTACGCTGGAATTGGTGCCATTGAAAACAAATGCCTGCCCAACTTCACCATTGGCATAAGTTATATTGCTGGCAACGCCGTTGTTTCCGTCAATGCTGTCATTCGCATTACCTTCCGCTTTCCACCAACCCACCATCCCGGACAAGGGCGGTGCGGAAATAAGTTGGCCGGTCTGTAGGCGGACCTTGCCCACAATGTTGGTATCCACGGCATCGCGCTGGCTCATGTTCGCACCGGCAAAATCCAGAACTTTTTCATAGGCCAGGAACGCCTCATCCGTCGGCACAGGAATCAATGGGAACGGCCGGCCGAACCCGGTGTATTGATTGGTGAACATGCCCCATTGCGTGTTGGCCCCGTCCAAAAGGCCATTGGTATTGCTGTCAATGAAATTGTTGGTCTGAAAAATCCAGGTATCCGTCGTTCCGCCCCAGAAGGCGATGTTGGTGGTGGCAAATGCCGCCGTGTCCGGCCCGGCAATGAGATAGTTTACGCTATAATTCAATCGGTTGGTGAAACCGCCTGGGTTTGCCGCCAGATCATTTGTGTCGTCGGACAGGCCGGAGAACTGGCCCCAGTTGTAAATAACGTTGTTGACAAAATCCAGACTGACGTTGTCGCCGAGGCGCGGATTGCCCGTGTAATTGTCGGCATAGAGATTGTGGTTGAAGCTCATCCCGCCGGAGCCATAGCGCAGCAGCGAACCGGCACCCTGCAGATCGTTAGCGTTGTAAAGACTGTCAGCCAAGATGGACCACTGCACGGTGAGATTGGTGGCATTCAACGCGGAGATCAAGTTCGTCGCGCTCCATTCGGCGGAAATGTGATCAGCAATCACGTTGGAAACATTCTGGAATTGCAAGGCATCTCCCGCCGCAACGGCTCCCCCACAACATCCGCAGTCGTTGCTGGGCCGGAAGCGAATGTCCCGAATAACCACGTCATGCGCCGATTGCACCGCCGTCATGTTGCCGGCCACGGTGATGCCGCCGCCGGGCGCCGTTTGACCGGCGATGGTCAGGTAGGGATTGGTAATGATTAACGGCGTTTGCAGAGTGATGATCCCGGAAACGTCAAACACCACGGTGCGATTGGGCTGGCTGACCGCGTCACGCAACGTCCCGAAGCCGCCGGAGTCATCGGTGTAAATGACGTGATAGACCGAGTTACTCGCTCCCGCGTGACCGGCGCCGAGTGCGCCACCGCCCATGCCGCTCGCGCCGGGAAAGGCCGGGAAATAGGCGTTGGTTTCCACTGACGCGACAATGGTGTAATGCAGCAGCCGCGTTTCATGATTGGGCACGCCCAGATACCAGTCGGCTGCCAGATTGGTCAACGCGCTGTTGGTAAAGACCAAAATCAATTCCTCGCCGCGTCCAGGGTTCTGACTGCTCTGCCAGAACGGCGGCGCCAGCGGCAAGGCGTTGGTTTGCACCGTCAAATCGCCATTGCCGTCCTGGTTGTAAAGCTCGAAGCGCAAACCCTGCACAGAATTGGTGACGCCGCCGGCCGCTGAATCGGTCACATGAAAACGGAAGAAATTTGTCAGGTCGGCACCCGGCCCCATCGTCCCACTGAACGGCACACCGTTGGTCAAATCAATAACTACCGGCATTATGGGCGGTGAATTCGTGTCCAATTCCTTGGCCAGCACGGAATAGCCCACCGGCCCGGCGTCGCGTTTGAATACGCCGAGATACCAGGTGCCCGGCGAGAGCGGCACCGGCGCGGAGTTCGTGAGCACGTAAATGTTTTCGTCCAGGTTATTGACGTTGAAACTGCCGTAATCGGAACTGGTCAGCGTCGGCAGCGGCGTGCCTTTGCGGAGGACAAGGTCGGCGTTGCCGTTGGTAATTCCCAGGAGCTGGAAGGTCGCCTCGTAAGCATTTGAACCGACTTGGCAGGAGAAATAACGCACGGTGTCGTTGGTGTCCAACACGGCCGTGTACGGCGCGCCGTTCGTCAACGCCAGAATGTCAAAGTCCACTTCCACCCTGACCGAGGCGACCTTTGTGCCGTTGTTGCGGACGCCCAAATAATAGGTTGAGCCGGGAACCAGCGGCGGCGTGCTGGGCGGGTTGTCCGAAAGCACCGGGCTGCCGACGCCTGCCGTTGAATTGGCCAGCAACACCATGTCGCCCGGATTTGAACCGGTGGGTGGATTACTCGGATTAAAGAGCAGATCCACCGGCTGCGTGGAGGAAACCAGAATGTTGGTTGCATCGTGTGCCCAGGTCGGCACCGGCACGGTGTAATAAATGATCTGTCCGGGGCCGACGGTGCCGGCGGCGGACGTCTGTGGCTGCAAGGCGCCGGCCACCGGCGAATTAGAGGCCAGGACAAAACTCAACTGCCAACTGACCAACTGATTCGCATTGGTCACATAGGCGCCCAGGCGGTTGTCCCAGATCTGCAACGTCCAATTACCGTAGGCCGACTCGCCCGTGAGCGCATCCAGCGCCTGTTCCGGCAGGTAATACAAATTGCCCTGTGGCGCCTCGGTGAGCGTGAAGTTATCCAGCAACATGCCCGGTTCCAGGCCGGTGATTTGTAGCGGCAGAGAATTGGTGTCCGCCGTGAACGTAAAGCCATTGACCAGCCATTGATCGTTCATGCCCAGCAGAACGTTGGTTGTCGTGCCCAGCGACACCTGCGCCTCGGCCAGCCCCAGCGCCGGCGTGATGCTCGGATCGAACTTGCCGGTCAACCTGTTCGTGGCCGTGGCCGAGACGTTGTAAATGGCGAAAATCTCCGCGTCGGACAGCGCGCGGTGATAGATGCTCATCTCGTCCATCGCGCCGCCGTAGTCATTGTTCGTCGCGCGCGTCATGTCACGACCCAGCAACACGTCGCCGTCGGTCTTGGGCACGAAGGGTCCTTGGACGGCAAAGAGATTGGTCGTGGCCACGTTGGTGCCATTGAGGAACAACTCGGCCAGCCCCGAATGAGCGTTGAAGGTGAGCGCGACGTGCTGATAGACATTGCTCTGCAGCAGGCCGGGCGCGGAATAAATTTCGTGCGAGACGAAATTCGTGTCCACGATGTCCGCGTAGAGGCAGCCGCTGCCGCCGACAAGCGGTTGGCCGGTAACGGGTGAATTGGTGACGCAAATCCAGAACTGCACGCCGTTGCTTTGAATGTCAGGCACTTCAGCAACGCCATAAACGAGGTTGGTGGCGCTGGAACCACAGATGAAACCGTTGTTATCCGCCAGCGTCCAGAGGCCGGGCTGGTTGTTAGTCTGACCGAGCATGAATGTATAGCTATGGTTACCGTCACAATTATTTGGCTGACCGCCGAGCCAATTGGTGTAAGTCACCGGATCGCCGGTGATCCAACCGAAGGCCGCTCCGGTGTTTGTCAGCCCCAGCCACAAGTTTCGATTTGTGCCGCCGTAATTGGCGAAGTTATCAAAAATCCAGTTTTGTTCGTTGGCCGTGTGGATGGCCGCCAGATGGCCGCCGAGCTGTTCGGCCCAGAATTCGGAAACCGTCCAGTTAGTCGCGCCGAGGAGGTAATAGTAATGGCCGGTGTCGCGATTTAGATACGGTCCGGCGAGGATGACGAGATTGGTCACCGCCGAATTGGTCGGCACGTGTGCCAGCCATTCCACCAGCGGTTGCGGGCGCGTGACATTCGTCGGATTGATCCAGCCTTCCACGGTGAAGCCGCCGCCCTGGCCCACATCCAGCGAGGGCGACTGCGGGATTTGCACATAATTGTTCGTGCCCGCGAAATCGAACTGGCCGCCCTGATCCGCCAGTTCAAACGCCTGGCCCACTTCGCCTGCGGGAAATTGGAAGCGCCCGATTAAACGGCCGTTATTGCCATTTACTTCCGGGTCGGAACTGTCGCTGGCGTTGCCTTCGCCGCGCCACCAGGCCGAAATGCCCGGACCGCGGTAGCCAAAGGCGATTTGATACTTTCGCCCCACCGTGAGCGGCACGTCGCGGCGGATCGAGCCGAGGCCCAAGGCCAGATAATTGCTGCCGTTCTGCGCCGTGGCCGGGTCACCCGCCACGCTCACCAGATTGTTCGTCCAGAACACCTGATTGGTGCCAAGTAACCGATTGGTTACCATCGTCCAGCCGCCGAACGGATCGTAAATGTTCGCCGGCGCCAGGTAATCGCCGTTGGTGGCAGATTCAAAATCACTGAACACGAAATTGGTTCCCGTCGCCGACATGTCGAAAGGCGGAATCGCGAATTTGATGGGCACCTGCGCCAGATTCGTGTCGTCGGTGAAGGTGAGGTAGTTGTAATCCTCCGCGACCACCATGGGCGTGAAGGTCCAGGCATCGTTTGTTGTGCCCGGATTGCCGCCGGGATTCATCACGACGACAAGGTTGCTCGAAAGGCCCGGCCCGTAGGGAATGCGGAACTGGCCGCTGCCGCTGATCAATCCCGTGGGCGGATTGAGATTGGTGGTGCTGAAAATATTCACGCCGTCGTAATACACCGCCAGCGCATCAGGCTGTGTGAAAAAGTCGTAATTGATCAGCAGCGTCCCGACATTGGGCACCGGCCCGATGGAAATGTTGGTGGTGGCCAGGCCGCCGGAGACCAGGGGGCCGAAGAAATTGGTGAAAACGGTCAGGTGCCCCACGTTGTGGGTATCCGTCCCGCCACGGTTTTCCATCAGCAAAATGCGCTGGCCGGTCGGACTGATCAGGGTGAAGGTCAAGTCCGAAACCCGTGGGGTCTGGACAATGAGGCCGACGTTCACCGAGACAATGGGATTGGTGGCCGGAACAAAAATAGAGGAGCTGGACACTGCGTCATCCAGCAGCGCCGTCGCCGGATTGGTTGAATAATTGAACGTATTATTGGCCAGCGAGCCTTGGCCGAGCGTGGCTTGCAGGAACACATTCGCCGTCACCGTGCTGGGATTGTAAATGCCGACGAAATACCGGCCTGCGTCCAGGGGCGGGCCGACGGAAATGAGGTTGCCAGGGTCGGTCCCGTTCGGGTAAGGCGGCTGGCCCGGCGGCGAATTGGTCAAATCCGCTTCCTGATCGAAGTTCGTCAGCGTAGGCTCGTTGCCCAGTCGTTCAAACATCTGCAGCGGCGGCGGCCCGATGGTCGGTGGCAGATTGGTCGCGTAAAACGTCAGATTCGTGTAGCCCGGCGTCACGTCCACGAAATCAATGAACCAACCCTGCGGCGGGATGGAAACAATGATGCCGTTCTTGAGATTGCGATGGGGTTGGATGAGCAGGCTGAAGGCGCTCACCCGCCCGGTCTGCGTCAGCGAACTGTCAATCTCCGTCAAAATCCACGGTCCGATGGCTGAAAGACCGCGGAAGTCGGTCAAACTGCCCGGTCCGTCGCTCGGCTGCGAACCGGGCACCGGGTCCAGGCTGTCGTCGTAAATGCGTGGCAAGGTGCCAAAGGTGTTGCCGTAACCAGCGTGATTGTTCAACACCACGGAGCGACCGCCAAAACTCAACGCGCCGAACAAATCGCCGAAGTTCTGGTGTTCATTCAAATTCGTCACTGTCACTTTGGCCACCGTCATGCCCGGAATCAGCGGAACTGCCAGCGCGAAGACGTTCGCTACACCCGGATGGGCGTTGTCACCGTCGGGAATGTTCACCGGGAGTAAAAGGCCGTTCACGATCAGGTCACCATTCTGATTCAACTGACTGAAGGGCGTGGCTGTGAAAATCGGCATGAAGGCGTATTCGGAGGCCTCATGATCTTCCGACTTGACGCCGACGTAATACACCTCGCCCGGCGCCGAGTTGGTGTAAAAGACAAACTCTGTGCCGCCGCGCCCCAGCGAAGCGCGATTGTCGCCCACCCCGGCCAGACAGTTGGAAATCACCGTCGGGTCGAGATTCAACAAATTCGGATCGCGCGAGACGTAAAGGTCTATGTCCGCCTCCGGCCGCGTGGCATCCGCCGTCGAATCCGCAAAGACGCCCGTGCGCGGCACCGACAGCGTGGAGGAATCGAAGGTGATGAAGGCGGCGTTGGTCACATCGGCAGTCAGTCCGTTTTGATCCACCGCATTGTTCGTCACGATGTAGAAATGCCACTGATTGGTCATACCGATGGTCACCTGGCCGTTGGGACCCCAAACCGTGTTGTTGCCCAGCGGCAGGGTGTTGGTGCCCAGCAACGGCGTGTTCGCGCCGGCAAACTGGTTGAATAACGGCATGTTGGTCGAAGTCACCCCCGTCACGTCCTGATCGGCCGTGGGGTTGCTGACCACGCCGTTGTCGGCAACCGAGGCAATGGCCGTGGGCACTTCGCCCTCGCCGACTGTCACCACCAGCGCGTAATCCTGAACCACGTTGTTGGTCTGTTCGGGTACGGCGTTGACATTGACCTGCCGGCCGAGCACGGTGACCGAATAACGGTCGGCCAGGGGCGGCGGCAGCAACACGCTTTGAACATTGTTGACCAGATCGAAATTGGGTGCGTTGGTGTCGCCGGGCTGGCTGTAACTGGCGTTCGGCGGAATGTCATTGCCGAAATACACGTCGCCGGTATCCAGGTTTGTGACGATCAGTTCCAGGCTGTTCACCAGTTTGATCGCCGCAGCGGGATTGCCCGGCGGATCACTCCAGGCCAGCGTCACTTTGAGCGGCAGGAACTGGGCGAAGTCATTGGTGCTGAGCGTAACGGTGTAAGTGTGGCGGTCGCCGGTCGCCAGCGCGTTGTTGGTGCTCTGGTCCACAAAGAAAATCGGCATGGGCGACTGTCCATTGGGTGGCGTGGCCAGATTGGTCACCGTTAGCGGCAGCGAGTCGGGCAGGTTGATCAGTCCCCAGCCCTGGTAATTGATGCCGTTGGTGAAGGCCAGCGAATAACCACTCAGCGTGCGCGCGCCGTTGATGAGCAGCGCCTTGAGCAGCGCCGGACTGGGAATCTCATGCAATTGATTGGTAAAATAATCCGCGATCAGCGCCAGCACACCGGAGACATCCGCCGCCGCCATGCTCGTGCCGGATTCGTAACGATAATAGCCGCCCAGGGCGTCGTTCATCCCTTGCAATACCGAATACAAATTGCCCACGTTGTTCGTCGTCAAAATAGCCACCGACAGATCGTAATTCACCGGCCCGGTCAAATTGTCATAGACCGCGAACGAAAAGCCGTTGTTCTGAACCTGCTGCAGGTAATTCCCCGGCCCGTCCGGCGGAATCGAAACGCCGTCCTTGGTCGTGAAGAAGTCATAATTGCCCGGCCCCGGAACACCATTTTGTGCCACGTAAATCGGCAGATTCGGCGGGAACGGATTGGAAAACTGATTCGACGTGATGGTGATGACCACGCCCACGGCGTTCGGCGGGACCGACACGGTGTAATAGGCTGGCGCGTTGCTGAACACTACCTGACCGGTGTAAGGCGTCACCGACACATTCGTGGGATTGTAATACGCGTTCGTGTCCCACTGGCTGGAGCGTGTGGAAATTACAAAGGTTCCCGGCGCCACCACGTCCGGCTTGAACCGGCCAAACGGGCCTTCCACGCCCACCCCGACGTTGCCGCGCGAGGAATACCCCGCCACCTGCGTGCTTGAATCGGTCCTGGGCAGCCAGAATGCGCTCTGGTTGCTGTTGGCGTCCGTCACGAGGTTCGTGATGTTGCGCAACTGCTCCAGCGCACCCACGGTGAGAACGTTTTTGGCGGTGGCCGGGGAAAGAATCGTGTCGGAGCTGCCGCCGGTGCCGTCATCACTGCCACTGCCGCTGTCACCCGCCGCAAACACGAACAACACCGGTTGCGCGCCGGTCACCAACGGCAGCGCATCGCGCGTGGCCCAATCGTAACTGGCCGCCGCCAGATCGTAATCAAAATCGCCGCCGTAATCCCAACTGTTGTTGGAAATCAGCGCGTTGGTCTCCGCCGCCAGCGATTGCAGCACGGCATCCGGGTTGTTCCGGTTCACGGAAAAGAGCATCGCCTTCGGCGCCATGCCGCGGAATTGTCCGTTCGTCGCCGGCATGATGGAGCCTTCGGCGTTTGTCACGGTGGTGGACTTGGTGCCGTCGCCGGCAATTGTGCCGGCCACGTGCGTCCCGTGGCCATCCGTATCCACCAGGTCGCTGGCGTTCAGGCCCAGCACCCGCCCCGCCAAATCCGGATGCGTGGCATCAATGCCCGTGTCGTCCACCGCCACCAGCACGTTCTTGCCGGTCAGGTTTAGATAATTCGTCGGCGTCTGAGTGTCCGCCGCCACGCCCACCGTGGCGCGGCTCAAATCGTTGGCCGAAATCTTTTGGTGTGACACTTCCACCAACTGCACGCCCGGCACTTGCGCCAGCGCCGTCCAATTCTCCGGCGCCAACACGCGCACCACCGGACCGAACGGCGATTGACCGGGCGCACCGAGAAATTTTGCCCCCAACGCCGCCAGTCGTTGCTCCGTCGCCGTCGCATCCGAAGCAAACAACCCCACCTCCAACGCCGTCCCCGGCGGCAGCGGTTTCTGCTGCACTGCCAGTCCCAACAACGCCGGTTCCAGTTTGAAATACGGTTCGTAAGGAATCACCGCCTGCACGCCCGCCGCGCCCGCCAGCGCGCCCGCACCCGCCGCCGAAACCCGCACCAGATAGGCGTTGTTGGGAATGTAGGAAACGATTTCCGCGCCCGCACCCGCCAGCGTCTCCCGAAACGCCGCCGTGATCGGCCCGCGCGATTGCACGATGTAGGCGCCCGGATCGCCCGACGCGCGCAGATGGGGCGGAATGGAAAAATTGACCGGCCGCCGCGTGTCAATCAACGCGTTCTCCAGCAAAATCGCCTGCGGGTCGCGCATCAATTCACCAATGGACTGCGGCGTGTTACTCAAACGATATGCGAACCAATTGGTTCGAGCCGGAACCGCACCCCCCGCCCCGTTCGTAACGCCGGTGCCTGGGGCGGACTTCATAACGGACGAACCGGAAGGATTCGCAGTGGCCACCGCCGCCGGCGCCGGTTTTTGCGTCGCCCGGCTCTTCCAAAGCCATACCAGTCCCGCCCCCGCCAACAACAGCAGGATCAGGACCGACCATTTTACAACTCGCGCGCACATAAGTTTCTCCGGCGAATTCAGCGGTTAAATGATTTCACAAAATTTTCAAATCGGCCTCCACCCGGCCATCGAAAAACAAACCCCATCCATTGGCCTCCGGCTGCCAAACGACTGCGCCGGTTCCCCCGCGGTTCCGCCGGCACGCGAGGGCTTTCCCCATGCGCCTGGCAAAATTGTGTCGGCTCTGTTCCAGCTTTCATCCTGGCATTCATATCAATCCGGCGGCAACACGTTGTAACTTTCAATCACCGCCCGCGGCGGCGTGATCGTCGGCTGGCTGACCCGCTCGCCGAGGACATTGGTCATGACCAGATTGGTTACCGCCGCCTCAAAGCGCACCACTGCTCGGAGGGCGGTCTCCGAAACCACTTGATAATTTGTCACCATGCCAAAGGCCGATTGACCGTTAGCCAGCGTCGCCGTACCCAGATAAATGCCTCCCGGCGCCGGCTGCAGCCCCTGACCGTAGGCATAAATCACGTAACGCGGCGAAGGCGGACAATCCAACAACGACATCATCTGCTGCGGCAGCCACTCATAAACCTGGTCGCTGATGCCTCGCTGCTGCTGCACCAGGTTGGTGTTCAAGAACGGCGATTGCTCCGTCAGCGCCGGCACGGAAAGAATGTCTCCTGCATGCTCAAAGACGCCATGCGTGCCGTCCGCATTGGTGAATACCGACCGTCCATAGTTGATATTGGTCACCAGATAACCCAAAGCCGAGTTCAATCCCTCCGCTCCCGCCGGCTGAATAATGACCGGACCATAAGCCGGCTGGAAAGGCGCCGTAGAAAACGGCGGCACAGCGGTATTCGTGAGGGCCACCATGCCGCTGAACAACGCCGACCAGGCGGCCAGACCTGCCAACGGGTTGGCCACGGGATCGTAACGGTCGGCATCCACGTTCACCGAAAGCCGCCCCCGCGCGGCATTCTCATTCGGCGCCGTGGTGAACAGGTCAAATAACAAGCGATCCTGCAACGGAACGCTATTG
>DASRCU010000065.1:0-3281 GCA_035652955.1 Verrucomicrobiia bacterium | reverse complement strand
CCACCAATCTGGACCAGGCCCTGGCGCTGGAAGCCCGGCTCAAGCAACTCACCAACGTCGTGGCCGACGTCGAGCCGCCGGCCGAAATGCTGGAGAATTTCCTCGAAACAAACCAGCTCCCCAAACTGGGCTTGATCCGGGAAATCAAGTCGGAAGTCGCGCCGCTGAACTTTCCGGCGCCGGATCGGCGTCCAGTGAACATCTACGATTTGAGCCGCACGCTGTTTGCGCTTTACGGTTACGCCGGCAATGCCCTGGACGCCGTGCGCACCAACGATCCCGTCCTGGCTCAATCGCTCGTCACACTGCGGCGGGCCATTGATCATTTTCGGCAGACGTTGCTCACCGGAAGCACCAATACCCTGGCCGAACACGCCGACAAACTGGCGATCTTCCAGCAGGAGCTGTTCAACGATGTCCGCGACACCTTCCGCTCGCTGCAGGAACAGGACGTGAACACGCCGCTGCGGGTGAGCGATCTGCCGGCGCCGTTGCGTGACCAACTTGTCAGCGCCAGTGGCAAATTTCTCTTGCAAGTCTTTCCGAAAGCCGACGTGTGGCAGCGGGCCAACCAGGAAAAATTTGTTGCGGCCTTGCGAAGCGTGGATCCGGAGGCGACCGGTCTGCCGGTTCAATTTTATGAATACGAAACGCTGATGAAAAACAGCTACGTCCAGGCGGCGTGGTATTCGCTCATCGCCATCGCCATTATGGTGTTCCTCCATTTTCGCAGTGTGACGGCAATGATTTTGTCCCTGTTGCCGGTGGGCATCGGCACGCTTTGGCTGGCGGGAATGATGGGGTGGTGGGGCATTCCGTTCAACCTGGCAAACATCATGACACTGCCGCTGGTCATCGGCATCGGCGTCACCAACGGCGTCCAGATTCTCAACCGCTTCGCCGAGGAGCGCACGCCCCATATCCTGGCGCGCAGCACCGGCAAGGCGGTGTTGGTCTCCGGATTGACGGCCATTGCCGGATTCGGCAGTTTGATTCTCGCCAAACACCGCGGCATTCACAGCCTGGGTTGCGTGATGTCGGCGGGTATAGCGGCGTGCATGGTTGCGGGACTGACCTTTTTGCCGGCGGTGCTGAATTTGCTGGGCCGGTGGCGTCCCTTGATAAAACAACCCAGTGCCGACGAACCGCCAGCACCGGGTCAGGAGGAACCGAGGTGAAAACCTCAAGCAAAACAAATTTAGAAAAAACTCGCGGGAAGTCAATTAAAATGTTTGTAACCAGGTTAAAGGCGAGGCAGAATGAGCCAAATTTCGATAAAAACGCTATTCAATAACGATAACGAAAAATCGCGCGTAATTTGAAATTTTTTCGGTCATATCCCTTTTTTTGCCGTTGGGCGGGAGATGCCGCCGGCCCTCGCGTCAGAGCGTTCCAACGCTTCCTCGCTCCCGCCGTGGCTCTTTGTTCGTTGGCTGGCGCACCGCTTTTCGCCCGGGAGGATTTTCACGCCGGCCCTCTGTGGGATGAATTTTCGTTGACGCTGGACAGCGGTCATCGCATCGAAGCGCTGGGCCCGTTTTTTTATAATCAACAGCGGGAGACGGAAAGAACCTGGGCAGTGCCGCCCTTGTTTTCGCATGAGGCGGACCCGGCGGTGGCATCCGGCGAAGACGATTTTTTGTACCCGCTGTTTACGGACGAGCATTATGGCACCGAACATCGCTGGCAGTTCATTCAACTCTTCAGCGGTTCCGGCGGACTGAACCCGGACGGCGCGTCTCAAAAACGGGTCACGATTTTCCCGCTGTATTTCCAGCAGCGCTCATCCGATTCCAACGAAAATTACACCGCCCTCGTTCCGTTTTACGGCCATCTGAAAAACCGGCTGATGCGGGATGACATTTTCTTTGTCCTGTTCCCCCTCTTCAGCCAGACGCGCAAACGCGACGTGGTGACCGACAACTATTTGTATCCCTTTTTCCATCTGCGTCATGGCGACGGTTTGCACGGCTGGCAACTCTGGCCGCTGGTCGGCGCGGAGCACAAGACGGTCACCACCGTCACCAACGGTTTTGGCGAAACGCAGATTGTCGGCGGCCACGACCGGTATTTCGCGCTCTGGCCGATTCACTTCTGGCAGAACAACGGCATTGGCACCGACAACCCGCAAAAATTCCGCGCCGATCTGCCGTTTTACAGTTATTCCCGTTCGCCGCAGCGGGACAGCACATCCGTGCTCTGGCCGTTTTTCACCTGGATTGACGACCGTGAAAAAAAATATCGTGAATGGGAGGGGCCGTATCCTCTGGTGGTGATCGCCCGCGGCGAGGGCAAAACCACCACGCGCTTTTTTCCGCTGTTCAGCCGCGCGCACAACGACACGCTGGAAAGCGATTTTTATCTCTGGCCGCTGTACAAATTCAATCGTCTGCACACACCGTTGCTCGACCGGCGGCGAACGCGGATTTTATTTTACCTGTTCCAGAACACGACGGAGAAAAACCGGGAAACCGGGCAGGAAAAACACCGGGTGGATTTGTGGCCGCTGTTCACCTGGCGACGCGATTTCAATGGCGAGGCGCGCTGGCAGATTCTGGCGCCGATCGAACCGATTCTGCCGGGCAACCGCGGCGTGGAACGCAACTGGTCCCCGCTGTGGTCGCTTTGGCGCGCGGAGGACAACCCGCAAACCGGCGCCAGCAGCCAGTCGCTGTTGTGGAATCTCTACCGGCGCGACGCGGCGCCACACTCGAAAAAAATCTCGTTCCTGTTCGGGCTTTTCCAGTATCAATCGGGGTTGAAGGGAAAGACGGTGCGGCTGTTTTACATTCCGGTGTCCCGTGCCAAGTCTGTAACCGGCAATGAGAGGACGAATGAAAGAGAATGAAAAGTCTGCCGGTCGGAAGCGGGCTGGCCATTTGAGGAGGTTCATTCTACATTCCGACTGAACGTTATGTTTGAGAACATCGGCGAGATGGTTTTGCTGTTCTGGCGCACGCTGCTGGCGCTGCCGCTGACCTGGCGGCAACGGCAGAAGGTGTTCGACCAGTTTTTCGAAATCGGCAACGCGAGCCTCTTGATGGTCTGTGTGCTGTCGTTTTTCATCGGTGCGGTCATTGCCCTGCAAACCGGCCCCGTGCTGGTGGAGCGCAGTTTGAGCAGCGCCGTGGGCGGGGTGGTGGGCATTGCCGTGGCCAAGGAGCTGGCGCCGGTGATGATGGCCATTCTCATTGCCGGGCGCATCGGCTCGGCGATGGCGGCGGAGATCGGCTCTATGCGGGTGTATCAGGAAATTGATGCGCTGCGCACGATGAACATCA
>DASRCU010000064.1:0-24782 GCA_035652955.1 Verrucomicrobiia bacterium | reverse complement strand
ACAAGGTCTTCGGCCGGATGCGTCGCGTCGCCGTCCCAACTCACTCTGAAGGTGTGACCACCGACATGGAGGTAATCCGGGTCGCTGGAAGCCACCGTTTGCATGTGGCACGCCACACAGGTGTTGGAAACTGCCAAGGCATGGGCGGAACTGGGAATGACCTGGCCGTAGGTGAAGCCGTTGACTCCTTCCAGCATGTCCGCCTGCGGACCGTGATGCGGGCCGAAGTAGGCGCTGCCTCGCGTGGTGGCGGCGTAAACCGCGGCATTTTGCCGGGCATGGTGACATTCCATGCACAGCGTGCCCAGACCGGCGTTGGTGACGACGGTGCCGTCCATAAGCGTGACGGAATTGGTCAGGGTCACGCGCAATTCCTCGGGATTGTTCACGGCGTTGTAGGAATGCGGATTGTGGCAGGTTTGGCAATCAATCGCTTGATAGGTGGTATTGGTATAGTTCCAACCGCTCATTCGGCCGATGAATCCGGGGGCGGTATGACAACCCACGCAACTGGCATTGCCTGCCGGGTCGGTCGTGGTGATGGCATGGACCGAGTTGTCCCATTCGGCGGTCCTGGTGTGATTGGGCAGGCTGTCATGGCATTGGGAGCAGTCGCCGACGGCGTAGCTGACGGAAATGGCATTGGTGTTGCCGGTGATGCCGTCGGAAAAGATGTGTTGGCTGCCGGGGCCGTGGCAATTTTCGCATTGGATGTTGGCGAGGTTTTGAAGTTGAGAAGGCATGGCGGCCCAGTTCCCATTGGTCAGGACGCTGGGGAATGTCCAGCCCAGCAAAGTCGCCATGTCGTCAAATCCGCCGTTGACGGCTACGGCATTGGTGTCGTAGCCCAGGGTGTGGCAGACGATGCAACTCTTATTGTAGTGGCTGCTGAGCAGACCATCAATAGCCCGCGTGAACATCGAGGCATGCGGGGTGTTGGTGTAGGAGCTGTAGATGTTGGGCACGCCGGCGAAGGCACCGCTGTGACAGGCCGCGCACGTTTGAACGCCCAGATAAGTGGCCCCGGTGATGTTCAGCGACAAATTGGTCGAACCGCTGTTGGCCGTTTGGATAGTGACCGTGACGGTGTACGTGCCTACCACGTCCGGTCGCAATAATGCGCGCCCGGCGACCTGATACTGCAATTGATCGGCCGGGTTGTACACCGGCACATTCGTTCCCAGTGGGCTGGGAAGAATTGTGGCCGCCGAGCCGGCGGGTTTGGCGGCCAATGTCCAGGTCACCTTGGTAATGCTCGCCGGGTCCAGCCCCAGATTGACCAGCGCCTCCAGATACGCCGGCTCGCCGATGGCCACGGTCGTGAGGCCGGCCGAAACCTGGCCGCCGTTTGTGCCGGTGAATCCATACAAGTGGATTTCCGTGGGCGTCAGCGGGCGCAACTTCAGCACGCCGTTCAGCGGCACCGGTGCTGCCTGAAGCAATGAGATGCTTCCCATCAGGGCGAGGCTTAACACCAGCCGCGCCAGCATGGTTCGAGGTGAGCTTTGGATTTTCATAAGTTTCCGTGTCGGTTTTAGTTGGTGGGGTGGTAAATGACGGTTGAAAGGGTCAACTCTGCACAGCGCCGGCCAGAGACCAGCTTGGCAACCATTTCGCGGGAGGTTCGGTCTGGCGCACCGGCCGGGATTGGATTTTCGCCATCAGCGCCGTGGCGCGTCGGGTGATGATTTCGCGGCACCTGGCCAGCTCTTGCTGGCGCAGTCGGGAATTTTCGCGGATAATGCTCTGCAGGTGATCAATGTTGTAGAGATACACGCCGTCCAGTTGCTCCACGTCTGCCGCGATGTCGCGCGGCACGGCGATGTCAATCAACACCAGGGGACGGTTTCGTCGCCTCGGGAGAATCGCCGCGATTTCGTCCTTGTGCAGCACCGTGTTCGGGCTGCCGGTGGAGCTGACCAGGATGTCCGCCTCGGCCAGCGCCTGCAGGCGCTCTTCGTAGGGCAGGGCGCGTCCGCCAAATTCCGCCGCGAGCTGTTGAGCGCGCTCGAAGGAACGGTTGGCTACCAGCACCGACCGGGCGCCGCTTTTGGCCAGATGCCGCACGCAGACCTCGCCCATCTTGCCTGCGCCCAGAATCATCACCGTCCGGTTTGTCAGGTCGCGATCGAAAATCTTTTCCGCCAGTTCCACCGCCACGCTGCCTGCGGATGTCGCCCCGCGGCCAATGGCCGTGTGCGTCCGAATTTCCTTGGCGACCTGTAACGCCGTCTGGAAAAGCCGGTTCAACACGCGGCCCGTCAATCCCGCGGCGTGCGCGGCGTGATAGGCGTTTTTGACCTGGCCGGTAATCTCCGTCTCCCCCACAACCATCGAGTCCAGACCACTCGTCACCGCAAACAAATGTTCCGCCGCCGCCGCCCCTTCCTTGACATAAACCAACGGGGTTACCTCCCGTTCGTCCGCCCCCAAGGCTTGAACAATCTGATGCGCTTTACCTTGAACCCAGAAATCGGCCGCGCCATAGACTTCGACACGGTTGCAGGTGGAGAGCAACACAACTTCGTCCAGGCCCGCCCTCAATTTGAGCCGGCAGCCGCCACAGGGCAGGAGCGAGGGGCGCACAGCCAGACGTTCCCGTATTTCGACGGGTGCAGTTTTCCAGCTCAAGCCAACGACGAAAATTTTCATACCTCCGCCCTCCCCGCGGGGGCGACGCCCCGCCGGCCGTTGGCCGTCTCACCACGTTCGGTTGGCAACCCGTGTGCCTGCATCACGAACCACTCTAGGCGGGGGCGAAAACCCTTTCTGCCCATCCTTTGGCAAGCAATCAACATTTCTTGACCTGCGGCCGGGCCGGTAAAAGGAGAAAACGGAACAGACCGCATGGGAACTGCGTTTGGCGCGGACGCAAGCCCCGGCGGCCGCTCCGCAAACTCCGCGTTTGACTTCCGGTAAATTCATCATTGCCTTTGCGCCGTTTCGCGGACAAAATTTGCCCGCTCAAGGTCGGGGCGTAGCGTAGCCTGGCTAGCGCGCTTGGTTCGGGTCCAAGAGGTCGTGAGTTCAAATCTCACCGCCCCGACCATTGGGGATGGACGAGGGCCACGGATCGGCGCTTGAAAACTCCGGAAGACAATCAGCATTCTCTCCTGGTTCAACTGCGCTCCATCATTGAACCGCTGAATCCTGCCGAGCTTTTCCCCCGCGCCCGGCCGCTCGAAGTGGAACTGGGCTGCGGGGACGCCTCCTTCCTGGTCGAATACGCGCGGCGCCATCCCGAAAAAAATTTCATCGGCGTGGAGCGATTGTTGGGGCGCATCCGCAAGCTCGACAAAAAAGGCCGCCGCGCCGGGCTGACCAATCTTCGCGGCGTGCGCATCGAATCGTCGTATTTTTTGGCGTACCTGCTGCCCCCGCATTCGGCGTCCGCGCTGCACGTTTATTTTCCCGACCCGTGGCCGAAGTGGAAGCACCGCCGGCGCCGGCTCATCAACGAACAGTTTCCCGCGCTGGCCCGCGCTGCGCTTGCGCCCGGCGGAATGGTTTTTCTGCGGACGGATGACGCGGATTATTTCCGGCAAATGACCGAAGTGTTCGGCGCGGCAAAGGAATTTGAACCCGTTGAAACCCCGGCGGAGCTGGCGGCATTGCTTACGGATTTCGAGCGCGATTTCCTTTCCAAAGGAATCCAGACCTTGCGGGTGGCGTACCAGGTTGGGAAACCCTGACCCTTCAAACGTCAATCGTCGGCCCGCCGTCGGGGTTCCGCGGCGGCCGCCGGCGCACCGTGACGCGCGTGTTGCCGGTCAAGACATTCAGCGCCATGGACACGACGCTGATGATGAGCGCGCCCAAAAAGGCAAAGCCGAAACTGTCCACCTGAAAGTGCGGCCCCAGGAGAACGCCGACAAAATAGAGCAACAGCGCGTTGATGACCAAGGTGAACAAACCCAGCGTGAAAATCAGCAGCGGCAGGGCCAGGAACATCAAAATCGGCCGCACAAAGACGTTGAGGATGCCCAGGAGCAGCGAGGCCAGAAACAAATCGCTCCAGCGCTGATAAGTGATGTGCCCGCGCAGCAACACCACCGCCACCAGCACGGCCAGCGTGTTGATGAGCCAGCTTTGCAGAAAATGTAAAAATCTCTGTGTGCCCGGTTCCATGACTTCGGCAAAATCCGTTTCCGCAACATGCGGCAATCGCCCGTGGAAAACAAGGCGCGATTTTTTCCGATTTTTGAGTGGATTCACCTTCCCAAGCGGGCCAGTTTGTTCCCTTATGAAAATCCGTTTCCTGCTGCCGGTCATGGCGGTGGCTGCCGGGATAACGCACGCCCAAAGTCTTATCGCACCTGGCGCCCGCCTGGAAAAACTCGCCGGCGATTTTGCGTTTACCGAAGGCCCCACTTGCGACCGGCACGGCAACGTCTTTTTCGTGGACCAGCCCAACAACCGCATCCTCGAATGGAGCGTGGAGGGAAAACTTTCGACGTTCCTGGAGCCGTCCGGCCACGCCAACGGCATGATGTTTGACGCCCGGGGAAATCTCATTGCCTGCGCCGATGAACACAATCAACTGTGGTCCATCGCGCCGGACAAGACGGTGACCGTGCTCGTTACGAATTACCAGGGCAAGTATCTCAATGGCCCGAACGACGTGTGGGTGGCGCCCAACGGCGGCATTTACTTTACCGACCCATTTTACCGCCGCTCCTGGTGGGATCACTCCACCAGGGCACTGCCGAATCAGGCCGTCTTTTATCTTTCTCCCAACCGGAAAAAACTGGTTCCGGTGGCGACCGATTTGGAAAAGCCCAACGGCCTGACTGGCACGCCGGATGGAAAAACGCTTTACGTGGCCGACATCCAGGCCGATCAAACCTGGCGCTACAGCATTTTGCCCGACGGCTCGCTTTCCAACAAAACGTTGTTTGTGTCCAAAGGTTCCGACGGCATGACGATGGATGAGCGGGGCGATTTGTATTTGTGCGCCACGGGGGTAAGCAACGGTGTTTCCATTTTCAGTCCGGCAGGCCGGCTGTTGGAGCACATTGATGTGCCGGAAAAATGGTCGGCCAACGTCTGTTTTGGCGGCGCGGATCACCAAACGCTGTTCATCACCGCCAGCCACGGTCTGTACGCCATCCGCCTGACCGTCCGGGGCGCCAATCCGGCGAAATGAATTTTCCAACGAACACGGCTTCGAGCCGAATTCGCTTCTCACCGGCGGGGACCGGCGATAAATTCACAAACCGATGAAGATGAATTTTACCGGCACTTACACGGCGATTGTCACCCCGTTCAAAAACGGGGCGGTGGACGAGTCGGCCCTGGCGCGTTTGATCCAGAGGCAAATCCAGGGTGGCGTGGACGGTCTGGTGCCCGTTGGCACCACCGGCGAATCGCCCACGGTGAATTACGAGGAGCATTTGAAAATTATTGAGTGGACCATCCGTTACGCCGGCGGAAAGGTCAAAGTGCTGGCCGGGACCGGCGCCAATTCGACCAGCGAAGCGATTTATCTGACCCGCGAGGCGGAAAAACTGGGTGCCGACGGTTCGCTCCAGGTGGCGCCGTATTACAACAAGCCGTCGCAGGAGGGCTTGTTCCAGCATTTCCGGGCGATTGCGCGGGCCACCAAACTGCCGATGGTGCTTTACAGCATTCCGGGCCGTTGCGGCGTGGAAATCGGGGTGGACACCGTTCGGCGGCTGGCGGCTGAATGTCGCAACATCGTCGGCATCAAGGAAGCCGGCGGCAGTTGCGACCGCGTCTCGCAATTGCGCGCCGCCTGCGGGCCGAAATTCACCATCTTGTCCGGGGACGATTCGCTGACGCTGCCCTTTATGGCCGTGGGCGCGCAGGGAGTGGTCAGCGTGGCTTCCAACGTCATTCCGCGCCAGGTCGCGCAAATGGTTCAGGCCTTTGCGCGGGGCGATGTGCGGCGGGCGGGGGCGTTGCACGCCAGATTTTACCCGCTGTTCAAGGACTTGTTCATTGAGACCAACCCGGTGCCGGTCAAGGCGGCGCTGGCCATGCTGGGGCTGATCGAAGAAGAATATCGCCTGCCGTTGGTGCGAATGGCCGAAGCCAACCGGGCGAGGCTGCAGGCGACGCTGAAGCACTGCGGAATTTTGAAATGACCTATGACCCGCATCATTGTTAACGGCGCCCGCGGGCGCATGGGCCGGGCGCTCGTCGCCTGCGCGAAAAATTTTCCCGAACTGGAAATCGCCGGCCAGATTGATCGCGGCGACGATCTGGCCGCGGTTATTGCCGGCGGCGACGTGGTGGTGGATTTCAGTGTTCCCGCCGCCACGGCGGCGGTGGCGGCCCTGTGCGCCCGGCACCAAAAGGCGCTGGTCATCGGCACCACCGGCCACAACGACACCGAGAAATTTGAAGTCATGCGCAACCTTGCGGCCATTCCGGCAGTGTGGACGTCGAACTTTTCGACCGGCGTCAATGCGCTCTTCTGGCTCACCCGCAAGGCGGCGGAGATTCTCGGACCGGATTTCGATCTGGAAATCATCGAAATGCATCATCGCCTCAAACGCGATGCGCCCAGCGGCACTGCCCGCACCCTGGCGGAAATTCTCGCCGGCGTCCGCAAAGTGTCTTGGCACGAAGCGGTGCGGCACGGGCGCGCCGGCCTGGTCGGCGAACGCAAACCGTGGGAAATCGGCATTCATTCCGTCCGGGGGGGCGATGTGGTGGGCGATCACACGGTCATTTTCGCCAACGTGGGCGAGCGGCTGGAGTTGACGCACAAAGCGTCTTCACGCGACACGTTTGCCTGTGGCGCCCTGCGCGCCGCGCTGTGGGTTGTCCGGCAAAAGCCTGGCCTTTACGACATGCAGGACGTGCTCGGATTGAAATGAACCGGCGGTCCGGCATTCCCCCCTCGGTGCGGGCGCCGTGGGTTTTTGTCGCGCTCGGATCCAATCTGGGCAATTCACGGCAAATTCTTCGCGATGCAATGGCGCGGCTGGCGGCCTTCTCCGCCGCGCCCATCCGGAAATCCTCGCTGTGGGAAACCGCTCCCGTGGATTGTCCACCGGGGTCGCCACGCTTTGTCAATGCGGCGGTCGGCTGGGCGGCCGGACCGGAGGAAACGCCCGAATCGCTGCTCCTCAAACTGCAGTCGCTGGAAAAAGAATTCGGCCGCGCGCCGAAAAAAGTTTTGAACGAGCCGCGTCCGTTGGACCTGGATTTGATTGCCTTCGGCGAGGAAATTCGGAATTTGCCGGGCTTGATTCTGCCGCATCCGCGCGCGCATTTGCGACGGTTTGTCCTGCAACCGTTGAGCGAAATTGCGCCGGGCTTGATCCTGCCGGGGCAGACGCGGACGGTTTCCCAGTTGCTGGCTGCCTTGCCGCCGGGCGGGGAGGTCAGGCGAATTTGAGCCGCTCCCCGAAAAATTTCCGGTGCTCCTGGATCGCAAACCGGTCGGTCATGCCGGCGATGTAATCGCAGACGGCCCGATGCAAACCGTCGGTGCGGATGCGTTTGCGCGCCTGTCCGCCGAGCGCCCGGGGATGTTCCAAATAAAAATGAAACAGGTCGCGCAGCAATTGCCGCGCGCGGAGATGCGGTTCGTTGACGACGTCGTTGAAATACAGGTTCCGGTAAAGATACCGGCGCAGTTCGATGTTCAAGGCGTGCCGTTCGGCGCTGTATCGAATCAGCGGTTTCGGAAAACGCCGGACCTCATCGGCCGATTGAACTCCGGCATCGCGAATGGCCCGCTCGCTGGTCTCCAGCACGTCGCGAATCTGCATGTCAATCAACGTGCGGATGATGAAATAACGGCGCGCCTCCTCCGCCAGCCGGCCGTATTCCTTGCGGACCCGCTTTGCGGCCTGGGCAAAAAGCCGGACCTGACGCATCAAATCCGCTTCGGAGAGCAATTGCGAATCCAGCCCGTCATCCAGATCGTGGCTGTAGTAGGCGATTTCATCGGCCAGATTGGCGACCTGGGCTTCGAGCGAGGAATGGGGAGCGACAAAACCCGTTTGCAGACCGGGGCAATCGAAAGCCGTCCGATGCTTGGCCAGCCCTTCGAGCACTTCCCACGACAAATTCAGGCCGGGAAAATTCGGATACTTTTGTTCCAGTTGCTCGACGATGCGCAGGCTTTGTCGGTTGTGCTCGAAGCCGCCGTGGCCGCGCATCAACCGGTTCAACACCGCTTCCCCCTTGTGACCGAACGGCGAGTGACCCAGGTCATGCGCCAGCGCGATGGTCTCCGCCAGGTCGGCGTTGAGTCGCAGGGCACTGGCGAGGTTGCGCGCGATGGCGGCCACTTCCATGGTGTGGGTCAGCCGCGTGCGGTAATGGTCGCCGCTGCCGTTGAGAAACACCTGCGTCTTGTATTCGAGCCGGCGGAAGGCGCGCGAATGGATCACGCGGTCGCGGTCACGCTGGTAATGTGTGCGCCATTCGGGAGGCGGCTCGGAAAAGCGACGCCCGCGCGTGTCGCCGCTGAACTGCGCCCAGGGCGCCAGGATTTGTCGTTCGATTTGCTCCAGTTCCTCTCGCGTGCGCGGCATGGTTCGATTAAAAAAGAACGGCGGCGGGTGGAAAATAAAAACGCCGCTTGCGCCGCCGTCGCCAAAATCAAAATCATCGTCTGTCCTGGAGCAGTTCCTGAACGGAGATGCCGCGCAGCTCGAAGAGCCGGCGGATGGTGTCCTCAATCAAATTGTTGGGACAACTGGCGCCGGCGGTGACGCCGACGGTGATTTTGCCCGGCGGCAGCCAGTCGCGCGTGACAATCTCCTCCTTGAGATGCAGGTTGTAATGGTGGATGAGCCGGTCCGATTCCATCTTGGCGGCGTTTTTGATGAAATAGGTGGGCAGCACGGCCTCGCCCATTTCCGCCAGGTGGGAAGTGTTGGAGGAGTTGTAGCCGCCCACCACGATGAGCAGGTCCATCGGCTCACGCAACAGTTTTTCCAACGCATCCTGGCGGTCCTGCGTGGCGCCGCAGATGGTGTCGAAGAAGCGGAAATGCTGGTGGAGATTGGCCGCGCCGTATTTTTTTTCCATGGCCTGGCGGAAACGGCGTTGCACTTCCTCGGTCTCGCCGCGGAGCATGGTTGTTTGATTGGCCACGCCGATGGCCTGCAGGTGAAGGTCCGGGTCAAACCCTTCCGAATGGGCGCCTTTGAATTTTTCGAGAAACTCGTGCTTGTCGCCGCCGTGGAGAATGTAGTGGCAGACGTAATCCGTTTCGGCGAGGTTGAAGACCACCAGATAATGGCCGGAGCCGTAGGCGCGCGCCTGCGAGGTGGTGGCCTTGGTCTCCTCGTGTTTGGCCTTGCCGTGAATGATGCTGGTGACGTTTTCCTTGGAATACTGGCGCACCCGTTTCCAAACGCTCATCACGTCGCCGCAGGTGGTGTCCACCAGCAGGCAGCCTTTGGCCTCCAGTTTTTGGCGCGTGCCCACTTCCGTGCCAAAGGCGGGAATGATCACCACGTCGCCCGACTGCAATTGTGCCAGTTCCTCGTCCGTCGGCTTGGGCGAAATGATTTTGATGCCCATGTGCCGGATCTGATCGTTCACTTCCGGGTTGTGGATGATTTCGCCCAGCAGATAAATGGGAGTTTGCGGCGAGGTTTCAGAAAAGTATTTTTTGGCCGCGTAAGCCAGGTCAATGGCCCGCTCCACCCCGTAGCAAAAGCCGAATTCCTTGGCCAGTTTCACGGTCAGGTCCCCGGACGAAAGCACCCCGCCGTTGGCGCGGATGCGTTCAACAATTTCGCTGCGATAATGCGAAAGCACCTGCGCCTGCACCGCCTCCATGATGTCAGGGCGGCGGAGATTGATTTTTTTTTGCAACGTGACAGACTCCGTTGACATGATGGCCATAATTTAACCGGAACGAACACTGTGTCCAAGCTCATTTCTGCCCCGGAAGGGAGGCGCCGTTTTCGTGATGTGCTTTGTCCGCTTTTGCTTCTAAACTTTCCCAAAATTTATGTCCGCTCTTCTCGACCAGATTGAACCGCTCAAGCAAACCGCATTGACGGAACTGAACAACGCCGGTCACCTCGCCGCCCTCGAACAGGTCAAGGGCGCCTGGCTCGGCCCGCACGGCAAATTCACCGCCTTGATGAAGCAACTGGGCGCATTGCCCAGGGAGGAACGACCGGCCGCCGGGAAACTCATCAACGCCGCCAAAGCCGAACTGGAGGCCGCCCTGGCTGCCCGTCGCGAAGCTTTGGAACTGGCCGCCGCGCTGCCCGCCGCGCCGACGGATTTCACGCTGCCCGGCCGCCGACGCCCCTTGGGCCGATTGCACCCGCTGACGCAGGTTGCCGACGACATTGTGCGCGCCTTCCGCCGGCTGGGCTTTGCCGTGGCCGACGGGCCGGAAATTGAGGATGAATATCATTGCTTTGACGCGCTCAATACCCCCGCCGATCATCCTGCCCGCGACACCCAGGACACGTTTTATTTGGCCGCCCCGGCGGAGGGTTCCCATTCAAAACTGCTTTTACGCACCCATACCTCCTCCGTCCAGATTCGCGTGATGGAAAAACAGCCGCCGCCGGTGCGCATCATCGTTCCGGGGCGGGTTTATCGCCGCGACAACGCCGACGCCACGCACAATCCGACCTTTCACCAGATCGAAGGGCTTTACGTGGATCGGGGGGTGACGGCGGGCGATCTCAAAGGCACGGTGGAATTTGTTTTCCGACAGGTGCTCGGCCCGGAGACGAGGATTCGTTTCCGGCCACACTATTTCAGTTACACCGAACCGAGCTTCGAGATTGATTTCAGCAACCCCCTGGTCAGGAAGCTGGGCAAGGAGTGGCTGGAAATCGCCGGCTGCGGCATGGTGCATCCCCAGGTTTTTGAAAACGTCGGCTACGACCCGGAGCTGTGGAGCGGCTGGGCCTTCGGTTTTGGCATCGAACGCCTTGCCATGCTCCGTTACGGCATCCATGACATCCGCCTCTTCTACGAAAACGACGTGCGATTTTTGAAACAGTTTTGATGATGTGGAACGAACTGGACATCGTTCGTGATGTTTCGCAACGCCTGAATGCGGCGGAAATCGGCTATATGCTCACTGGTTCAATGGCTATGAACTATTATGCCCAGCCGCGCATGACTCGTGACATTGATGTTGTCATCGCGCTGCGCCGTGAGGATGCCGACCGCATTGTGAAAATGTTCAGCCCGGCCTATTATGTTTCCCGCGACGCGGTGGAAAGTTCGATCACGCAGGAATCAGTGTTCAACCTCATCCACAACGAAAGCGTCATCAAGGTGGACTGCATCGTCCGCAAGCGGAGCAAATACCACTCCGCCGAATTCAATCGCCGGCAGCGCATTCGGATTCAGGACTTCGAAACATGGATTGTCAGCAAGGAAGACCTGATTCTTTCCAAACTTTTATGGGCCAGAGATTCCCATTCGGAATTACAACTCCGAGACGTGAAAAATCTCGTGGCCACCGGGTGCGACCGTTCCTACATTGAGTCTTGGACGATGAATTTGGGCTTGGCCAATTTATGGAGGGAAATCGCATGACCGACACCCCGGTGGAAATCACGGAACTCGTCCGACAAAAGCTCATGGCCCGCTCCGGCGAGGAACGTTTCTTGATGGGCGTGCGCATGTTTGATGCCGCCCGCGAAATGGTCTTGGTTTCATTGCCCGCCGGCCTTTCGCCGGAAGAACTCAAGCGCCGGCTGTTTCAACGCATTTATGGTCAACCGCTGCCGACTTGAAACCGCCCATTTCGTTCGCTGCGGCATCTCTGACCTCCGCCTCTTCTACGAAAACGACGTGCAGTTTTTGAAACAGTTTTGATTTGGCGCATGGTTCAGATGACGGCCAACGCACCCGCCATCACCGCCGCCAGCCAGAGCAGCAGCACGGCGCGCGTGGGACTTAAACCGGCGCGGACGAGCCGGTGCGACAAATGATTGGTATCGCCAATCCAAAACGGACGGCGGTTCCACGTGCGCACGATGACCACCTGGGCCAGGTCCAGCAGCGGCACGGCCAGCACCAGCAGCGGCGCGAGCACGGCCAGCGGTCGCGGATTTTGTTTCGTGTAAAAGTGCGGCAGAATGGCCATCACCGCCAGTAAATAGCCGGTCAAATGGCTGCCGGCGTCGCCGAGAAAGGCGCGGGCGTTCGGGAAATTCCACGGCAGAAAACCCGCCAGCGCGCCGCAGACCAGAAATTCCATCGTCGCCACGAGATATTCGCCGTTGGCGGCGGCAATGCACGCAAAATAAAACGCGCCGATGGCGCCCAACCCGGCGCACAAGCCGTTCATGTTGTCCATGAAATTAAAGGCATTGACAACCGTCAACACCCACAAAATCGTCACCGCGTAGCTGAAAGACACGTTCGGCACAAACAGCGTGATGCGCTTGCACGCCAGCGCGACCAGCACGGCCACCAGCAATTGGCCGGTGAATTTCGGCAGCGGCTGGAGTTCATGTTTGTCGTCGAGCCAGCCCAGCAGCGTGATGGCCATCGCGCCGGCGGCCAGAGCGGCCAGTTCAAGGCCCCGCCGTTCGAGGCCGTGAAGCATGAGTTGCGCGGAAGCGAGGTTGATGCTCCCGAGCTGGAGCAGCACCGCGCCAAGAGCGGCCGGCAGCAGAATGCCTGTCAACACGGCCAAACCGCCGGCCAGCGGCATGGGCGTGTAATGAATTTTTCGCTCGCCGGGGGCGTCCACGTGATTGACGCGCAGACACCATCGGCGCCAAAACGGCAAGGCCAGCAGCGTCGTGAAAAACGCGCCGGTGAAGGCGGCGAGGAAAAAATTGAAGGGAAAACTCATCGTAAAGTTCCCGTTTCAGCCGGCTGGACCGGGCGATCGGGCCAAAGCCGGAGCGGCCCCCGCGGCGGCCAGTTTCAGATATAAATTGTAAATGGCTTCGGTCATGTTTTCGACGGCGAAATGGTTGCGGACGAATTGTCGTCCGCTGGCGCCGAGTCGCCTGCGCAAATCGGCATCGGCGGCCAGTCGCAGGATTTTTTCGGCCAGCGCTGTCCAATCGCCGGGTCGGACGAGAAATCCGGTTTGGCCTTCGAGGCACACTTCGCCGGCGCCGTCGCAATCGTAAGCGACGACCGGTTTGCCGGCGGCCAGCGCCTGCGGAAGCGCGCGGGGCAGGCCTTCGCGCCGCGACAAATGGACCAACGCGTCCATGAGGCCGAGGTATGGAGGGATTTCGCCTGGCGGGACCAGGCCGGTGAATACAAAGTGGTTGCACCAGCCCTGCGCCCCGGCCAGTTTTTCAAAGCGCTCGCGCCAGGGGCCGTCGCCCACCAGCAAAAATTTGATTTTGGGATTTTGCCGGAGGATGAGCGGCGCGGCGGCAAACAGGTCGTCGTGACCTTTGAGTTTGAACAGGCGCGCGATTTTGCCAACGACGAAATCGTCCGGCGCCAGCCCCAGTTTTTTTCGCAGCTTCTCGTCATTCACCGCCGCGAGAAACGGTTCCAGCGCAAAGCCGCTGAAAATTTTGGTGTATTGCTCCGGCCGTCCGATCCCGGCGGCGAGGTATTGGGTTTTCATGGCCTCGGCCACGACGATGAAATGGGTTGTGGCGCGGGCGGCAATTTTCTCGGCGGCCAGGAACAGCGCATTGGCGACCGCGTTTTGAAATCGCCCGAAGGAAGGGCCATGAATGGTGTGGATAATCACCGGTACGCCGGCACGGCGGGCGGCCAGGCGCCCCAGAATGCCGGCTTTGCCGCTGTGCGTGTGAACGATGTCCGGCTGTTGCGCGCGAAGGATTTTTTCGAGCCGGCGCAGGGCGAGAAAATCCAGAAGCGGATGCACGGGACGGACGAGTTGGGGCAACAAAATGAACTGTCCCGGCTGGGCGCCTGCGCTGCGGTTTGTCGCCGTGGGAGGGAAGAGGCGCCGGGCTTCGGCTTCCAGCGAACCTTCGGCGCCGCGTGTCGGGCCGGAAATCAAGTGCACAGTCACGCCGGGTTTTTGGCGCAGGGCAGCCACGGTGGCGAGGGTGTTTTCCTGGGCGCCGCCGACGACAAGCCGGGTGATGACGTGGGTGATCTTCAAGTCGCTGAACCGTTGACCGATTTTAAGGTTTAACGATTCGGCGGTTCAACGAATTAACGTTTGAGGGCGGCGAGCCGTTGCCGGACCACTTGCGCCTCGTCGGTGTTGGTCGGGGCGTGGGCCAGGTAGATTTCGTAATTGCGGATGGCTTCGTTGGTGTTGTGCTGGCGCCAGGCGATTTCACCGAGGCCGTAGGCAGCCTGGTAGGAATTGCTGAAGACGGCTTGAAGGCGGAGGAAATCGGCGCGCGCGGCGTCCAAACGGTCGCTGTCCAGGCAGGCGACGGCGCGGTTGAAACGGGCGTTGTGATTGGTGGGCTGAAGGTCCAGTACGCGGCTGAAGTCGGTAATGGCCTGGTCGTATTTCTTGAGCTGGAACCAGACGTAGCCGCGGTTGTAGAGCCAGAGCAGGTCATCGGGCGCGTCCTGCAATTTGCGGTTCACCACCTTCATCGCTTCGTCATACAGGCCGTGCAGGAGGTATGCCTGGACGGCGACGGTTAGCAACTGATTGTCGTCTGGATGGCGGGCGATGGCGGCATCCAGCAATTCGGCGCCGCGGGTGAAGTTGGTTTCCTGGAAACAGGCGGCGGCGGCCAGAACGTGCAGTTGAATGTCGTTGGCGGCGCTGACCGAAAATTTGTCCGGGTCCTGGAGTGGTTCGCGCAGGGCAGCCAGCGCCGATTCAGGCCGGCGGGACATGATGTAAATCTGAGCCAGCCAGAGGCGCGCCGGAAGGTTATCGGGGGTTAGTTGGCGGACGCGGTTGAACTCCGCCAGCGCCTGGCGGTAAAAGCCGTTGTCGGCCGCCAGAATGACGCCGTCTTCGAAACAGAAGCTGGGTTCGTCGAAGGGGCCGTTGGCGTTGACCGCGTCGTTCCAGTTGGCGTACTGGCCGAACTGGTCGGCGGTGGTTTTGGCCAGGTCCACCGGTGCGGTCTGACCGGCGCGAAGTTTTTCGTTGAAGTCCAGGTTGATTTTGGCCACGACGTTGTCGGGGTTGAAATCCAGTGCGTTGGTGAAGCAGACGGCGGCGTCGGCGAGCCGACCGGCGCGCTGGAGTTGAACGCCCCAGAAATCCAGGTCGCGCGAGTAGTACATGCCGGCAACCACGGCGTTGGGATTCAGCGGGCGGGGAACATGCAGGTCCTCCAGGAAACGCTGGCCCCAGTTGGAGGACGCGGAGGAATGGCGGGAGACGATGGCGCGATGGATGGCCGCCTGTTCCCGGGCGCCGGCCTGAGACCAGAAGGTTTGATTTTCCACGATGAGCTGGTCGTCCGGCGGCGGCGGCAGCAACGTCTCCTCCGGCAACGGTTGGAGACGATAAACCAGCCCGTGCGGTTCCAGATAGAATTGCTCGAAATAGTAGCCGCGGCTGGGATGCAGATAGAACAGTTCGTTGCTGCGGGAAAGCAGATTGAGGAAGGCCACCAGGCCGATGGGGTTGAGAACGTTGGTTTGGGCGGGCGCAATGACCAGCGGCCAGCGATCGGGAAACCGGCGGTGCAGAAAACGGTGATAAGCCGGCAGCGGGAGCGAGGCCGTGTCCAGCGGCAGAAAATTTTGCAGACGTCCGGCCCGCGCCAGAGCCGCCTGCACCAGCACCAGTCGTTGCGGGTCGTCACTCAGCAGGAATCCGCCCTTGCGCGGGAGGGCTTCCGCCACCAGCGTGGCGTAGCGTTGCAATGTGCCGTCATTTTCCTCCCAGATTTGCGGTGCATTCCGCCAGGCCAGCCCCGCCACGGCGGCGGCAGCCAGCAGCCAGATGCCGCCCACAATGGGGCGGGCCAGCCAGACGGGCGGTGCTGGCAAACGTCGCGAGGACCGGAGCGGTTTTTCTCCGAAGACCAGCAGAAAATAACCGCTATAGTAGCCGGCGCACAGCGCAATGAGATAATAAAAGGTCAGGCCGAAGCCTTTTGGGCGCGGGCTGAACGGCGGATCAAACATCAGCCACAGGCAGACCACCAGGATGACGCCGTGAATGACATGGAAAATGAAACTGGCCAGCCGCGAGCCGAAATAGCTGTGGTCGCCAAAAGCGGATTTCCAGCGGATGGCCAGCAACAGCACCGGCGTCAGATAAGCCAGCAGCAGCGCCAGCATTTCCAGGTTGGCCACCGGATGCAGCAGCGCGTATCCGAACGCCTTGATCACGTAGTATGGCGGGCCGAGGTTGAATTTGAGCAATTGCCAGAAAGTGGCCTGCACCTGGCCGGTGAGAAAGTCCACCGTCGGCAGCAGCAAATAGAACAACATGCCCGCCAGGCCGCAGAGCACCATGCGTTCCAGAAAACGCCACTGAAAAATACCCAACCCGCGCAGCCATACGATCGCCGTCAGGAACAGCGGGAAAAACGCTACAAAGCCCCAATCCTCCGCCATGCCCGCGCCATAAACAAACGCCGCCAGAAACAGCCGCCCTTCGCGTTCATCCAGTCGGTATTCGGCCAGCAGCCAGATCACGAACGCAAAGCACAACAGATCGAACGATTCGCCGGTAAAATTGGTTGCCCGTTCCCAGAAGGACAATTGCCAGCCGCAGAGCGTCGCTGCCAGCACAGGCGGCAACCAGGCGCTGCGGGTGGTTAAAAACGAAAACGCGCTTTGCTCGCGCTGGCGCTGCGCGCTGGTGCGGTCGCGCGGCAAAATGGCCACCGTGCGCGCCAGCAGCCCGATGGTCAGCGCCGCGCACACCGCCGACAACAAATCCAGGGCCACAGGCACGGCGGTGGCCGGCAAGGCGTGCAGGGGCAGCGTGACCAGGAAACTGAGCGGGCCGGTGACCGGTGGCGTCCATTGCCAACCGCAGACGCGGGCGACGGCCGGGGCGTTGAACAGCGAGACCGTGCGGTTGAGCGTGAGCAGATAAACAGCCAGCATCAGCGCCGCCAGCAGCCACGGCAGCCGGCGCGGAACAAAACGCTGCCGCGGATCAGTTGGCGTTACAGCAGGCATCGGGTCGGCTCAAATTGAAACAAAAACGATGGTTTTGGCAACGGCAAATTCATCGCCGGCAACGGCAACCGACCCGGAGAAGGGAATGCTCACCCGAATGTTTCCCCTGGCGGATGGCCGATCGCCTTTCACGATTCACACCTCGCGGTTCCGGTTGGTTGCGCGCACCTCCGCCACACATTCCACATGCTGTGTTTGGGGGAACAGATCCAGCGGCTGCACCTGCCCTGTTTCAAAGACACCGCCGGCGGTTAAAATGTTCAAGTCCCGCGCCATTGTCGCCGGATGACAGGAGATGTAAATGATTTGCGCGGGCTGAAAGTCACGCAGGCGTTGCAGCAATTCCGGCCGGCAACCTTTGCGCGGTGGATCGAGAATCACCGCCGTGCGGGCCGGAGAAACTTTCTCGAAGAGCGCCGGCAAAATGTCCTCGGCTTTGGCAGCGATGAATTGGCCGTTGACGATCTGGCGCGCGGCGGCGTTGCGGCGCGCGGCGGCAATTGCCCGCTGGTCGTATTCCACGCCGACGAAAGTTTCCACGGCGTCCGCCAGTTCGATCCCGAAGAAACCGACGCCGCAATACAAATCCAGCAGGTGCCGCGCTCCGCCGGCGCAGAGAAATTCCCGCACCGTTCCGACCAGTTTGGGCAGCAGAAAAAAATTGTTCTGGAAAAACGAATCCGGCGGCACCTCCCAATTTTCCGGCGGCCGGCGCAGAACGACCTTCAGGCCGCCCCGCGGCGGCGGATGGGCGCGGACGTGCCGGATTTGCTCGTTCAGCACCGGCTCGGCAATTTTGCATTCTTCGATGTCTTCCACCAGCCCGCAATCCCAACGCACAAAGCCGATGTTCAGCTTCTGCTCCGGCTTGTTCCACTGGCTGCGAATCATGATGCGGTTGCGGTAGCCGTAGGGAGCAGGGCAGGGAATGACCGGCGCAATTTTGTCCGGTGAAATTTTCCCGATCCGCTCGAACAGGTCCGCAATTTGTTTGTGCTTGAGCCGCAATTGCGCCGGGTAGGCGGCGTGTTGATATTGGCAGCCGCCGCAGCGGCCGAAATAACGGCATTCGGGCGCCACCCGTTCCGGCGAAGCCTGGAGGACGCGCTGCAACTTTGCCCGCGCAAAATTTTTTTTGACCGCGGTGATTTCCACTTCAACGACTTCTTCCGGCAGCACGAAGGGCACGAACACCACAAAGTCATCCACGCGCCCGACGCCTTCACCACCAAAGGCGACATCGCGAATGGTCAGGGAAATGCGTTGTCCGGTTTGCAACGGCACGGCGGGAGATTAAACGAACGCCCCGGGCGTTGCCAATCACCGGCGCATCGGGGCATGGGCGCAACTGTTCGATCGGGGGAGGCGCCGCGCCGGCGATTCCAAAATTTTTTCAAAAAAGACTTGCGCGAAAACCGGGCTGTGATATTCTCCTCGCTCCTTTTCGCCCGTGAGGGCGGGAAGGCAGCCTGTTTGCCGACCGACAACTGATTCCCGACAAGGGACAGGAATAATGGCCGGCATCGAAGGGCTGGAAATACAGGCAACGATTTTGCAGTTTTATGCCCGTAAAAACCTTTAGACCGCTCACGCCGTCTCTGCGTTACATCAGTTACGCGGATTACAGCGATATTACCAAAACGAAGCCGGAGAAATCGCTCGTGGAGGTTCGCAAAAAGACCGGCGGACGCAACTGTTATGGCCGCATTACGGCCCGGGGGATCGGCGGCGGGCACAAACAGAAAATTCGCCTGGTGGATTTCAAACGCGAGAAGCACGGAGTGGAAGCGACGGTGATGGCCATTGAGTACGACCCGATGCGTTCGGCGCGACTGGCCTTGTTGCAATACAAGGACGGCGAGAAACGCTATATCATTGCTCCCCACGGGCTGCGCGTGGGCAGCACGGTTTCCAGCGGCCCCACGGCGCCGCCGGAAGTGGGCAATGCCTTGCCGCTCAAGGCCATTCCCGTTGGCTTGCAGATTCACAACATCGAATTAACGCCCGGTCGGGGCGGGCAAATGGTGCGTTCGGCCGGAGCAGCCGCCACCTTGATGTCGCGCGACGAGGGCTATGCGCAAATCCGCCTGCCTTCGGGCGAAATCCGGCGGGTGAATGAAAATTGCTACGCCACCATCGGCCAGGTCGGCAATCCCGAACACGAAAACGTGGTGCTGGGCAAGGCCGGTCGCTCGCGGCATCGGGGCATCCGCCCCATTAACCGCGGCGTCTCGCGCAACCCGGTGGATCATCCCAACGGCGGCGGCGCCGGCAAATCCAAATCCGGCGGCGGCTGGCAGCAGTTGACTTCGCCGTGGGGCAAACTGGCCAAAGGCGGCAAGACACGCCCCAAATACAAATACTCCAACCGCTTCATTGTCGTGCGTCGGAACGGACTGCCGATAAAAGTGAAATGATTTATGGGACGCTCGATTAAAAAAGGCCCGTTTGTGGACCTCCACCTGCTGGAGAAAATCCAGAAGGCCAAGGAGACCAAATCCAAGGCCCCGATTAAGACGTGGTCGCGGCGTTCGACCATTACGCCGGATTTTGTCGGGTTGACGTTCAACGTCCACAACGGAAAGGTTTTTAATCCTGTGTTTGTGACCGAGAACATGGTGGGCCACAAGCTGGGAGAATTTTCGCTGACACGCACCTTCAAGAAACACGGTGCCCACACGGCCAAGGCGGAGGCGAAATGACGCAACGGTTGAAATCACAGATGGCCAGCGGGCGGGGCGGTCGCATGACGGTCGCTCGGTGTTCCGCGGCGGAAGTGACATTTTGAGTATGCAGGTTCACGCGATTGCCAGAAACGTACCGATGTCCGCGCAAAAGATGCGTGAGGTGGTGCGGCAGATTCAGGGGCTGCCGGCGCTGCAGGCGCAGGCGGTGCTGGCGGTGGTCCCGCGCAAGGGCGCCCGCTTTGTGGCCAAGGCCCTCCGCTCGGCGCTGGCCAATGCCGAGCAGATTCGCAACGACTGGACGGAGGCCAAGGTGCGGCAGGAAATCACCAGTTTGCAAAGCCAGGTGGAAAACACGCGCAATCACAAACGACGAAACAAACTGGCGCGGCGGCTGGCGTTGTATGAACGTTTCCTGCATTCCCGGAGCCGCCTGGCGCCCGAAAGTTTGATCGTCAAGGAAGCGTTTGCGCTGACCGCCACGCCGCTCAAACGTTTCATCCCCAAGGCGCGGGGTTCGGCCGGGCCGATCCTCAAACGCCATTGCCACGTGAAAATCACTTTGTCTGACGAATAATATGGGCCAGAAAACCAATCCCATCGGTCTGCGCGTCGCCGTCAACAGAGACTGGCGCTCGAAATGGTTTGCCGGCAAAAAGGAATTCAGCCAGTTGCTGGATGAAGACCGCCGCATCCGCGAGTTGCTCAAAAAGAAACTCGAAACGGCCTCGGTGCCGAAGATTTTGATCGAGCGGGCCACGAACCGTTGTCGCGTGACCATTTTCACCGCCCGTCCGGGAGTCGTCATCGGCCGCAAGGGCGCCGAGATTGACAAGCTCAAGGAAGAATTGAGCCGGATGACCAACAAGGAAGTCTATGTGGACATCGTTGAGGTCAAACAGCCGGAACTGGACGCCCAACTGGTCGCCGAGAACGTCGCCCTGCAATTGGAACGTCGCGTGTCGTTCCGCCGCGCCATGAAAAAAGCCGTGCAGACCGCTCAGGATTTCGGCGCCGAGGGCATCAAAATTCGTTGTTCCGGCCGTTTGGGCGGCGCGGAGCTGGCCCGGGTGGAGCAATATCATTGGGGCCGTGTCCCCCTGCACACCCTGCGCGCCAACATTGACTACGGATTCGCCGAGGCGCACACCGTCTATGGCAAACTCGGCATCAAATGCTGGATTTGCAAAGGCGAGAACAAACCGCAAAAAAAAGAGAAATCCGCCGCTGAACCGGCGGCCGCCACCTGAACCTGGAGCCGGCTGAACCAGTGAACGATTGAAGGGACGTTGTTATGCCTTTGATGCCCGAACGAGTGAAGTATCGCAAGATGCACCGCGGCAGTCGCGCCGGCCTGGCCACGCGCGGCAACACGGTGGCTTTTGGCGAATACGGATTGATGGCGCTGGAACGCGGCTGGCTGGACACCAAACAACTGGAAGCCTGCCGCGTGGCGATCGCCCGCCACATGAAACGGCGCGGCAAGATGTGGATTCGCGTCTTTCCGCAGAAATCCATCACCAAAAAACCGCTGGAAACCCGTATGGGCCACGGCAAAGGCCCGCTCGAATCCTGGGTGGCGGTGGTCCGCCCGGCGAACGTGTTGTTTGAAGTGGACGGCGTGCCGGAGGCGGACGCGCGCGAATCCCTGCGGCTGGCGGCGACGAAATTGCCGATCAAAACCAAATTTATTTCGCGGCATGCGCGCCGGTAACACCGCAATTTTTCCCGGGACAATGAAGTTTTCGGAATTGAAAGACATGACGTTGGTGGAGCTGGCGGCCAAAGGCCGCGACCTCCGGCAGGAGCTGTTCAACCTGCGCTTGCAGCAGGCCAGCGCGCAGTTGGAAAAACCGGCGCGATTGCGGCTGCTCCGCAGGGACATCGCGCGAATTGAAACGCGGATTTCTGAACTGCGCAACAAGGGAAAGGCCGCATGACAGCCGACCGGCGGTTTCGCGTAAACGGCTCCGCCGGCCAACGATTCAACAAATAGGTTTTAACAAAAACAATGGCTGAAGAAACGAAAAATCCGGAAACGCCGGCGGCGCCCGCAGGAGGGCACCGCAAACAGCGCCACGGCCAGGTCGTCTCCAACAAGATGACCAAGACCATCGTGGTGCGCGTGGAACGCCGCTTTCCGCACCCGCGCTTTCGCAAGGTGGTGAAGGCCTACAAAAAATTCTACGTCCACGACGAAAAGGGCGAGGCCCGCCCCGGCGATTGGGTGCGTATCGAGGAAACCCGGCCGCTCTCCAGGACCAAGCGCTGGCGCCTGGTGGAGATTGTGGAGCGCAACGCCATGACGGCGTCCGCGGCGGCCCCGGCGGCGTGACTCTTCAACGATTTAACGATTTAACCAGGACATGTTGCAAGTTCGATCCAGTCTGGATGTGGCCGACAACACCGGCGCCAAAATCGCCTGGAACATTGGCGTGTTGCACCGCAACCAGCGTTACGCCCGCGTGGGCGACATCATCAAGGTGCACATTAAAGACGCCGCGCCGGACGGCCAGGTCAAAAAAGGCGAAGTTCACGACGCCGTCGTGGTGCGCACCAAAAAGGCCATCCGCCGCAGCGACGGTTCGTATCTGCGCTTTGACCGCAACGCGTGCGTGATCATTGACAAGGAATTGAACCCGAAGGGCACGCGCATTTTCGGTCCGGTGGCGCGCGAGTTGCGCGACAAGAAATTCATGAAAATCATTTCGCTGGCGCCGGAGGTCATTTGAGGAAATTCAGGCTTGGAGTTTGGCCTTGTTTTCATGGCCTGCAACTTTAAATTCAAAATCGGGAATTGAAAATTGAAATGAAGTGTCACGTGAAGAAAGGCGATGAAGTGGTCGTGCTGGCCGGCAAGGAACGCGGCAAGCGCGGCCGGGTCATTGCGGTATTTCCGAAAAAACAGCGCGTCATTGTGGAAGGGCTGCAAATGATCAAAAAACACGTGCGCAAAAGCCAGCAGTATCCCAATGGCGCCATCATTGAGCGCGAAGGCACCATACACCTTTCCAACGTGCGGAAGGTGGAAGCGCCCGTCCCGGCGGCGGGTCGTTAGCCCTGGGGCGCGGCCCGATCCGTGGAGCAACCGATGAAAGCCAGACTTTACGAAAAATACCTCAACGAAGTGGTGCCGGCCCTGAAGGCCCGCTACCACTATCGGAACGTGCACCAGATCCCCCGGCTGGAAAAAATCGTGGTGAACATGGGGGTGAACGCCTCGCTGGACAAGACGGCGGTGGAAGACGCGGCCAGAGATCTGGCGCTGATCACCGGTCGCAAGCCGGCCATTTGCAAATCGCGCCACGCCATCGCCAATTTCAAACTCCGCAAAGGCCAGCCCATCGGCTGCCGCGTGACGTTGCGCCGCGACGTGATGTACGAGTTTTTCGATCGGCTGGTGGCCGCCGCCCTGCCGCGCATCCGCGATTTCCGCGGGCTTTCTCCGCGCAAATTCGATGGCCGGGGCAATTACACCTTTGGCATCGCCGACCAGACGATTTTCCCGGAGATTGACCTGGACAAGATCAAACGCACCCAGGGCATGGACATCACCCTCGTGACCAGCGCGCCGGATGACGCGCAGGCGATGGATTTGTTGAAACTGCTGGGCTTTCCGTTTGCAGAGGTGAAGGAAACACCAAAGAGCGCCGCCGGAGCCGCCGGGCAGGCAAAACCGGAAACGAAAAGCAACGAACCGGCTTCAACCCCCTAACCGCCCGGCGAACGCCTCCGGCGCGTCGCCACCTGAAATTTTATGGCCAAGAAAGCATGGATTGAGCGCAACAAGCGCAAGATGGAAACGGTGAAAAAATACGCCGCGCTCCGCGCCGAGTTGAAGGCCAGGCGCGATTACGCCGGTCTGGCCAAATTGCCGCGTGACGCCAGCCCGGTGCGCGTGGTCAATCGCTGCGCCGCCAGCGGACGGCGCCACGGCTACCTGCGCAAATTCGGCCTCTCGCGGCTGGCCTTTCGCGAAGCAGCGTTGAACGGTTTGATTCCCGGCGTGGTGAAGGCCAGTTGGTAGCCGGAAAATTGAATTTTCCCCGCCGCCGTCCCCATCACGGACGAGCGGGGGGTGCCAGGACGAAAAAATTAAAATATGACCGATCCGATTGCAGACCTGTTGACGCGGCTGCGCAACGCCGGGCGCGCCCTGCTGCCGGTGGTGGAAGTGCCGCATTCGCGCCTGAAGGAAAACATCGCCAGGATTTTGAAGCGCGAAGGATATGTCTCCGACGTGGTCGTGGAGGGCGCCGCCGTCAAAACGATCAAAATCCGTTTGAAATACAACGGCAAAAAGAGCGTCATTGCGGGCTTGAAACGCGTCAGCAAACCGGGTTTGCGCCGTTACGTGAGGGCGACTGAAATTCCCCGCGTGCTGGGCGGTCTGGGAATTGCCGTGCTTTCCACCTCCGAAGGGGTCATGACCGGGGTGGAGGCCAAAAAGAAAAATCTCGGTGGCGAATTATTGTGTTACGTGTGGTAGAAACGACCGGCGGGTCGGCCGCAGACGTGCCGCTCCGCCGGGAATTTGGAATTGACTTATGTCGCGCATTGGAAAACAACCGGTGGCCATTCCGCCCAAGGTGAAGGTGGACGTGAACGGGCGGAAAATCCACGTCGAAGGGCCCAAAGGCAAGTTGGACTGGGAATTGCCCCGGCGCACCAGCCTCAAAGTGGCCGACGGAAAAATCATCGTCAGCCGCGACGGCGACGACGCCGAAGCCAAAGCCCTGCACGGTTTGAGCCGGGCGCTGGTCAACAACATGGTCAAGGGCGTCAGCGAAGGCTTCGTCAAGAAACTCGAAATCCAGGGCGTCGGCTTCAAGGCTGCCGTTCAGGGCAAAGTCGTCAACCTCACCCTCGGCTATTCCCATCCCATCCATTACGAGATTCCCGATCAGATCAAAGTGACTGTTGAGGAAAACACCAAACTGACGGTGGAAGGGCCGGACAAAATGCTGGTGGGCAAGGTCGCCGCCGAACTGCGCGCCTTCTATCCGCCGGAACCTTACAAGGGCAAGGGCGTGCGCTATTTGGGCGAACACGTCCAGCGCAAGGAAGGCAAGACGGTACAGTAACCGGATGCAGAAAGCCGGAAAC